>JADCJN010000065.1 GCA_020247005.1 Silvanigrellales bacterium
AAGGCGCGTACAGGGTGAATGGACGGAGTATGACGCTGGATTCCTCGCACGCCTGCCTGCCATTCAAGGTCAGCTTTTGCGACGCGCCTTGCACCTCACGCGTCCCGGTGGCTGCGTCGTTTACAGCACATGCACGTTTCGTTCGGAAGAAAATGAAGCGGTCCTCTCGAACACACTAGGCACCTTGGGCGAAGTTGTTCCCTTTTCGTTGCCGGGATTCGAGGGCTCGCCTGCGCTGGAATGCCACCGAGGAGTTTCGTTTCGCAAGGACGTTCGCCACGCCCGGCGTTTCTGGCCCCACACTCATGACACAGGCGGGTTCTTCGTCGCGCTGGTGCGACGCAGCGATTCACCGACGTTGCGTCGACAAACCCCGGTAGCGCCCCGCCTCACGAAGTGGACAAAGGGCGGCATTGACGCGGCGCACCTTCGCAACACCCTGGCCTGGTTTGGCGTCGACCAAGATGCCCTCGATGGGCTGGTGCCTTGGACGCGAGGCAACGACAAGGTGTGGCTAGCACGTGAAGGGCTTTCTCCGTTTCCTGGCATGGAGCCTGAATTTATGGGCTACGTCGCCTTCAAGGCATCTGATGTGCGATTGTGGCCAACAGGTTTCTTTCTCCAATCACTCGGCACTCGAGTCACGAAGCAGTATGTGGACCTCGATTTTCCATCGGCGTTTCTTTACGCTGCGGGCGAAGAAGTCGAAGTCCCTTCGAGCGGGCGCAAAAATGCAGGCAATGGGCCTGTTCAGGTGCGTGGCGACGGGTTTGTTTTGGGCAAAGGCCTTTTGTCGGGTGGGCGCCTCACGTCGCAGGTCTCGAAAGGGCTGCGTTTCGTGCGTCCCGTCGCCGTCAATCGCAGTTCGTGACGTCCGTTCCTTGAATGAAGTATTTCAGGGTGGAGGGCACCTCGATACGCACGATGTAGTCGTTGAAGTCCGTGTCGGTGTTGTCTTCGAGACCAATCTCTAACAAGGTCGAAGACAGTTTTTCGATGCGGATTCGCTCCATGTTGAATCGCGTTTGAGAGTCCACGAGTGTTTTGCCCTGCGACAAAAACTTCAAGGAGATCATGTTGCAGAAGGGCGCAGGGGAAGCGCTCACCGCGACATTCTTTAAAAGGTCACCGTCTTTGTTGCACCCCATGGCCACTGCTGCGCCACTGTTGACTTGGACTCCCAGGCAGTTTGTGAACGCCGCGTCACCTCTGAGCTGCGAGAAAGCGATGTTCATGGGAATGGAATTCGCAGGCGGAGCCTTCACGTCTTCCTTCACGCCCCCTCGCTCAGGGGCGTCGGCGACGGTGGTTGCTCCTGAGGTCGATGCACTGCCGCCACTTTGTTGCAAAACCACCGGAGCTTCTTCAGAGCCCATGCCTCCCAAGCTTCCTTTTGAAACCAGTTCCGTTTCGTTTTCTGCCAAGGAGTCAACGGGTGCTTCAAAGTCAACAACCTCGCTCGGAGCGGAGCCTTCGGTTTCCAGAGTTTCAGGCTTCATGCCTTCGGTTTGGGGGCGTTCGGTTGTCGCCTGGCCCCCCATGTCCACTTTGGCATCAAGGCCGTCCTTCGCGGGGGTCACGCTGCCCTTCTGTTGAAACGATTGTTGCTCTACGAACGCAGGATCGCTGCCGCAGGCAACCAACGCACATGACACAACCGACAACGTGACGCCGAAAGCGGCGCTCCGTCTGGACTTCATGGAAACCTCCTCTAAGGGGCCCTCTTTGGGCCTACAAACCCTTCGGAGGGGTTAAAAATAAACCTAAATATTGAACTTTTATTCATTAAAAACATGATTTTATAATATCTTCTTTCAAGCGGTTTCGCACCTCCTCCCCTTGTCGAAACCGCTTGCTGATGTGTAGAAGTCAACTCTGCAATACCGAACGTTCATCGCACCTGCGGCCGAGCAAGAGTGGGAGGCATCCGGCGTTGAAAGCAAAGTTCAAAGGAAACTTACAAACCCCTAAAAGAGGGAACATCCTTGCAATAGGTGTGCTGAGTGTCTCGGCCATAGCGGCGTACCTGATGCTGGCTCGAAAAACCCCGCTCGATGATGCGCTGCAAGCACCTCAACAGACACTTGCAGAGGAGCATACGGGCAAGCGGGCGAACAAACAGCGCAGGGGTGCCTTGCATCAAAGCGACAGCGAGGGAGGACTTGCGTTGCCCCTTCAACACTCGGCGAGTCCGTTGGACGTGTCCCTTCCCTCGATTCTTGTGCCCTTTGCAGAGTCAGCCCGCGGGTCCTTGCTGCGCGAGCTTCTGGGAGAAGGCCCTTATGCCACCACATACCTGGCATCGTTTCTCGCCTCGGAACACGTCGGGCAAATCGCCGGTGGAGCATCAACCCGCGATGCCCTTGTCGAGTCTTTCCGAACCGTCTTGGAGTCAAACCCTCCCGCGGTTTGGAGCTACGTTCGCACTCGCACGTCCCAAGGAAACTGGGAAGGTTTCGAAAGAGAGCGGTATCTTTTGGTCGCCTCGGCTTTTGAAGCTCTCCCGACCCAATCTCGTGAGCGATCAGACGCCCTGGAATGGCTGGGAACTTTGGTTGGTGGCGACAGCGGTTCCACTTTTTCGACGGGGGTCGCGCTTCTGACATCGCGCCTGGGCTCGGACGAAGAGGCCGAACAGGTTGGCCACGCGCTTCTTGCTCGTCGGGAGGACAACTCCGAACAAGCACTGGTTGTGTCGCTCTTGTCGGGTCCCTTTCCAGAGGCTGCCCGGCGTCTCTCGTCATCACTCTCATTCACCGACAGACAGCTCTTGTCACCAACGCCTTAAAAGGAGGTCTCTCATGACAACTCACTGTAAGTTTGCACGCAGTCTTTTGGCTGCTCTTGCGCTTTCGCTTCCGACTCCTGCCATTTTTGCGCAAGACGACGATGCACCGTCTACGCGTCCTCTCACAGCAGAAAGCTTCGCACCACGCATTGAGGAGCTTTCCAAAATCCTTGGCAAAGACGATGCAGGGCTGGCTCTTTCACGCTACCTCGCGCTCTCGCTCGTGAAGACGCCTTCGGCAAGTTTGGCGCGAGACATTGCAAGTGCGCGCGCTCTCGTTTTGCGCCGCGCCGCGGACAGCTTCACCAGCGCCGAACGTGCGCTTGAACTTTTGGCAAACCCACTGACACTCCGAGGGTTTCGCGGCTTTGGTTCTCTGCGGTCGGGACTCATTGAAGTGATCGCGGACAAGGCGCTCACCATTGACGATGCCAAGCGCCTTGCCGTGTTGGAACGAGAAGCGGGTCGCTCTACAGGCGATTCCACTCTCGATGAAACGTTTCTGGCGGGCAATCTGAAGGCCCTGAACGTGATTGCCAGGTACGAAGGTGCACGCTCTTCTCGCCTCGAGCGTTCTGCAGATCTTGCGATGCGTTCCCGGGCAGGCCAGTGGGGCGCCCTCGAAGCCTTGGCTCAAGAAGTTGAAGGGCTCAACCCGCAGGTGGGTGCACGTTTGCGTGCAACGCACCGAGTGGTCGCACGTCCCGTGCCTGAACCCACGGAGCCTCCGCGCCCCTAAACCCTTCGCATTGAACGTCAAACAATAGGACACCAGGAGATTGATATGAAATTGCGCCGCAATGATGCCATGGCTCTTTCGACCCTCGCGGCATTCGCTTGCTTCGCGCAGAGCGTTCCCGCTTACGCAGGCTGCAATTCAGATGGCTCGACGTGCCTCTGGTACGCGCCTTTGTACAACCAGAACGACTCGCAACTTCAGGCCAAGTGGTTTCAACCGGGTGGGGGAACGAACCTTTGTGCTCCCACGGCTGCGTCCATGGCGTTGAAAGCGACAATAGATTTGAACAAGGTCAAGACGACGAGCGGCTGGGTAGAAAATTCATTCGTCTCCGCCTCGAACATTCAGCGCATTGAGAACATGGCGACTCTTTTTGGAACGGATCCTGCCAAGGGAACAAAAAACTGGCGCACGTACCAAGAATTCAAAGCGTTCCGGAGCAGCCTCCTGTGGACCTTTCCATGGGCACCTGGAGTGAAACTCGCTCTTTTGTCGACAATGGAAAAGTACGGTTCTGAAATTGAATTTTCGACGTACAAAAACTTCCTACAAAAACCGACCGCGATGATAACGAGCTACGGCCACTTCGAGAAGTACAACGTCAAAATGGTTTCTTTGCCCAATCTCAAGTATTCGGAAAAGGGATACTCTCGGGATGGCGGTCACGTCATCACGCCACGGGGTATTGTCGGCTCTATTCTTTACTACAATGAGCCCTCGGGAGGTTCGGTCGATGCGTCGCGCCTTGCCTACGTGACTCCACTCAATCAGTCGGCCACGAACAATGGGGTGACGGTTCAGAAAGTGGAAACGTTGCCGGCTGGGGCCTCGCGGATGGCCTACCTCGACGAGCTCCAAACATCCAACTACTACCCCCTCCTCGAAGGCGCCATGGCCATTCGCTTCCAATAACCCCCCTCTAGGGCTTTACGTCGAGCTTCACATGCACGTCGCGCAACTGTTTCTCGTTGACGTGACTGGGCGCGTTCATAAGCAGGTCCTGTGCCTTTTGGTTTAACGGGAAAGCGATGATTTCTCGGATGTTCGGTTCGTCGAGCAAGAGCATGACAATGCGATCGACTCCGGGCGCGATGCCACCATGAGGAGGGGCGCCGTACGCGAAGGCATTCCAGAGAGCCGGAAATTTCGACTCAATGTCGCCTTCCGTGTACCCCGCCAGCGCGAACGCCTTTTTCATAACGTCACGTCGGTGGTTTCGAATGGCACCAGAAGACAACTCCACACCGTTGCAAACGATGTCGTACTGGTAAGCCAAAATGTCGAGCGGCTCCTTGGCATCGAGAGCCTCAAGGCCACCTTGCGGCATGGAAAAAGGGTTGTGGCAAAAGTCAATACGTCCTTCTTCCTCGTTCCATTCATAGAATGGAAAGTCGACGATCCAGCAGAACGCCCACTCGTCTTTCGAGCGCAGGCCAAGCTTCTCGGCAAGCCAGAGGCGGACTTTCCCGCCAAGGGTCTGGGTTTTCAATCGTTGCGCTGCATTTTGCCCGGCGGGCCCCAGAAGAAAGAAGACGCCATCCCCGTTTTGAAGTCCAAGGTGCGCCACAAGTCCTGCTTTTTCAGAGTCTCCAAGGCCCTTCGCGACACTCCCTTTCCACTCCCCATCTTTCCACGTGGCATAGGGCAGGCCACCGAGACCCGCTTCTTTGGCGAAGGCTTCCGCTTCGTCGAAGAACTTGCGCGATTGGCTTGCCACGCCCGGAACGCGCACGCCGCGAAGGAATCCGCCACCCGCGAGGGCTTGCTTGAAAAACCCGAGCGCGGTGTTTGCAAAAAGCTCTTCCACGTTGGTCCAGGCGAGTTCGAACCGTAGGTCAGGCTTGTCGGAACCGTACTTGTCGAGCGCTTCTCGGAAGGGGATGCGGGGAAACGGGGTTTTCTGAATTTTGCGTTTCGAAAACTTTGTGAACGTGTCGATCATGACCTTTTCAACGGTGTCAAACACATCATCTTGCGTCGCGAAAGCCATTTCGATGTCGAGTTGGTAGAACTCTCCGGGGGAACGGTCGGCTCGGGCGTCTTCGTCTCGAAAACACGGCGCAATTTGAAAGTAACGGTCGAAGCCCGAGCACATAAGAAGCTGTTTGAACTGCTGGGGCGCCTGCGGCAGCGCGTAGAATTTGCCGGGGTGAGTGCGGCTGGGCACAAGGAAATCGCGGGCGCCTTCGGGCGAACTGCTGGTGAGGATGGGAGTTTGGAACTCGAGAAAGCCCAGATCGGTCATCGTGTTCCGAAGGTGATGGATGACCTGTGAACGCATCTTCACATTCTTTTGCATGCGCTCTGTGCGGAGATCGAGGAAACGGTACTTCAGGCGCGTGTCTTCGCTTTCTTCATGGGTCGTGTGGGCCACCTGAAAGGGAAGAACCTCTGCAGGTGACTCGACCCGCAGCGCGGCGGCAACAACCTCGATTTCACCCGTGGGGATCTTGGCGTTTACGGCACCTTGTCGCCGAATGACCTGCCCCTTCACTTCAATCACCGACTCGTTGCGCAAGGTGGCGGCGGTGTCGAAGAAGTCAGAGCCCGGGTTCACCACGACCTGGGTGACGCCGTGATGGTCGCGAAGATCGACGAACACAAGTCCGCCCAAGTTGCGACACGCATTGACCCACCCCATGAGGGTGACCTCGGCCCCCGCGTGCGCTGCGTTCAATTGGCCGCAGGTGTGGGTTCTCAGCTGCCTCTTCCCCTGCTCCAGCTCCTGCGCCATCTCTTTGGACTCCTTCAATGGGTGAACCCTTTAAACGTCTGGGTTGTATGCCTTGAAAGTCGACTTCGAACAACCGTATGCTCCCACCGGAAAACCGGAACGAACTCTCGCTTTTTGCCATCCTCTCTTCCCTCACGAGGATCTCCTCCCCATGATTCCAAGCTCGGCCACCCACTTGAAGTCCGCCTCGGGGCGCAGTCTGTCGCCCTCCCGGGAGGCGTTCGACGCCTCGTGGCAGCCTGTCTTTTCCGTTCTCCTCGGTTTGTCGCGTGTTGCCGGCGCCAACTCTTGCGAGTTTTTTCTGGAGCGGCGCAACCACGTGAGCCTTTTGGTTGAGAACGGCAAAGTCACCAGTGTTTCCCCCTCGCTGTCGCTGGGCGGGGGCGTGCGCGTTTTCCGGGGCACCACCGATTGCTATGTGAGCACACATGACGTCTCGTATGCAGGGCTCAAATGGGCGCTCGACAAGGCACTCTCCATTCTAGGTCTTTCGACTCCCGACGGGAGCCGTCTCCTTCCTGAGGTCAACCTCGAACCCTTGCGTGACTATGGCGCTCTTCGTTCCAAAAACGCCTGGCTCGGGCAATGCCCAAACATCGCCGAATCGGCCGAAGCGCTCATGAGAGTGAATGCGGCGGTGGCGAAACAAACCGCACATCTTGAAAGCGCCATGACAAGCACTTTCCGCGACTGGCAAGAGGTTCTGGTGGCCTCCTCCGATGGCATTTTCGCCCGCGACGTGCGCCTCACTCAGTCTTTCGTGGCACAGGTGTCGTGCGTGGATGGCGCGCACCGCGCCTCACTCGGAGAACGTCGGGGCGATTCCGCGAATCCGAAGTTTCTTTTCACACTTCCGGAAGAGGAAATCGTGTCGAGTCTGGCTCACTCGGCTGGAGCCATGCTCCGTGCCGACTTCGTGCAGTCGGGCAAATTCCCCATTGTCATGGCCAATCGCTTTGGCGGCGTTATTTTCCACGAGGCGTGCGGACACCTCCTGGAAACGACTCAAGTGGAAAAGAAAACGACGCCATTCCTCGACAGCATGGGCGAGCTCATTGCCAACGAAGCGGTCACCGCGTGGGACGAAGGCGTCACCGAGAACGCCTTTGGCACTCTCGACATGGACGACGAAGGCATGCCCGCGCAACGCACCCTCTTAATCGAAAATGGTCGCCTGCGAAATTTCATTTCCGATCGCACGGGCCAAATGCGTACGGGACATCCACGAACTGGAAGCGGACGCCGTCAGAACTATACGTTTGCCGCCGCAAGCCGCATGAGAAACACCTACATTGCCGGTGGAAAATCGACTCCCGACGAGCTCATTGCCAGCATGGACCGTGGACTTTACTGCAAGCGTATGGGCGGCGGCAGCGTGGGTGCGACAGGGGAGTTCAACTTTGGCGTGTCGGAGGCTTACCTCGTAGAAAAAGGCAAAATCACGAAACCCGTGAAGGGGGCGACCCTCATTGGTGATGCGAAAGACATCCTCATGCAGATTTCCATGTGCGCAAACGACACCGAGCTTGCACCCGGGTTTTGCGGCAGCGTCAGCGGCTCCATTTACGTCACCGTGGGGCAGCCCCACATCAAGGTTGACGCCATCACCGTAGGCGGGAGGTAAGAGCATGACGAATCTCCATCAAAAGCCGACCAACATTCAAGAAATCGCAGCTCGTACGCGCGCCATGGCCGCGACCTTGGGAATCGAAAAATTTGACGTTGTGGGAGCTGCCACCGAAGAATCCACTGTCCAGGTGAACGAAGGCAAGCCTCAGCAGATGCGCGCCTCGAAACGAAACAGCGTGACTGTGCGCGTGTGGAATCGCGAGGGCCTCACGGGCATTGCGTCGACAAACACACTCGATGACCAAGGCATCCGCACGGCCCTGCTTCTTGCAAAGGAGACATCGGCCTACGGGAATGCAGAAGCGAAGGTCGACTTCTCTCCGGAAGCGAAAGACACCTTGGCTCACTCCACAGCACCCCGGACCTCGGGCCCACCTGAACCGGGAATGTCAGAAATGCTCGCCTCTCTGCTCGCAGCAGAAGCCCAAGTGGTGGCAGGGCATCCCGCCATCCGATCGCTTCCCTACAATGCCCTCACGCAAAAAACCTTAGAGCGCTTCTACATCAACAGCGACGGCGCAGCGCGTGAGGAGGCTTCAAGTTACCTTTCTACTTACCTTTACACCCGCGCCGAGCAAGAAGGTCGCAAGCCGCGCAGTGCTGGCCTTTCTGAGGTCGCCACCAGCCTCGATGGCCTCGCCTTACCCGCCCTCGCGGGGAAAGTGATAGAAAAAACAATTTCCTATCTCGACTACAAACGCATCAACTCTGGCACATACACAGTGGCGTTTTCGGGCGAGGCGTTTCTTTCCCTCCTCGAGGCGTTTTCAAACATGTTTAACGCCCAAAATGTTCTCGACAAGCAAAGCCTCTCTTCGGAAGAGGATTTGGGCAAGCCCTTCGCTTCTCCCTTGCTGTCGTTGAACGACAATGCGCTTCACGCGGCCAACAAACTGCCACACGGGTTTGATGGGGAAGGCACACCCACTCGCGACGTCACTATTCTCGACAAAGGCGTGCTGCGCACGTTCCTTCACAGCGCGGGCACGGCGAAACGAATGAACACGCGGCCCACCGGTCATGCGAACATGGGGGCAAAGGTCACGGTGGGTTCCCATTTCTGGAACGTCCAACGTGGCGAGGCACCAAAGGCCGAGCGCTTGCTCGAGTCGGAGTCGTCCGTTGTCCTTGTCGACGAGGTGCATTCCCTCCACGCAGGAGTGAACGCGCTGCAGGGCTCTTTTTCCGTTCCCTTCTCAGGGTGGATCTTCGAGAACGGAAATCGCGTGAGCATAGAATCAGCCACGGTTGCCGGCGATTTCCGCGCCCTTTTGAAGGCCATTTGCTTCGTAGAAGAATCAGCCGAGCACACACCCATGGGCGTTTGCCCGCGCGTGTGGGTCGATGGACTTTCCATCACGAGTGAAACGGATTCCTGAGGCCTCGAGCCCGGAGCCTTGGCAGGTCAGGCCGCTTTTCGAAACAGAGACTGCAGACGCTCAAGGAGACTTTCGTCAACGCGCGTTTCTGAAGTCTTCACAAGAACGTCGCTTTGGTTCAGGGCGACTTTGCCCGCTGGGGCGCCGCCAAAAGGCGCATCCGTGGACACCCCTTCCACCCGAGCCCAGAGCGTTTCTCCTGCGCACGTTGCGTTGGTAGAACGGAACGATTGCGGGGTGTTTGCGTCGAGGCCGAATTTCGAAAAGTTGGGGAACATGTGCGAACTCCTTCGTGTCACTCACCCCAAACTATCGGCTCCCCCGCAGAGCAGAACAGGTACGCTTGACCTCGAGAATGGGGTACTGTACCTGAACCGAACCCCTAACCGTACCGGTAAGATTTTCCTCGCGAAGCTCCTTTTTTCAAGCATTTCAGGGCAAATCACCCATGTCACTCCCCCGATCTTTCCAAATTGACCGCTCAAGCAACACACCGTTGACGCAACAAATCTTCGACCACTACCTCGAAGCGATTCGCGGAGGAGGCATCCTCTTCGGAACCAGGCTCCCCAGCATCCGCGACCTGGCGACGCACCTGAAGGTGAACAAAATTTCCATCATCGCGGCCTATGAACGCCTAGTGGATGCGGGAGTTGCTGTCTCGCGCCCCGGCAGTGGCTTCTATGTCAGCCACCGCGCGAATTCTTCTCACCAGCGCGCTTCAACACCCTCGCAAAGCGCAGCCCGCCAAGCCGCCGCCTCGGGAAGTGGAACGAACACGTTCCGCTCCTTCGAGACGCCCAGCGCCCCTGCGGAAAGCCCTCTTGCGCGTATTCCGCGTTTGCTGATGTCGACTTGGCATCCCCCTTCAAACCTCGTTGCTCTTGGCTCGAGCCATGTTCCTGTCGAACGCACACTGCTTGACGAATTGCGCAGTGTTGCTCGCCACGTCCTTCTCGACTCCGAAAAAGTCAATTTGGCCTACGAACACCCACAAGGAAACGCTGAGCTGCGGGAGCGGCTTGCGGCCGACCTTGAACTCAAGGGCATCCCCGTGCCGAGCGCCGATCAAGTCGTGATCACTTCAGGAGCGATGCAAGCATTGAACCTCGCTCTCGACGTGCTCGCCCAGCCGGGCGACACGGTTGCCATCGAAATGCCCGCCTTCACACTTTTGTTTCCCATGCTGGCGCAGCGTCGCCTTCGTCTCGCGGAAATGCCACGCGGCTTTGAAGGGTTCTCCATTTCACCTGAAACCGAGCACGCTATTAAGCGAGAAAAGCCCAAAGTCATTATCGTCTCGCCGAATTTTCACAACCCTCTTGGTGGCACCTTGTCTCCCCACCAAAGGCATGAGGTGGTCCGCCTCGCCACAGAAACAGGTGCCACCGTTATTGAATTCGACGTCTTTAACGGACTTCATTTCGGCGATCTTATGCTGCCACCTCTTTCTTCACTCGACGCACTGCAGCGCACCCTTTACGTGTCCAGCTTTTCCAAGACGCTCTCGCCGGGCCTGCGCTTGGGTTATGCCTGTGGCGCACCCGCCTTGATCTCCAAAATGGTGAGCCGGAAGGCCCTGTTCGATATCTCCACGTCGAGCCTCGATCAGGCCCTTCTTTGCGAATTCATGACACGAGGGCATCTGCGCAAGCACTTGGGTCGTGTCAAAGAACTTTATCGATCTCGCCGAGACACCCTCACAGCGATGTTGCGCAAACTCGCACCACAAGGTTCAACCTGGACGACACCCGAAGGGGGTTTGTTTCTTTGGTTTGAGTTCCCACCAGGAACGTCACCCATGGATATTGAAGCTGTGTGTTTGGAACGTGGTGTGGCCATCGCTCCAGGCTCCATGTTTTTTCCTGCCGGCCGCGAAAGCCAAGGGATGCGCCTCAATTTCGCCGCTCTGGAGGCCGTGCACACCTATAAGGCTCTGGAAACGGTTTTTGCCCTCTGGCGAGCGGCCGGATCTCGCCGTTGGGCAGGAGCGACACCGTGACCGTGACCATGGCCTCCGAGCGTCCCCTCCCCCCCCAATTGCCTCGCACGGGCATTTATCTTCACGTCCCTTTTTGCCCCCATATTTGTCCCTATTGCGATTTCGTCAAAACGAGCCGCTTTCAAGCGAAAGGGGTGACCGCTCTTCTTGAAGATGCACGCAAAACCTTCGCCTCGCTCGCGCCTCACTATGTCGCCTGGGCAAAAACCCAGGCGCCTTTGAGCTCGGAAAGCCTGCCTGCTGTCACACTTTACTTTGGAGGAGGCACCCCGGGCCTTCTCGACGCACGGCACTACGAAAATCTCGTGTGTGATGTTCGGTCGCAATTCAACGTAGAAGAATTCACTCTCGAAACGAATCCGTACACGAACCGGGATTCTCGGTTTGAAGGATACGCTCGCCTTGGGGTGGACCGCATCACTCTGGGGGCACAAAGCCTCGACAATACGACACTCGCATTTCTGGGCCGCAAACACACAGCCCTCGACGTCCTGAGGTCTCTAGAGCAAGCGCGCGCGGCGGGCATAAAGCAAGCCCAAGTCGACCTCATTTACGGACTCGTGGCAGGTGTCCGCAAGCGCTCCCTCACAGACGAAATTCGCTCGCTCGCAGCCGCCGGCGCAACGGGCATCTCCGCTTATGCCCTGGCTGTGGAAAGCCGCACTTCCTTCGGGCAAGAAGCGGCTCGCGGGGTCCGCAAAGCAGACGACGACGCCGCAGCCACCGAGTACGCCGAACTGTTGGACGCCTGCGAGGAGTGTGGTTTTCTTCAAGTCGAAACTTCAAATTTTTCTCGATTTCCGTCGTTGCACAACAATATTTACTGGTACGGACTCCCGTACATGGGGCTTGGCACCGGGGCTCATGGCCTTATGCCACCCCACACGGGCGCTCCTTTCGGCACTCGTTACCGCGTGGGCTCGGTGCCCAAGACCCTCGCTCCAGGCGACGACGACCTTCCGTTTCACGACGCGGCTCAAGCCGTACCCTTGTTTGCACTCGAAAAAGAACCGGTGCGCACGGCGTCCGACTTTCTCACCGAAATGATTTTCACACTTCTCCGCACTCCCACCGGACTCCCGCTCGCTTGGCTTGAGGCGTCGGGAGCACCCGGTGCGCGGCAACGCCTCCTACGCGACGGGCGCGTTGCGCGCGGTATTGCGGAAGGGCTGCTGCGACTCGAAAACAACACCCTTCACGTGGCACCTCACGAAAAAGTGCGAGGGGATTCTTGGTGTGCCGTGATTGCAACTCTGTGCCTTTCGACTCCATCTTAGGATGCCGGACTCGGCTCGCGCCCCCCCAAAAAAAAGGGGGGGGTGGGGAAGGTGGCAACCCTTATTTCAAGACTCGGGTCACCACGCATGCCGCCCCATTGAGTAGCTCGCCTTGTAACGTTATAGAGGGAGTGCAGGTCATCAGCAGTGGACGGCGTTTCACATCCTCAATATGTGGTGCGTCCTTGTTCTCTGTGGAAAGCGCCTCGAGCTTCACCCCGCGCCGAGCCCAACTGAGGTAAGCATATTCGTCTTGCCGAAGGGGCGTGAGCACTTTCACACTCTGTGCGTCTTTCAATTTTTGAGCATGGACTTGGAACCACGTCCGTGTCGACGCGTCAGAGACTTTCGAAACCGTCAAAATCTGTCTTCCGAGCGCAAAGAGCGCGAGAGGAATCACAACGCCACACGTCCATCGAGGCCACAGTTTCCACGACTCCACCACGAATGTGACCGTTGCAAGCGCGACAAACGGCAAGAGTGGCGCCATGTACCAAGGCAACTTGTGACGCATCAACATGAGCAGGAGCGCAGACGGCAGAAGCATGCACACCGCCACGTACAAAGGCTCGCCGGGACGAAAGCGCCCCCGAAGACTCCCTCGGAAACGCGGGGAGGCAAGCAGAAGCGCAAGACCCAAAAAAAACAGATAACCCCACGGGCTTGCAAGAACATCGAGCTGCCGAAAAAGATACCCTCCGTCGAAGCCTCCCGGAGCGCCGTCGACACCTCCCCGCACCCGCTGCAAAACGTCGTAGACAATCATGGTTCCAAGCTGGCTTCGAGCGCCGAACACGGTTTCCTGATGAACAAAGCCTTGCGTGGCCTGCGCGACAATCCACAAAAGCGGGCATACGGCGGCGGCCATCAGAAACGACAACACACCACTCCATCTCGGCTGCCGCAAAGGTGAACCGTGTGGTTGCGGCCGTATGAACAACAGGCAGGCAAAGCCCGGCAGCACGAGTCCGATGGCAAAACCCTTTGCCAGAAACGCAAAACCCAGCGCAAACCCCGAGGCGACGAACAGGGCCTGAGCGCCGCGACCAAAACGGGTCGGCTCGGGCTTCTTGGGATCTTGAAGCGCGTTCATCGCTTTTTGAAGAAGGAAGAGCGCAAGCATTACAAACGCAACAAACAGCGCGTCCATGTCGCCCGTTCTTCCCACATGATAACCCACCACACCCCGCATGGTGAGTGCACTGACAACTCCCAAAACAGCAGCTTCGCGAGAAAACCAGAGGCGCAACCACCGGTACATGACAAACGCCGTCACGCAGGAGGCCACAGCGCTGGGCCATCGCACGGCCAGTTCACGGGCCCCAAAAATTTCATAGCCAGCGACAATGAGCCAAACCAGAAACTGTGGCTTTGCGTTCCATCGGTCTGGCTCGCCTGCAAAGGTGTAGTTGAAGAAGTCTTTCGACCACATCATTTCCCACGCATTCACGGCGTGCCGAGATTCGTCCCACTCGAACAAAGGAAGGCGCTCTATCCAGAGGAAGCAAAGGGCAAAGGTGAGAGCCGCTAGCAAGACAGCCGTCGGAAGCCTGGCAAAGCGCGGAAACACCCCGAAACGCAGCAGACGTTTCAAGGGAGGGGTCGCTCATGAGGCCGAGTTTCAGCGAAGGTGCCTGGCATGCGCCTGCTCCCCACACCTTCCATGCTGGCGAGAATGGCGTCTGTTATGGCGTCAATGGTTTCAAGCACGCCGACGTCCTGCACAGCCACTGCTTCCACTCCACTGGACTGCGCGCGTTGAAACCGTGCTTTCAAAGCCCTGATGGGCAGGGCGTCGGAAGCGTCGCGGTGGTTGAACTGCGAGACCAAAGGAACATCTTCCAGGCGTCGACCTTGCTGCAGCAACCATTGGTTCACCCGTTCCCACTGACGCTCGTTTTCAGGGAGCGCCAGCGACCGGCTGTCCACGATGAAGACTATGCCGTCAACCCCCATGAACAAGGTTTGATTCAGGGTCGCAAGACAATCGTGAGAAGGAAGCGTGTAAAGATGCACACGCAGCGGCTGGGAATGCGCACCACCTCGACTCGACTCCCCGCCTCGGCTGACGTCTCCCAGGCTCAAAGGCAGGAAATCGAACACGCCATCGCTCTCTTCAAGTCCATGAAGGTCAAAGAGCCGAGAGGAGATCTCGGTGGACGTCTGCTTGTAGGCGCTCCGGAGATTCGTCGTCTTGCCGCATCCAGCAGACCCCACGTAGAGGACCTTCAGATTCAGCTCACCGGTGTATTCATTCAGGAACGCCATCGAGAACCTCCGAAGCGAGTGCGAAGAATGCGACGCCACAGCGCCCCTCTTCGCCTGCTTGGAGCACGAAGGGAACACGGGCCGCAGTGGCCGGCACCAGCCCACTTTCCCCCATCCGGAGGGTTGTGGACCCAAAAGAAACTGTTCCCGCGTAACAGGAAACGAGCGAGAAGGCGTTGCCGACCAAGGCATCGTACACGTGCGGGCCCGGCGAAGTGAAGACCCAAGTGGCGAAGGGATTCGTGGTGTCGCCCCGAAAAGGCGCGGTTTCGTTCGTCGCCCGAACGAGTTGCCGAACGGCCTCTTCGCCACGAGGAAGCGCCCAGTCGATAGACCCAAAGGCTTCTTCGATGTGCAATTCCCTCGGGCGCCCCCCGTCTTCGGCACGGCAGAGTGCACCTTGCGCGTCGTAGGTGCGTCCCCAGTCGGAAAGCCGCCAGGTCTTCCCGCTCCGGCCAGGAAGCACATACTGAGGTTCCGCAAGGAACACTCCAGGGCCCACCGCATGAACAAGGCCAGGAGGAATGGCCACGAGGTCACCAACCGCCGGAACATAACGAAACAAAACGGTTTCGGGACGTCCTTGCGCAAGCGCCTCACGCACCGCGGCAGGTGTCACAGACTCGCGGAAGCCTAAATAAAGATGCCCTCCCGGCTCAACGGCCATGACAAGCCAGCTTTCAGGTTTCCCGCACTCGTGCGCCGCCAAGCACCGGTGCCCGTTGCGTGGATGCAATTGAACAGAGAGGACGTCGGAGGCGTGGAGCCACTTCAACAGAAGAGGGCAGTGGTTGCCGTAACGCGCCAAAACGCTCGCTCCCAAAAGAGACGCGCCGTGGGTTTCCAGGACGTCAGACAAGAGCCGATTTTCATGCGACGGCACCCGGGATGGAAATTGAGTGTCGGTAGAAACCTCCCAGCTTTCGCCGACCCGCTGAGGCAGGAGCTCACCCGGCAAACCGAGGCCACGCGCCTTCACCCGTGGAATGTGATGGCCGGCCCAGGGGGTGCGGGTCAAAGGGACAAAATTGAGAGCATCCATGACCAGCACATCAAACGACTTGGGCGCCATGCAAACCATCCGCGAAAGGGCCAACAGAACTGTTAGGCGAGCCCATTGTGCGAAAGTAAAGCTTCCAAGGCAAGCGCATAGCCCTGCGCGCCGAGTCCGACAACGACCCCTTTGGCCACAGGAGAAAGATAGGAGTGATGACGAAAAGGCTCACGCGCGAAGACGTTCGACAAATGCACTTCGACAACGGAAATGCCGGCCTGAGCAAGAATCTCGCACGCATCTCGCAAAGCGATGCTCGTATGCGTGTATGCACCCGGATTAAAAACAACCCCAAGAGTCTTCACTTTATGTTCTTCGTGATCGAGAAAAACGCGCCCGAGAAAGGCAACGAGTTCTCCTTCCACGTCATGTTGAAAAGCGTCGAGGGTTGCACCGGTGCCAACAAGTCGGTTCCGCAAAAGAGTCTCGACGTCCGCAAGGGTTGAGGTGCCATAGAGGTGCGGTTGCCTTCGGCCCAAAAGACCGAGGTTTGGGCCATTGAGCAAGACGAAACGGCTCATGGAAGCGCTTCCAACCGCGTGAGAAGACGCTCAAGCTTACGAATTTTTTCTTCCTTCGTAACACCTTCCGCTGCGAGGCGCACCGCGCCCACACGCCCTCCCAACTGTGCCCGCGCTGCAGACTGCGCCGCATTCCGTTTTTTCAGAAGACTTTCGTCATCTGGAGCTTTCAGAAGTAATTTTTCATAAATTTCCAACGCTTTCAGAGGAAGACCTTGAGACTCGTAAATGCCAGCCAAGGTGGTGCTTTCCATTGGAGACGCATGGGGTCCTTCTTCGCCTCTGTCCGCACCGCCAGCGCTTGTGCCAAAATTTTCACCGGCAGCCCCGGGCCCATTCACCATGCGAAACCCGCGCAGAAGCAGGTATCGGTCGGAGTCTCCCCTCACGTTCGCAAGAGTGTCCCCCGCGTTGAAGGCCTCGGGAAGGAGAGTCTCATCGAGAGTCGAGAACGGATTGTTGCCATCAGCCCGAAGGGCAATCACTTCTCCACTTGAGAGAGGAAGCGGATCAGCGCCCGAAGGGAGTTTCCAAGGGCTACTGGGCTCTTCGGCTTCTGGCAGGGTCGAGTGCGACAACGGAGACGAAACCGCAGGCGCATCGACAGAAGGAGACACATTCCAAAATCCGCGGATGCCTTGACGTTCCAAATCGGAAACGAGCCGGCTTCGCGCACGATTCCAATCGTCGAACGCCAGAGCCTCACGGGTCAGCCGTGTAAACTCATCATCCGGAGAAAGTTGCCGAAGAATGTTGAGCTTTTCGAGCGCCACCCCCTTTTCTTCGAAAAGGAGCGCAATGCGGAGGCGGAGTCTTTGGGCCATGAGATTGTCGGGACTCTTTGAGAGAACCACGTCAACTTCTCTTTGCGCCTCTTGCATAAGTCCCTTTTGAAAATAGTCTTTTGCAAGGGCTGCTCGCGCCGAGTGGTATTGCGGAAATTTCCTGAGGCCTTCCTCAAGAGTCACAATGCTCTCTTCAAGATAACCGCGTTTTCGAAGAAGCTCGGATACGGAAACGAAAGCCGGACCCGTGGGGTTGGTTTCGAACCGCTTGATGATCTCTTTTTCCTGGGTGGTCAGACCCTGGAGTTCATTCCAAAGGGCTTTGTCGAACTTCGCCACGCGGGGGTCTCCCTTCCCTGAGAGGCACGGGCCGGGCCGTGCGTATTATTTTTGGACGTGGGAAACGAAGTGTCAAGAATGATGACTCACTTTAAGACAACGTTAGCGACTGTGACCTCAACCGCATTGCTGCTGAGTGGCCCACTGAGCGCCACAAACGTTCCCGCCACTACCTTATTCGAAGAAGGGCATGCCCACTTCAAAGTAAAGATAGCAACCCCACAGGCGTCAGTGTTGATGTCCGAGCCATCGAGCAAAACAGAAAGTCCTTTTCCGGCCCCCGAAAGTTGAGGGCGCACCACCAACCCCGCTTTGGCGGAACCAAGGCTGTCGGTAATGACACCCGAAATGGTGACAAAACCCTCCTCGGAAGAGCCATTGCAACGCACTTCCACTTTGTCGGGCAGGAGCTCAAATTTCCAAGGTTTGCCATCGGTGTCGGTGCGGGCCGCAACGTATTTGGCGTCGTCAACGGCCTTGCAGCGGCCAATTTCGTCGGTTGCCGCGCTTCCGCAGCCACTGAGAAGTTGGAATGCGAGGGCACACGAAAATCCGAACACAATTGCACGCATTTTTTCAAATTTCATTGCCATTCTCCTCGTCGTCCACCGGGGGAGCGGCTTCAAGAGGCTCTACGATATCGGGCACCGGCGTCGAGCCATTGATCTCAACGTTGTTTTTGTTACTTGAATTTCCAGTGTTGGCATTGGCTCCCCCCGAACCGTTCGCCATGATATTCTGGGGAACATCAACAGCCGAGTTCTCGGCGGAAGGAAGGCCTTGAAACGAATTGGGCAATGTTGAATTGCCGACTCCGTTCAACGAATCTTGAGGGCGTTTGCTCATGGGAAGAATGCGTGGCGTAATGAGGACCATGAGTTCCGATTTCGACATCTGGGAATCGTTCGACCGGAACAGAAAACCGATGATGGGAAGGCGACCCAAGAACGGAATGCGTCCTTGCCCTCTGAATTTCTGAGTTTGATAGAGGCCGCCTATGACAGCCGTATCCCCGTTCTCAACCATGAGTTTGGTCTTGACATTCCTTTCGGTGGAACCCTGAACGGGATCCGTTGGCGCATTGTTGGGGGTGCGCCTCGCCACCTGGAGGTCGAGCTCAAGCATATTGTCGCTTGTGATTTGCGGTTTCACACTCAAAGAAAGCCGAGAGTTCATGGTACGTGACGAGGATTCACTTCCAATAAGAACGTTTCTTTGCACGGTGCCTGTTTCGTCAATCGTCGCCGTTTCCTGGTCTTCCACCACGATGCGTGGCGAAGCAATAATGTTGGCAAGGCTTTCCGTTTCGTAGGCCCGCAAAATTCCGTCGATGTTCACCATGCCGTTGATGCTACCCAGGGTGAATCCCATCGATCCCAGCTGCGATGGGCTGCTTCCTTGCCCTGGGGCGGGCGCAGCGCCCCCCAGGGCACCCGCTCCTCCAATATTTCCAACGACACTGTTCGGAAACACGATGCCCGAAGAAAGACCCCGCTGCGCATCGACACCAAACCGAGTGCCCCACGTCACGGACAAAGTGCGCGACAGCTCGCTCGAGGCTTCCACAATACGCGCTTCGACCAAAACCTGTTGCTTTCGTTTGTCGAGGCCTTCCAAAAGTGATTTTGCCCTGACAAGCGCGTCGGCAACGCCTTCAACCATGACTTTGTTGGTGCGAATATCGGCGTTCACCGTGAACCGTGGATCGAATTCTTTGAAAGCGCTCATCATGCTGGAAAGAATGCTCGATAGAGCGTCAGCCTTTCCATAATTCACTTGAAAAATGAGTGTGCGCGTGGGTTCCGTCTGCCAAATCCATTTTTTTTCATCAATTTTTTCTAGTCGCTCGCGCCTCAAATTTGCCACGGTGTCGATGCGCAAAATTTCGTTTTCAACGACAGCGCCAAGCTTATACAGGTCGAGAATGGTTTTCAGGGCAATCTCGTAACTCACATTCGAGAGGCGAATGGTGACAGAGTCTTGTCGCGCCGAAACCTGCGTGGAGAGTGCCAAGTTGAGACGTGCCGAGTCAGCAAGGGAGCGCAGGACGTCGACCAGGGGTGCATTTCGATATTCGAGGCTCACGGGTTCTTTGAGCGACCTCACTTGGCCCAAGTCAGCGCCCGCGCCCAAAATGTCGACGGCGTCCGCCGTGGCTTTTGCGACGTCTCCTTCAGCTTCTTGTGCCGTGGCGAGATCAGCATTCATGGCGGTCAGGTCGAGCGCCAGGCAGGCGGCCGCGAACAGCCAGACTCCTTTCTCGTAACGGAGAGCGAATCGACGGGTCATGCGAACTCCCAGGAGGGCGACACGAGCGTTGGAATGCAATGCGTGCGCACCTCCATTCTTGCGCGCTGCCAGCCCCCGCACATCGCAACGAATTGCCTCTTTCAGCGCGAAGTTGGCGGTGTTGGCAGCGCAGAGGGGGGAGCCCCAAGAAACGTAGGGGGAGGAGGTCTCCCCTCTCCCATCGACGAGGGTGCGTTCTGCACTTCAATTCCGGGGAAACCAAGCCTTGAATCCGCTGCCGAGGTCAGAGGCTTCACTAAACTCTCGGCCGTGCGTGAGGCCAGCAACATCACGACGTCGACAAATTTCTGATTTTTTCCAGGAACTATGATGCCCTGAGTCGATTCGCGAACAACCACCTTGTTCCTAGAAATGGCGATGATACGCCCACCCTTTTTTCCGGCGCGATCGCCGATTTTCGCGAGGATGCCTTCACGCGGTTCGGGCGTGAGAATGAGTGCTGAAATGTCTTCACCAACCAAGGTGCCCACGAGCTCGAGTTGGCTCACATCATAGTCTTGCAGGCGACTCAAACCACGAATGTTGGGCTTGCGAAGCGTAATGGACTGGAACGGGTCGACCTTGTTCGCTGGGTTGTATTTGTAGTCCTGTGCCTGAGAAGGGAACGAAACGGCAGCAAGTCCGATGCCCACAAACCAAGTCGCCCACCACAAAGAGGCCTGAGCCCACGCGGAGAGTTTCATTGAGAACCTCCGTTTTCGGGAAGCGGCTTCGCGGAGAGCGAGGCATCTCCGCCTTCAGACAGCACAGGAGGAGGAACGCCTCCATCGGTTGCGCCAGGCACCGTCTCGGGGCCACCCAAGCCAGAGGGCCTTGCGGAAACAGCAGACGCCCCAGGTGCCGGTGCCATGTTCTCTTTTTGAAATTGCTCCAGCATTCCCTTTTGTGAATAGGCTTCTATTGTCACGTCCGCTTGGAGCTTCGGAGGCCCTTCTCCGGACTCTGGCGAAGGCGTCTCTGCCTGGACTGGGGCCGAGCCGGGGCCGGGGCCGGGGCCGGGGCCGGTGGCACCGTTCGCCTCCTTTGCCTTGTCGGAGCCCGAAGGCGCCTTGAAGTCAAAACTTGCAACACGCATGACTCGCGGAAGACCCAAAACGTTGTCGAGGAACGTTGTCAATTGAGCAAACGTTCCATGCAACTTCAGCTTGATGGGAGTCTTCGTGACGTTTTCTTCTGCCACAGCTGACTGGGATGCGGTGTCACCTTTCGCCGCTGCGCCTTCTGGGGCAACAGGAGTCGGGGGAAGGTTTTCAGGCGGCGGTTTGCCTTCCGCGCCAGCCTTGGGTCCATTGCCTTCCTGTGGTTCGAATTCGCGGATGTCGACGCCGGTTACTTTCGCAGCACTTGCAAAGTATCCCAAGACTCTGTCGACTTCCGGATCGCCGGGCAAGAGGTCGAGGAGCAGAGTGATGTCTTCATCGGCTTTACGAAGCTCCGTCTCGACGGCCACAATACTTTGTCCAGCCTGATTCAGATTCTCTAGTTCCTTCTCAAGGGAGCTCATTTCGTCGCGTGCTGTTTGGTGAGCCGCGAGAGCGGGCTCAACGCTTTCAACGTAACTGTAATAGGATGTCGCTGCGGTCAGAAGAAAGAGAATGAGGATTTTCACCTCAGGCTTCATCTTGTTGTATGTCTCGAGGAATTTCTCCACGTTTTGGGATCCTTTCCTCGTCAGTGCATGTTGGCTTTGAAATTGATGTCGAAACTCTGCACAAGAACGTTTTCTTTCGTGTCGGCGGTTGACCTATTCAATTTGACATCTGAAATTTTCAAAGGCTGGACACTTTCCGTCTGTGCAACTTCTTTCTTTATGCTTTCTGTCTGCATAAATGGCGGAACAAAATCTTTCAGATCACCCGCAACACCTTCTGACTCCGAACCTATGTTCACCTTCAGGCGTCGCGCATATTCAGCAATCACGGAGTGATCAAGAGCGTAGCCTTGCAATCGAATTTCTTTGCCTTTCATGCTCACACCGGTGAACCACATCCTTTCAAGATGCTGCCCCTGAAGGGTGTCGAGCAGCAGCACAGGTTGTTTTCTTCCCCGCGAAAGCGCACGAATTCGTTCAGCGCGAGACTTCAACTCTGCCAAACGTGACTGCAAAGACTTCACTTTTTCGACGTCCACTTTAAGCTTTTGTAGCTGACCTTTCTTTTCTTCTACACGCGCTTGAATTTCAGCAGCCTCAGCCATTTTCATATCTGCGTAATAGCCCGGTGAGAAATAGCCGATGCCACAGCACACAAGAACGACGGCAGCAATGCGAAGGACGACCGCAGAGTCCGATTTGTATTTGAATTCGAGCGCGACGTTAATGCGAATCACGTGGGCTTGTCTCCCACGTGACGCAGCGCGAGGCCAACCGCGACATTGAACACATGCGGGTACGCCTCAATCACCCTTTGGGCCTTTGCATGCATATTGAGGCGTGCGAAAGGGTTCGCATAAGCCACTTCGCAGCTCAGGAACGCTCCAATTCCAGTGGCAAGCGCGGGAATGGAAGAGCCTCCGCCCGAAAGAATGACGCGATCGATGGTGTCAATTTTCAAATCCGACGAAGCGTTCGCGAAGAACTCCAGCGTTCTCTTAATTTCTTCGCAGACCTCGTCAACGTGCGTTTTCACCGGACCCGCAAGCTCTCCCGACATGAGGTCACCCGAAACGCTTGCCGAGACTTTCATGATCTCTGCTTGATCCATTTCTACTGCCAAACTCTTTTGGATCTGTTCCGTGAGGTGCTGGCCACCCAACGAAATGGAACGGACAAGTACGGGGGCACCGTCCTGAAGAATGTTCACCTTCGTGGAGTCTTTGCCAATGTCCAGGCACAGGATGGTTTCAGCGACAACACCCCTCGAGTGTTCGTGGGCATTTTCGATAGCGAACACGTCGCAGTCAAAGACGTTGGGAATCCCTCCAACGAGTTTAACCAAGTTGTCGAACTCTTCGACGGCGGCTCGCTTTGCGGCCACAAGCATCACAGCGCTTTGGCCTTGCCCATCAGGAGTTCCAATGACCTGCCAGTCGATAAGCCACTCAGCAAGATCACTGTCGACCTGCTGCTGGGCCTCGAGAAGCACCTGTTGCGCCATTTCTTCTGGGCGCTGGAAAGGCAACACAAGACGTTTGAACACCACATTCAATCCGCGGAGTCCGATGTTCACGGGCCTCTTCTTGAACGAGATCCCCTCTCGCTCAAGGGCTTGCCGAATGATTTCCACCATGGAACGGGTGTCGCTGAGGAGACCGTCGACAACACAACCCACAGGGGTCTCAGCGATTGCGGCACCGACGACTTTAGGGGCTTTCCCATTGTTTCCTTTCAGCGCCACAACTTTCACCGCAGAAGCACCCACATCCAACCCGATGTGGATGTCGCCTCCGAGGGAAAAAGACGCGGCAAGGGAGGAAAGATCGAAGGCCATGTTTCGAGGGCCGTCCCGTAAAGGAACGGGCTTCATGCCGCGCTCCTCTCACTATTCTCCGCCGAGAGGAAAAAATTGTTCGGGCAGAACATGCCGCGGGAGTCAGAAGGGCGGCGGTGTCAGAGAATCAAGCCACACACACGGGCGAAGTGGTGAGACGCCTTACGAATGCCGCGCGGCTTTCACAGGCAAGGCCAGGCTTGAAAATGCGCGCCCACCCCAGCAGATAGGCGCGTTCGTGATCGGGAATCGACTCGTCAAAAACGAGCGTGTCGATGGCGTCACTTTCGAGAACGAGAAAGAGGTCGTCGAGCGACCGACATTCGGGAAGCAAAACGAGTCCGCTTGCGTCGCGATCCACCCCTTTTCGAACTCCCTGCGTGAAAAGAACAGCGCGGGGGGACTTCCGAGCGGGCTTGTCGGTGGACTCCTGTCGATTGGAGTTCACACCACGGCCGCCGAGAAAAGGGTCCTGGTTGGATCGCGACGGGGCAGGGTTGCCGTCACCCATGAAATCAAATCTCCTTTGAACAACTGGAAAGAAACTGCCGCCAAAGCTTGCAACGTGCAGGAAGCGGACTGAACAGCATCCCAATGATGCCGAGAATTGGCTAGGAAGTCAAACCCGTTTTGCCTCCCGTTGATCCAAATCCTCCCTCTCCTCGAACAGTGTCTCGGACAGTGATGTTGGGTGCATGAAACACAAGGGCACAGATCCCTTGAGCGATGCGGTCCCCGACATGAACTTCGAACGGGACTTTTGAATGATTGATGAGGGGGATTCTGATTTCTCCGCGATAATCGGCATCTATCGTGGAAGGCGTGTTCAAAACAGTGATCCCAAATTTGACGGCGAGGCCGCTGCGAGGCCGGATCTGAAGCTCCGGAAGAACCGTGACTTGCAGGGCCCCATAAGAAACGTCCTGGAGGGGAGCGTTCTCGATGATCCGCAGGCCTGTGGGCACGAGTCGCCACTCTCCGGGAGGGATGATGAGCGCCTCACTTGCCGCGATGTCGAATCCGGCGGATTCGCGCGTGGCATAGAACATCTCGCCGCCACTTTCGTTCTTGAGCATGAGCATGAACGTTTCTCCATGGGAAAAGGGTTTGGAGCCGGCCGCATTCTTGACCATAGGCATTCGAATTGCTACCACCGCTGTCTTACAGGTCGGTAGCTCAGTTGGTAGAGCAGCTGATTCCAAATCAGCAGGTCCACGGTTCGAGTCCGTGCCGGCCTGCCACTCCCCAAGGAGTGGCGTAAAGCCTGTAACAGTCGGGCTTTTCCGCGCGAGAGAGAGACGTCTTCGATATGACCCACGCTTCTGGCCCGAGTTCCACCAGCACGCCTCGGCAAAAGGCTGTTCTGGTCGGGGTCCTTCTTCCCGG
The DNA here is from genome assembly GCA_020247005.1 of Silvanigrellales bacterium. Classification (GTDB taxonomy): domain Bacteria; phylum Bdellovibrionota_B; class Oligoflexia; order Silvanigrellales; family Silvanigrellaceae; genus JADCJN01. The sequence continues at coordinate 24,640 of JADCJN010000065.1, forward strand.
TATGACAGAGGTCGAAAACGAAGCTTCTCTCGGAGAGCTGGAGCGTCTGGTCACCACTTTGGGTTTCGACCCCGTCGCACGCCTTTCTCAAAGACGCCCTTCCCTGGCAGGGGGCCTTGTTCTCGGCGACGGAAGACTCAAAGACCTGGCAAAAATGACAGGCGGAACCGGCGAAGTCGGCCCTCGGGCCATTCGCAAAGCCACAAAGGCCGAGCTCCGTCGTGAAAAAGAAAAAGAACAGGCCGAGGCAGCAGACGAAGAAGCCACCGTGGGCGTTCCCTTCTCTGCCTGGGACGCCGACGAAAACGACGAGACAGCCGAGGGCGATGCGAACGGCGAGGCGGACGACGACCAAACTGCAGACAGCGATTCGCCTGACCCTCAGGTGAAGGCCGACGTCGTTGTTTTCGACTGTGAACTCTCTCCTTCACAGCTCGCGAACCTTCAAAAGGCCACGGGCGTCGAGGTCCTCGACCGCACGGGTGTGATTGTCGAGATCTTTAGCCGTCACGCCCGCACCCGCGAAGCCCGTATCCAAGTCGAAATCGCTCGGCTCGCCTACCTTTCGCCCAGATTGCGCGAAACAGGCGGAGGCGGCGACCGCGGTGGAGGCGGTGGCATTGGAGGCCGCGGTTCCGGAGAAACGGCGCTTGAGCTCGACCGCCGCCGCATCCGCGATCGCATTGCGGAACTTCGTGCCGAACTCGTGGACGTTCAACGCGAAGACCACGCTCGGAGGCAGCGCCGAACAGAGCAGGCCACAGTCGCTCTTGTCGGCTATACGAATGCCGGGAAATCCTCACTCATGCGCGCCCTGACCGGCAGCGAAGTGCTTGTGGCCGACAAGCTCTTCGCAACCCTCGACACCACTGTGCGCGCACTCGCCCCCGAGTCTGTTCCACGAGTCCTCGTGTCCGACACCGTTGGCTTTATTAAAAGGCTTCCACACGACCTCGTCGCATCGTTCCGATCGACACTGGAAGAGGCACGCAACGCATCGCTTCTCTTGTTTGTGGTGGACGCTGCCGACCCCTCATTCCGTTCTCAGCTGGAAACGACCAAACACGTGCTTGGGGAAATTGGTGTCGACGACATCCCCTCGCGTCTCATTCTCAACAAAGCCGACAAGCTCGACGACTCTTTGCGTACCCTTCTTAAGCAAGAGTTCCCCGACGGCATTTTTCTTTCTACACGCAACAAAGACGACGTTTCTGCCTTGCGCGAAACCATTGTTGCCTTTTTTGAAACCGACCACGAGACTGTTTCTCTCCTTTTGCCCTACGACAAACCCCACTTGGTGGGCGAGGTGCGCCGCACGATGCGTGTGGTGGGAGAGTCGTACGACGAAAATGGTGTGACCTTTCAGGTTGTCGCGAAGAGAACTTTTCTCGAGTCTTTTTGCGAGAAGAACGGGGTGACACCCGTTAGTCTTCACTCGGAGCCGTAACGGTTGGCGTGGTGGTGCAAACGTCAGGACGTGAAGGAAGTCGCTTGCGTCCTTCGGCTTGCGCATTCCACAATGCAATGTAACGGGGCTGTTCTGGCGTCCACTGAGGCTATGTGTCCGCAACCCGACGCACTATCGTGCCTCAATTCTTCTTGGCGGCAAGAATTGCAGTGAGTTCACACGGGGCTTTTCCGAAACGTCCCCGGACGGCGTGTTTTTTTGGCACGCAGACCGACTGAGGAGCGGATATCTATGCGTGTGCATGTCTGGGTTCCCTTGGCGCTAGGCGTCTGGGCAACGTCTTTGTGCCTGGGCTGTGACGCGAAGATAGCTGCTCGCGACCCAGAGGCCGTGCGACGTTACGATGAACGAGCGGATGCGGCACGAACACCTTGGGTGTTCCCGAGTCCAGACGATCCTCCTGGCGAAACAACTCGGCCGGGCTCCCTTCCTCCAACGCGGCCTACGGTCGCCACATCGGGGCAAACACCACTCCCAAACACCACGGCAGACGCAGCGACTCCCGAGCCGTCGTCCACGCCCACGCCCGAACCAACAGCCCAACCCGTTGGAACACCCACCCTCACAAGCGTCCTTGAGGTCACGCCACCCGAACCGAAAACTTACCGCATAGGCGACGACGTCACCGCGCTCGTGAGGTTCGATAAGGCTGTGGTGTGGACAGGGGTTCCGATGCTGGAATACCGGGAAGGGACGACCACCTTTGCGTTCGAGCCCATTCTGGGACTGGGAAGCGACTCACATGTGTTCCGTTACACGGTGAAGCCGGGAGACGTGGCTTCAGCACTCATCTTGACCTCGAGCTTCAATCTTTCCGATGGCACTTTTCAAGAACGCAACGGGGGCGAGGTGGTGAACGCACTGCCTGTGGCCACTCCAACGGCTCCCCTCACAGGCGTCACCTTCGACGGCAGGCAAGAAAAGGCTGTGAGTGTAACGTTGCCAGCGAACGGAACGTACGTCGACCACTTCGATGTGCTCGTGCAGTTTCCGAACGCCGTTACACTGAAAGGCTCTCCTTTTCTCGAGATTTTGGTCGACACGAAACCCCCTTCTTCTGCCGGAACCCTGAAGCGCGCCCCGGCCATCAAGGCCGAGGGGAACCTTGTGACCTTTCGTTATCTCGTAGAGGCCGACGACGAAGACCTGTCCGACGGTGTGACGTTTTTACGTTCGCTACAACCGGGTTCACAGAACTCAACCCTCGACGTCGTGTTGGGCGCCAACGGAAATCCCGTCGCCGATTCCCTTGCAGAGGCTTCTTTCACGAGGGGCAGCCTCGTGAAAGTCGGAAAGGAACTTCCGACGTCCACTCTGTACGCGCATTTTCGGGCCGAGCAAGGACGCCTCTTTGCGGCGCCCGACGCGAACGCGGCGGGATGCAATGCCTCTACTGCGCTCGCATGGGGCTCAAACGCTCCCGTGGGCTGTTGGCAAGACGCTTCTGGCCGAGCTCCGTTCCTCGTCTCCGAAGGACCAACAACAGGCCTGTCGAGCACCACACCTGACAAACGCCCTCTTCTCGAATCCCCCGCTTCGGCACCCTTTCCAACGGCCGCCCTTGCATTTCCGAGCTCCGGACTGCAACCCGATGGCGAACGCCATCTCCGATTCCCCAATCAAGGCGCTCCCTTCCTCACCACCGGAGCCCCTCGATTCGTCGCACTCGCATTTCAAAATAAGGCAACTGGGAACGACGTTCCGCTTCTCTGGTTAGATGCCACACGGGGTGTGTTCCTTTCACCAACCGACAGCCTTGTTCGATTTCTTTCCGATGCGAAGTCGGGCACAGCGACGGCAACCCTGCCCCTGGGCGAGATCGTTATTCTCGGTCTGGCAGACGATGGCACTCGATCCGCATTGCTGCAGTGGAGCGGCGGACGCGCTGTGCGCCGCAGCGTGAGCGTTGTGCCAAGCGGCGCAGCCGAAAGCGTGTTCGGTTGGACGTTGGAAAGCCTTCGTTTGGGTGGTCGTCTGGCTTCGGGAACTACGGCCTTTGACGGTGCAGTGGCGGAATTCCTCGTTTACGGAAACCTGACAGACACCGAGCAATCACGCGTTTTGTGCACGCTTGCGAAACGCCACCTTTTGCAAACAGGATCTTGTTTCGACTAATTTCGGCTCATTTCAACTAAAAGATCGCCAAAAATAGCATCTAAAGAAAAAATCCTGCTCCTAGCCCTAGCAAAGACCAACTCGTTTCCACGTCTTTTTGGCCAAGAGAGCCCAAACTTTTTTCCGTTCGAAAAGCTTCGTAACGGGAAAAAAGAAAAACATGAAAAACAGGGGTCGATTCACTGTTTCCTTCGCTCACAAAGGCGTATCCCCCATTCCCTTCAACACCTAGGTGTCGCAAAATAACCTTGTCGGACGAATATCGGACCGTGCCGAATCCAGAACCTCCCACGCGCCAGCTCCCGAAGGACGTGTCGGCACCCGTGCGGAGTCCGTAAATCATGTTTGGCCCGATGGCGACATCCGAGAAAACGGGCGAGCCGTCTCGCGCCGCGCCAACTTCGAATACCCCCCTGAGCGCAACAACGCCGAGGAGTGGCGTCAGGAAGAACCTCACCCGCGCATCGCGCGGCGAGGAGAATCGCAGACCCAGAGTTGCGTTCCTCCTCGCATGCGAGCGCACTTGGGGAGCGGAGCCGGCTTTGACATGCGGAAAGAAGTCGAATGCGGCTTCGATCCCAAGCGAACGCGCAAGCCAAACGCCGCCGTTGCCATGAAGGCTCCACACCTTGGCTGCCAACGCATCATTCGATGTGTCAATCACCTTTCCGGCTGCAAACGAGAACCAACCCTTTTCCATTGCAACAGACGACCCGTCCCGTGCGGCTTCCGAAGCGGAATATCCTTTCGACGACGGGGTGGTTCCGGTCTCGAGTCGAGTCGGCTCATCAACAGTGTCATCGAGAGGATTCTCATCGCGGTGCGCGGGGACGGCAGCGGAGTCTCTCACCGCTTCAGCAGGCTGCATGTTGAGGTCGTCGAAACCGACGAACTCCTGCGCGCGCAGCTCGTTTCCCTGAGTGACGCCTTTGTCACCAACATCCACAAAAGCACCTGTGACGAGGGAATCGAATCGCTGGCCATTGGCAGAAAGAACGAGCGCGGAAACTCCCGCAGACACCGTCAGCAACGTCACACGACCTCGACGAACCTCCACTCCAGAGGGAGCATCCTGCAACTCCACAAGGCTCCCCGGGTGCACAAGCACCATGTCGCCTGTAGGAAAGAGGAGTTCCATGGACGCGTCGCCGGGTGTTTCAAGAGAGTCGCCGTCGTAAAGAGGAAGCCCCAGCTCGAGCTTTATCACGCGCGTTCGCCGGCCATTGTAAATGGCGTCCTGGGTCAGTCGCTTGGGCTTCAAACCAGCGCCCTTCTCCCACTTCGCTTCGTGAAGAAAAGGCATGCCATTGTACTGGGAAACACTGGCCATGGGTTCTGCCACGGGGACCGCAGGAGCCGTAGGTTTAGCAGAGGCGCGTGTGCCAGAACGTACGGCCGCGAAGGCTGTAAAGGGCCCCACAGCGCCAGAGGTCGCACCGAGTGCGACAAAGTAAGTCACGGAACCCACGCCAGCCCCGAGAAGACGTCGGCATAGACCGGGTGCACGAGCCATGGCGCCTCCTCGTTGCCCCACGCCAAAGGGGGCGTCCGCCTATTCTAGAGAACAACGGGACGTTGAAGACGCATTGGCGTCATTCTGCCGGCGGGCGAGCAGCAGGTTCAGGCAGGACCAGGCCACAGGGTGAGAATGGTGCTGGCCACCAGCGTTCCCAGAAGAGGGTAACAGGCGTTGATAAGCACAAGCTTCCACGGCTGTCGTCCGAAAATAGCTTCAGGAGCGCGCGCAGCGACATAAATGCCAAACCAAAGCAGGGTTGCGACACCCCAAGCTCCACGCAAGGAAGTCGTTTGGACGTAGTCGAGGACTTCCGCAAGCACAAAGACGTTCAACAGGGCGCAAACGAAAGTAAAGGCGTATGGGCCAAATTTTGGGGCTGCCGCAACGTCTTGAGCCGAAAGGCCCGAGAGCCTCATCCAGGCCCTCCCAAACAGAAGAGGGGAATAGGTGAGGGCCCCCATGCCAAAATAGGCCAAAGAAGCCACGAGCAAGGCGACATAATCCAGATTCAGATTCATTTCCCAAGCCACCCGACACCCCCGTTCTGAGGCAAACAAAACGCTCGACGCCCGAAAGGAATGGCGCGGACTCAAAGCCACCCCACGTCTTCGGCAGAGACGCCAGAATACAGGCATCTGAAAATCCTGTCGCCCCCAACAGACCAAGGAAGGAACTGAAGTTTTTGCGTCGCAAGCTTTCTTAAGCTTCACTGCTTCCGGGAGCGCTGAACACTTCCAAGAGGCGCTTCGCAGCAAGAGTGGGCGTGACGCGCCCCGCAGCGACGTCCGCTTCCAGGCCCTCCCGAGCCGCTCTTACGGCTGCCGAGGAATAAAGGGAACCCAGGAGGGTGTCTTCCACCAGATCCCACGTCCACCGTATCGCCTGTTGTGCGCGTTTCTTTGCCAGCAGACCTGAGCGTTCCATGTGAATGCGATGCTCTTTGACGAGCGCCCAAAGTTCGGGAAGACCTTGACCGCCAAGACCGCTGCATTTCAACACGCGCGGGGTCCACACGGCGTCGTGTCCGCGCACGATGCGGAGCGCAGCGCCATAATCGCCCAAGGCGCGCGTGACGACTTCTGGTCGTTCTTCATCGCATTTGTTGACGGCCACGGCGTCGGCGAGTTCCAAAATGCCACGCTTGATGCCCTGCAGCTCGTCGCCTGCCGTTGCAAGCATGAGCACAAGAAAAAAGTCGACCATACCGGCCACTGCTGTTTCCGATTGTCCGACACCCACCGTTTCCACCACAACGACATCGAAGCCCGCAGCTTCACACAACAGCATGGCTTCGCGGGTGTGCCGCGCCACCCCACCGAGACTTCCTGCCGTGGGCGATGGTCGAATGAAGGCTCGGGCATCCATCGAAAGTTTTGCCATGCGGGTTTTGTCGCCAAGAATGCTGCCGCCCGTGCGTGCGCTCGAGGGGTCGATGGCAAGAACGGCCACACGGTGCCCTTCTTCCAGAAGCATCCACCCAAAGCTCTCAATGAACGTAGACTTGCCCACTCCCGGCACACCCGAAATTCCCAAGCGGGTGGCGTTGCCCGTGCGGCTGAGGACACGCAAAAGCACCTCCTGCGCCAAGGCCTCATGAGCTGGCACTGTGCTTTCCACCAGGGTGATAGCGCGCGCGAGCAACGCGCGATCGCCAGCAAGAACTCCGTCGACATAGGTGTCGGCATCGAGAACGACTTGCCGTCTCACGTGCCCGCCTCAACGGCGTCAAGCAATGCGGAAGCGGCGTCTGCAATCACGGTTCCAGGGCCGAAGATAGCCGCAGCGCCCGCAGCACGGAGCGCTGGGTAGTCTTGGGGGGGAACCACGCCGCCGACAACCACCACAATGTCGCCGCGTCCCAGCTTCGCAAGTGCGTCGCGCAGCTCTGGCACCAAAGTCAGGTGACCGGCTGCGAGCGAGCTGATGCCAACGACGTGGACATCGTTTTCCACAGCCTGCCTGGCCGTTTCCTCGGGAGTCTGGAACAAAGGCCCGATGTCGACATCGAAACCCAGATCCGCAAAAGAAGTGGCAATCACCTTTTGGCCACGGTCGTGTCCATCTTGCCCCATTTTGGCAACCAATATACGCGGACGGCGCCCTTCTCGTTCCTCAAAGGCACGAACCCGTTCCATGACTTTGTCCAGGTTCACAGTGTTTCCTTTTCCTGCCACCGCTTCCGAACGGTAGACGCCCGACACGCTCCGAATAATGGCCTGATGCCGACCATACACCTTCTCGAGAGCAAAGGAGATTTCGCCGACCGTTGCATGGGCACGCGCCGCGACAATAGCAAGTTCGAGGAGGTTGCCGTTGCCCTCCGCCGCCGCTTTCGTCAGAGCTTCCAGCGAGGAGTCTACGGCCTCTGCATCGCGCCCTTCCCTTAACACTTTCAGTCGGGCCAATTGAGCGGCTCGCACGCCGGCATTGTCGACCCTCAAAACATCGAGAGGTGTTTCGTTTTTGAGGCGAAATTTGTTGACGCCGACAATGGTCTGCTGCCCCGAATCGATGCGCGCTTGGGTGCGCGCGGCAGCTTCCTCGATCCTCATTTTCGGAATCCCGCTTTCAATGGCCTTCGCCATGCCTCCCAGGGCTTCAACCTCTTCAATGCGTTCCCAGGCTTTGCGCGCGAGTTCGGCCGTTAGAGACTCCACGAAGTAACTGCCGCCCCAGGGGTCTACGACCTTCGTCGTGCCCGACTCCATTTGAAGAAACAGCTGGGTATTCCGCGCAATGCGGGCTGAAAAATCGGTGGGGAGCGCGAGCGCTTCGTCGAGCGAATTTGTATGCAAAGACTGCGTGTGACCTTGCGTGGCGGCCATGGCTTCCACGCAGGTGCGTGCCACGTTGTTGAACACGTCTTGCGCGGTCAGGCTCCACCCCGAAGTCTGGCAGTGGGTGCGCAAAGACAATGACCGAGGATCCTTGGGTTGAAACCCCGCCACAAGCTTCGCCCACAAGAGACGAGCTGCCCTGAGCTTTGCAATTTCCATGAACGAATTCATGCCAATGGCGAAGAAAAACGACAGGCGAGGCGCGAACGCATCGACACCAAGACCCGCCTTCAAACCGGTGCGCAGATACTCCACGCCGTCGGCAAGCGTGTACCCCAGTTCAATGTCTGCCGTCGCCCCGGCCTCTTGCATGTGATAGCCGGAAATAGAAATGCTGTTGAACCTGGGCATATATTTCGAAGTGTAGGAAAAAATGTCCGCAATAATCCGCATGGAAGGCGCCGGAGGATAAATATAGGTATTGCGGACCATGAATTCCTTGAGGATGTCGTTTTGAATTGTGCCTGTCAGGAACTCTGGCTTCACGCCTTGGCGCTCCGCGGCGACGACATAAAGTGCCATGATAGGAAGGACGGCCCCATTCATGGTCATCGACACGCTCATCTGGTTGAGCGGGATGCCGTCGAAGAGAATGTTCATGTCGAGCAGGGAATCAATGGCCACTCCGGCCATGCCGACATCGCCCGACACCCTCGGGTGGTCGGAATCGTAACCGCGATGGGTGGCGAGGTCGAAGGCAATCGACAAACCCTTTTGTCCGGCCGCCAGATTCCGGCGGTAAAAGGCATTGCTCTCTTCCGCCGTGGAAAAGCCCGCGTACTGGCGAACCGTCCATGGCTGAAGCGCATACATGGTGGGGTAGGGGCCTCTTAGGAAAGGGGCATACCCTGGAAGCGAATCAACGTGCGGGTAGAGGTCTCTGTTGGCTGACGTGTAGTGCGCGCGAAGATCGATGCCCTCCGGAGTGCTCGCCGACACCGGCACAGGGTCGCTGGAAGCCCGCACCGAGGCGTTCAGAGAAGGCGAGTCACTTTTGCGTGCATTCCAACCCAACGTGCTGAAGTCGGGGAGCGCGGGAAAAGTGCCAGCAGGAGACTCTTGAGTCGGTTTCGTCATCACGCGTTCTCCCCGAAGCTCTGCAAAAGGGAACGCAAGAGCGCATGCGCATCACAGCCCACGTGCGCAAACGCATTGACACCCGCGGTTCGCCAAGCAGATTCGTTTACGCCGGGTTGACCTGCAACCCAAACCTCATGCGCTCCCGCCGCTTTGAAAGCCGCGGTGAACTCAGGAAGACACACTTCGTAGAGGTCATCGGTTGAAACGAGGACGACGGTTGTGGCACCACTCTTTCGAAACATGTCGACGTTTTCCGTCAAGGTTCGGCTGGCATCCCCAACAATGGTTTCAACGCCCGCGGCGGCAAAAAGATTTTTCACCCACCCCAGGCGTGCCGCCCAAGAGGCTGGCGCTCCGTAAACGGCAACAAAAACATGCGGTGTGCGCCCCTGAGACTTTCTCACTTGCAGCGACACATCCCGCAAGCGTTCAAAGGGGTCTCCAAGGAATCGTTTTGGAAAACGCCCCGGCAAAGAGGGTGTCTTCAAGGAAACAGCGCGCGCGAACCCTAGTTTTCTTTCCCAGTTCCCTAAAAAATCTTCGACGTCGAAAGGAAGATCAGACTCCGGAGGGGTTTCGGCAGCGAGAGGGAATTCACTGACTCCCAACACAGGCTCACGCCTGCGGTGGAGGGCCTTTTTGCGAGACTCCCACACGGCATCGACCTGGGCCTGAACGTCCCCTTTCTGAAGCACGGCCAAGAGGCCGCCTTTGGCTTCCCACTCACGAAACAAAGTCCACGCAGCCTCCGCCAGTTCCTCGGTGCGTCGCTCCACGTACCAAGACCCACCTGCGGCATCGGCCACAAGCCCTGCTCCCGCCTCTTCCGCAAGAATGACCTGAATATTGCGAGCAAGCCTGTGGCCAAATCGAGTGCTTCCGGCAACCCGAATGTCGAAGGGAAGGGTCAGAATTTTTGTCGCGCCCCCCAGCACGGCTGCGAAGGTCTGTTCCGTTGAACGAAGAAGATTCACATAGGGTTCGTAACGCGTGACAGTGAGCTCACTGGTGCTCGCGGAAAGCAGCGTGTTTTGAGCGAAAGACGAAAGACCCACCGCCTCAAACACTTTTCCAAGGCAGGTTCTGAGGGCTCTCAGTTTTGCGATTTCAGTGAAAAAGTCGCTGGCAATGGCAACACGGAACTCCGTGGAGCGCAAAGTCTGAGCCCTGTCCATGCCCATGGCTTCGGACGCACGGAGCAGAGCGACAAAAGCACTCAAAAGCATCGCCATTTCTTGGACGACTGTTCCGCCTGCCCCATGAAGCGCTTCGGAACTCAATAAAAAGGGCCGCGCACCGAGGGGGCTCGACGAGTTCGGAAGACGTCTTCCCAAAACCTCGACCGCCGAATGGAATTGCGCAGTGCCGAAGAAACACACGCTCACCAAGTCGCCCTGCACGAAGAGTCCAGACGTCCCTTCGTTCAAGGACGCCCCTGCATTTTGTTTCGCCACAAGTGCATTGCGAAGCTCGAGCGCCCACCCCAAAGTCGACGCGGGGTCTTTCCCAAGCTGGGGGCACAGCGCGACAGGAGCGAGTTCCCAGTGAACACCGCGCAGAGCGATTTCGAGATCCTGTTCCGACTCGAGCCACAGGGCTCCCGCCCCGTCAGGACGCAAGCCCTCGGCGAGGGCCTCGCTCGCGCGCACAAGGGGAAATTCGAGCGTTTGCACCCCGCCTTCAACATTTTCGAGTGCCAAGGTGTTTGAGGTGTCGAGGCAAGGGTGAGACACGCGTGCGCCCAAGGCCCACCCGCTCCCGCCGCCCCTCAAGCTGAATTCGGGAAAGGGTTCAGGTTGCGGGAACCCGCGCGTGTAGGGCCACTCACCCGGCCCTGCGGGCACCTTTTCTTTCGCTCCCGCAGAGGCAAGGGCGTCTTGGCGGGTGTAGAGCGGCTGAATGTGCAAGCCTTCCAGAGTGCGGACGACAAGCTTTTTTTCAAAAGTCTCGCCTTTCAGCGCCTTGGCAACACCCTTTTTCCACTCCTCGATACTCACGGGGGGAAACGCACGCTCGATGTCTTCGAACAAGTTCGACATAGGGGCCCTTTCCGGCGAATCAACTAGCCCCTTCATCCCAATGCGAGGCCAGGGCGTCAAGCGCCCCCCGAAAGGGCTGCAAATCGCACCGTCGCCGATTCAATGGGGAACCACCTCGGGCCGATACCTCCGACTCTGAGACCTCCCACGTCAAAGGAGCCGGCCCATGAAATTGCTTCCCACTGTTGTGCTTTCGGTCACCGCCGCAGTCACGTTGTCGTCCGCTTGTGTTCAAAAATCTTCGAAGAGCGCAGCGAAGGCGACCGAAACCATGCCGGCTGCTCAAGGGGACGCCATGGTCCTTCAAGGTGACGTGTCGGAGTGCGCCAAGCTCGCCCTCGACCCGGCCGACAAACGCGACTTTGTGTTCAACGCCCGTCTGCGGACCGGAAAACACAAAGGCGAGTGCATCAAAAACGACATCCACCGGCCTATTCTTCCTCTCGACGAGGCAGACGTCGTCAAACACGTGCCCGAGTGGCAATCGGCAAATCCCGGCGACTATGCGCTCGTCGCCAATGTGTCTCACATCGATCCGGCGCAGTTCGACTGGTCGAAACCAGAAGAGTCGGCAAGGCAGCAATTCTGGTTCGCCAAAATCCCTCTTGGAAAAGTGAAAGACACCTATTTTCAACTCGAGCATTTCCCCTCCCTCTCTCAGCAGCAAGTTGACGGCATTCTTGCGAAAGTCCCCAACATCTTTAATCTCCGTGGAAAAGGCTCGCAGTTTTTCAAAGTCGTGAACGATCACATGGCCGGACACACGCAAATGCGTGTGGAGTTCAACGAAGACGTGGAACTCGTGAGCCAGTTTACGGGAACAAAAAGCACCACTCGCAATTTGATTTTCACTGTGGAAGCCGTTGGCCAGAACAATTACATGTTCGATATTTTCGGTGGACTCCAGCCCAATTTTGTGGCCATGCATCGCGTCACAACCATGGAGCTCAAATTCTACGACATGATGATGGCGCCCGAAGGCGGAAGCCGAAAATACCACATTGTTGAACAGGTCAAACTGCGGCTGGGCGACAGGAGCGTAGAGGCGTCGGAAGCTGCAAAACAGGCTGTCGTTCCCCTCTTTCTGCACAAAAGCGAAACCAACGGCGTGCAGATTAAACACGGCGACGAGCACGACTACATGCAAGCCACTTACAACACCGTGGGGAACAATTGCACGAACGCCATCACCCGACTCATTGACACCGCGGTCATTTCGACTGGCGCGTACACGCCTTGGAAAAGGACAGTGGCTTCAGCCATGGCAGGCGTCGACTTTTTCCCCGCCATCGTTCACAACGGACTCGAAAATCGAGGCGCCATGAAGCGATCTGCCGGAAGAGGCAGCGAAGTCTACACGCACGTTTCCATGTGCGAAGAGGAAAGCATGAAGCCCATGCGCGAACGCCTGTTTGAATTCATGAGGGCCGATGCCGCCGCCGGAAAACTCCCCAAAGACCTAGTTGCCGGAAAATGCCCTGAACTCTCGACGAAAAGACCTGGCATCGTTGATCTCATTTGGGTAGGACGCTGAAGAAAGGGCCCCTTTAGGGAAAGGCGTATCGCAAACCGAAGGCAGGAACCACAGCAAGGGGTTGTTGCGCGGAACCCCGGAACTGGAGTTCAAAAAAGAGACCGCCGCCCCCAAAGAAGCCGAACGTCACAAAGGTCCGTTTTGTTTCTTTGAAACGCCAACCTCCCCCGAGGTAGGGGCCGCCCGTGCCGGGAAAGTCGAACAAGAAAAACCGGCCGTGGACATCGAGCGAAAGACCCGCACCGTCTTTGAACACTTGCCCAATGCCGAGTGCGAGATCGGCACGGGAAAAGAACCGTAGGCCCGCTTCGAAGCCCAATTTGTCTGCAAAGGTTCCTGATTCGGAAAGAACGCCCCTTTGCGAAAGCCCAACAAGGAACCGGACGGGTCGACGGCGCCGACAAAGCCATTTGTCGATGCGGCGGTCGTGTCCGTCGCCTTCCTGCTCCAACACCCTGTCGCCAGGCTCGCAGTTCCAGTTCGCATCGTCCTCCACGCTCTGCTCGGGAGAAGTGTTCTGGGCCCATGCCAAGGGTGCGAGTGGAAGATTCAAGAAGAGGAGCGCCCCAAGCCAAGCGCTAGCGCGGAAAGAAGACGAACGGGGGAATGCCGCCATAGTCACCTGCAAGAAAAGAGAGGAAAAGCCAACAGCTGAGAGGCCGAAGGGGAAAACCGACGACAAGGGAACAGGGTCAAAAGTATGGCAGTCTTAGCCACTCTTCAACCCTCCCTCTATTCTTGTTGAAGTTGGCAAATCTGTCCCTTTCAAATGACAAGAGTACCGCGGAGGAAAGCCTCATGCACCAGCCTCAGTTCCCTTCCCCGAAAAGGGGTCGCCCGGCGTTCACTAAAGTCACGGCATTCGCAACCTTTCTCGGCGCAGCTTTGGCTGCAGGGGGTTGTCAGCCACGGAAGTTCAATTCCGGTGTGAAAAGTGGAGCTGCCGCGACTTCCCAAGCGGGTGAGCGCAAAGCCTGCGTCGGAATCCAAGGAAACGGGGTGCGCTTTCCAAGCCACCTCGGCACGTTTGCAGCACTTCTGGAAAGCGACATCACGCCCGTGGTAACCATGGGCGGCTCTTCGGGCTCGATCATCGGCTCCATTGCCATGGGGCTTCTTCAAAACACTTCGTACGACGACGAAGCCATCAGCGTTGACGGAAAAACCCTTTCTCGCACGCAGAAGGCTGGACTTGTGTTGGCGGCCACACCCGATGTCGTCAATTCGTTTATTTTCCTGCCTAGTGTGAATGCCATGTGGCAGACAGTCATAGACACAGTAAAATTCGGGCTCGGGTTTAGCTATGGGAAGGCACTGCTTGGCGACTCCGACATGCGGATTGCAAGCACGGAAGCCATTGTCGGCCAAAGCGCATTGATGGTCGACTTCTTCACAAACCAAGACTTCTCGAGTGTGGTTGCGCTGCCAAACTACGCCGCTCGGCGTGCCGAGGTGTTTCGTCTCTGGAAAGAATTCTCGAACGCACAAACAGTTTCGGTTCGCCAGATTATTGATGCCGTCAATGGAAAATTGTCGGCTGAAGACGAGGCACGTTTCGATGGCCTCGACAAACGACTCTATACATTTTTTCAGCGGGACGTGGCAGAGAATGACGAAGCCATCACGTTCAGTTGGCGCCTCGCTTTCAAGGCCATTGACGTCGCGCTCATGGCCGCAGCCAAATCGGCTTTGCCCAAAAAACTCGACGAAATCGTCCTCACCGTTCCCGACCCTAAACTCCTCTGGAATGCTTACTTGAGCCGTACGAAAGAGGGAAAATTCATGCCCATCCCAAAAGGCATGATCATCCACTCGACGTTTCGCCGCGGCAAATTCGAACTCAAAGACGTCTTCATCACTTCCCATCGAGGCGAAGAAAAGGTGTCCGAGGTTCACACGCGGGTGGAGTTCGCAGAGGCCGTCGGCCCCGAAAAGTTGTTTCAAGGTTACGTTGCCGACGATCATCCCGAACTTCCTTTGTTTTCTCAGTTGCGCGACGCGCGCCGCAGCCAGGAAAAAGAGGGCAAGGGCTTTCAACCCTATTTTCAAAGCGACGGCACCCTCGCCTATGCGTATCCTGTGAGCCAAATCCTCGTGCTTCCCACTGTTCGCGACACAGCGGCGGGCGACTTCAATGCCATCAAGCTGCCCAATGAAGGCCAGCGCCTCCTCAAAGACGAACTCCGTGGCGTCGCACATGGCATCGCCTACAGTGCAGGCGAGCCGGGCCCCTTCAGCCGCACCATGCTCAGCATCGGCTCACAAGAACGCAATGCCAACGTGGCCGGGGGCAAAGACGTCTTTGCAGGCATCGACAGCATCAAGCGCAATGTGCGAGGCGAAGGCATTATATCCTTCGGTGGCTGGAGCGAGAATGTGCCTCTGTCCACTTTGGCTCTTCTTCCTGCTTGCGCCGACGCCAAGCTTTTTGTCAGCGGCGCAAAGGAAGGCCTCGGCAACGACTTCCAAGTGGCCGCGGTGCGCGCCGCGCTCAAAGGCTGGACTTCAGTGACTCGCAAATTTCGCGACCACTTTCGCTCAGTGGTGACTGGGAAACCCGTCGTGGTCGATGACGCCGTGGCTCGTCACTTCGCGGCGATCAATGGCAACGTGACGTTTGCTCGCGAAGCCATTGGAGAGCGCTGGCTCAATTCACCTTCCGAGAAACCTCAATTCCTTTGGAACCGCCTCCAATTCGACGCGCCCTCACGAGCCAGCGTGGGAGGCGAGGAACTCAAGGCACTCAATGGAAAATTAACCAACGACAGGTTTGCGCTGCTCATTGTCAGCTATCAGAAGATGAAGGAAGACCTTCAAAAAAACGCCCCCAACATTGTGGGGCCTTCGAACATCGCCTTTGGCTCCCATATTCTGAAGAAATCGACCACGGGCAAACCGGAGGACGGCGACCTCTTGGAAGAGATGACCACCGTCCCCCAAATCGAAGCGATGCTTCAGCGCATTCAATGAATGAGTCGCGTTGGCAACCTTCACGCAGGCCCGCAGGGTGCAACATCGACCAGAATCTCGACCGCTGACTCACCCTCAAAACCGGCATCCACCCGGTCGTTCGCGGTGGCCCTTTCGGCTGCGAGGATGAGATCGAGGCCAAGAACTTTCGCTTGTCCGCACTTGGTTGCCGGCATGGTCTCAAGAGACGTGCGTCCGGGAATGAGGCGAACCTCCTGCACCCGACCAGACACCGCCTCATTGGCACCGTAGTCGGCGCGGTGCCTGGCGATGGCCAGGTTCCCCAATTGAAGCTCTGCCAGAGTCCACGCCTTCGTGCCCGTGCCTTTGCCAACACGCAGGCGCGTGGACGCCGTCACGTTGCGAATGCGGACACGGGAGTCGGGGAGCAAGGCCAAACGAAGCGAGCACTCCTTCGCAAAAGTGAGCGTCGTCTTTTCTTGGCCACGCGGAAGCGGGCTCACGAGTCGAAAGTCAGAAGGTTGCAGCACCAATGTCCAGGTCGAGGGCAAAGCCCCACCAGGAGGTCGCACGAGAAGCGTCGTGTTTCCTTCCGATGAACCCTTTGCGCCGCGACAACCACTGCCAGTGGCCGACCAGTCGCCAACAAACGACATTTCCGTTTCGTTTGCAGACCCTTTGGGCGCATCCCCCGCCGCGAAGGCAACCGATGAGGTCACCCACGCGGAAAGGAAAGGCGCACCGAAGTGAAGAATGTGCGACATCAAGGTTGGCATGCGAGGTATCCCGCCACGGCCGAGAACTTTACGTTAAACCCTTGTCCCACGAACGAAAGACTTCCTCCGCCAGGCAGCACTTGGCCCGTCGCGGAAAGCGTGCTCTGGAAAAGACCAATGGGATTCGACCCAGAGCACCAGTACGAGGGAGGTGCGAAGACGCTGAAATATTGCTGCCCCTGCAGTTCCGAATACGCGGAATTGAAAGCAGTGCCGTTCGGATAGTTGTGTTGAATAACAGGTAGCGTGAATCCAAAGAAACGACTGACGGCCGCCACTTTCAAAGAGCTTCCCCACGTTGACTTCACTCCCGCATAACTCAACACTTGGTCGAGACGAGCGAGGTACCAACCAGCAGCGATCTTCGCGCGTGCCGACAATCGGCAAAAGCGCGATGCCGACTCCGGTTGCACGAGGTCGAAATAGAATTCATCGAAGACCCAAGCGATTTCGTCGCCGGCGATGGTCACCGAGGACGTCCCGATGGGACACCCATTGCCGTTCGCCGTCGCACTCGACCATTGGGTGGTGGCGCCGAGCGCCGGTGCTGCAGCAAAAGTCGAGAATGCGGCGAACGACGCCGCGAGAAGCGCGGAATGTTTCATGACACACGACCTCCTCAAGAAGAATAGAAGGGGGATTCGGTGCGCGCGCGAGTCTAAAAATCGATTCTGTGAGTTGAGCGCTCGACATGAGCCCTATCGACGCCGCAATGTAAAGTCAACTTTATAATGAACCTATACCGCTCCATTCTGGAATCACGATGTTTTGCATTACGATAGGAAAAGTTTCCAAAACTGGCCGACCATGTTTCGTTTATTGCTTGCTTGGCAGGGAAATACAAAAGGAGCCTGATTCATGCGGAATCCCTTTCTTCGAGCCCTGTGCTTGTCAGTTGCATTCTTGACGTGGACAACAGCCGCGCTCGCATCCGCACCTACCCCTGTGCGTTACATTTCCGACTCGAAACTGAGGCGCCAAGCAAAGCAAGTTGCACTTGCGCCGTTGTCCGACCTCACAACATTTGATCCCGGTCGTCTTGTCGACAGCGTCACTCAGTTTTGGATGGGACACGTTTACGAAGGCCTCATGACCTACGACGAGAAAGGTGCTGTGGTTCCTGCTGCCGCGGAGTCACTGGAAGTCTCATCCGACGGACGCACGGTAAGAGCAAAACTCCGCGCTGGCCTGCGTTGGCACGACGAAAAACCGGTGATGGCAAACGACTTTGCCTACGCTCTAAAGAGGGTTGCGAGCCCCGCTTTCGCGAGCGAGTATTCATTTGTACTCGAAACCGCCCGCATCAAGAATGCGGGTGCCGTGATATCGGGAAAGATGAGGCCCGACACCCTTGGTGTCATTGCCGTCAGCGATGACGTCATCGTCTTTCATTTAGACGGCCCAAGTGCTCTTCTCCCTGAACTTCTCACCTTAAATCTCTTTTCTCCAGTTCGAAAAGATCTCGTCGAAAAGTATGGTGACAAGTTCGGAAGAAGTCTTGAAAGTGTTGTTGGCAATGGCCCTTTTCGAGTCTCAACGTGGGAAGGAGAAGCACCCATTGTTCTTGCCAAGGCGCAAATGTATTGGAATGCAGCTAACATCCGCTTGGAAAGCATCGCTTTTCCCTTCGCAACGGCGAGCTTCCTGACATCCTACCAAAGCTTTGTGACAGGCGGAATCGACACGGTAACAGCTCTCGACGTCAACACTCTTCACATCGCTCAAAAAGCGGGTCGTGCGACAAAGTTTCTAGGCGCCGGAGCGCAGTGGTCATTGCTCTTCAATATGCGACCCAATGCGCCCTTTGCCGACGTTCGTCTTCGCAGAGCCTTAGCCCTCGCCCTCAATAGGAACGAGTACATCTCCCGCATTCACGGCCTTCCCGGGGCGAAACCCGCATATGGCATCGTACCCGACTACATCCTCGGGTCGGCACTCACTCAACGGTTCCGTAAAGAAGCTCCCATGCCTCCGTGGAAGGTAGACCTTGCGAAAGGGCGCTCGCTCGCAAAAGACGTTGCACTCTCATTGCCTACAGGAAAGCTCCCACCGCTCCGTTTCGTTGCTGTGGGTAACGACAGTAACCGCTCAGAGGCAGATTACTTCCACAACGAGATTTCCAAAGTCTTTGGCACTTCTGTGAAAATGGAACTTCCATCTTTCAAAGTCCGAATGCAGAAAATTCGAGATGGAGATTTCGACGTCACCATGTCCGCTTGGATTCCTGACTACAACGATCCGCTGACTTTTCTCGAAATTTTCGAGTCAAATAGCGTCTATAATGCTTCAGGTTATGCCAACAAAGCCTTCGACATGCACATCGCAAAAGCCAAAAATCTTCCGCGCGGCAAAGAACGCACAAAAACACTCGCCGCTGCCGAACGCCTCCTTCTTCGCGACGCCGTTGTCATTCCTTATCGGCAGAGCTCAAAAATCTTCCTGGAACACCCCGACCTGCAAGGTATTCGTCGGCGCTCCCTTGGCATGGATCCCGACTTCCGTTTTGCCGAATGGCAGTGAAGACGCATTTTTAGGAGTCGATGTCCTCAGAAAGGGGGCCGAAAACAAGGGAAAGCTTCGCCCTCCCTTCCAAAACGTAAAGTCCACTGGCACGGGCATTGGGCAGGGAAAGACCAACGGGCTCAAGCGCCGTGCGCAAGCGATGCACCAGGGTTTTGACCTTACTTGCATGTCGAAGAGGATGGTATTGCGCCTCCGAGGTGAGCGCATGCACATCTTCTGTCATCAAACCCTCTTTCGCGTCGAGCAACGCCTGGAAGGCTGAGCGAAGCAATGACCCTTTCGCAAATTCGACTGAAGCCACATTCACCGACGACGTTCCCGCATTGTGTACGGCCAAAAGAATCCCCGCATCTTCGAACCACCAGGCACCGCTGCCCAACAACACGCTGTCACGAAGTTCGCGTTCGTCTAAGACAGTGCGCTCTTGGGGAGTCTGAGCCCGTCGAACCTCGAATTGTGTGCCCTTCAAGAATCCGTAGTAGTCGAGAAAATAATAGGCTTCCTTGCCCACCCGAGGCGCGCGAAGGAGCTCAAGGAGTGGCAGTGAGCTTCTTTCGCGCGCTGGCGAGGTGAGCGACAATATGTATTCGAAACAAGCCGCTTTGAGCGACAAGCCGAGCTTTCGAGACAGCTTTCCGGCCTGCAACGCGCAGTCTCGAAAAAGTGCAAGGTCGTGTGTGGCATGTGCCACTCCCATGGCGTGAAAAAGGCATTCGACTCTATCGGCACCGTAGTTTTCTTTTTCACAAATTTGCAGCGCGGACAAAATACTCGCGCGCGCCTCTTCAGGTTGCCCCGCCAACAATTGCCAGCGCGCCAGGAACATGGAGGCGCTCATGCACGCGTTCACATCATCGCGCTCAAGAGCTTTGGCAAGCCCCAGCCGAAGTTCCTCACCAAGCTTTTCGTGTTTCTTTTGCCTGAACGCGAGCTCGTAGCGTTGAGGAGAAAGATCGAATGTGGCTGGCGGAAACGAGCGTGCCTGAGAAAACGTTTCCAACTTGAGAAGCTCAGCCTCCGCAGCTGCACAATTGTCTCGAATAAGGTGGAGTTGAAGCTTCTGCTGACGCAACAGTGCTTCCAGAAGATCGTCTCGGCCCGCCATTTCCTTCAATGCACGCTCGAGTGCCTCCTCGGCTTCTTCAAACGACTCCTGAGAGAGAAGGGCGAAGATCTCGCGCCGCGCGCGCGACTTGCGAAAGGCCTCTACACCCTCTCCGCTTGTTTCCAGAATGCGCTTTTCGCGCGCAAAGAAGGCCTTGAGCTTTGAATCAGCTCCGAGCCCAATGCATGCGAGTTCCCCCACACCAAGCCCACGCAGTTCCGCAGCGACATCATGAACACCATGGCCCTCGAGAGCGGCTTCAACCCACTCCAAGGCCTTTCCGGGGTGCCCCTGATTGAGGGCCATCACTCCCTTTTCGATGGCCACTTTCGCACGAGCCACAAGGAGGCCCCTCTGCGCCCAAGGGACTCCTTTTGCGCTTTCTAGGAAAACGAGTTTAGGACCTTCCAGAACAGCCCACTCCCGAGCACACATGTCTCGTTTGCCAAGCCTTGCCCATGCACGTCCGCGGTAGGAAACCAGTTCCAGCAACAGAGCATAACGAACATCTTCTTCCACTCGTAGGCACTTTTTAGCCTCCAGAATACCCGCGAATGAAAGAGTGAGCGACTCCATGACTTCCGAAACATGCGCCGTTTGTTCCAACACGGGCTCCGCAAGGCCATCCCATTGGCAAGCCACGCACAAAGCGCAAAGGTAACCTTCGTCGCCAAGAACTTCGCGGGAAAATCGGGGATCCGCGCGCTTTTGGAGGTCAGCAAATCCCGACACGAGCGACCGGGTGAAGTCTTGCAGCTCATGCGCCGAGAGCGCGATGGTCTGCAAGAGAGGAGCGCTCCAACTGACAAAGGGCCGTGCAACAGGCAGTGCCATGATCCGCGACCTCCTCAAAACGACTCAGTAAGCCTTGTAGCTTTTCTCTTCCACAAAGCCCGAACCAAGCTCAAGGTTGAGGTCACGTTTGACAGCGGCACGTTTGTCATTCGTGAAATAAACATCACGCGCC
Organism: Silvanigrellales bacterium; assembly: GCA_020247005.1. Lineage (GTDB taxonomy): Bacteria > Bdellovibrionota_B > Oligoflexia > Silvanigrellales > Silvanigrellaceae > JADCJN01. Next base: position 45,534 of record JADCJN010000065.1, read on the forward strand.
AGCTTCACGAACTCCGCGTCAAAAGATTTGGCTCGCTCCTTGTCTCTCAGGAGGTCTTCGACAACCCAAAGGGCTTCGTTGATGGAACGCAACTCGCCAACCTTGGGATGACCCACCGGCACGCCAGAATGCGCACAGATAGAGAGAAGAGCTTCGAGCTCCTTTCGCACATTCACGAGCTTCGAGGCATCTTCAATCCGCTCCGATTTTATTTGAAGAATTGTGATTTTATCGAGAATTTCTCCAATGGACAAAGGAACGAGAATGTCTTCACGGACGGGACTCATGGGCACCCCTTGACGGCCTTCCACCCTCGCTTACGTTCCGGCAGAACCTGTGAGGAGGAAGATGAAATGACGAGTTCAACAGACCCATTGTTTACCTCAATTTTCTCTGACATGCAAAGATTCCGCAGAGAAGTCGACACCTTATTCAGCAACCCTCCAGCACGAGCCGGCATCCGAAACACACTCGGAAACGGTGAACCCACTGTGAGCGTTGGCGAGACGCATGAAGACATCCGCGTGTGGGCTTTTGCTCCCGGGCTCGACGAAAAGAGCATCGATGTCTCGGTGCAGGGCAACCTGCTCCGCATTGCGGCCAGCTATAAGTCCACCGTCGATACAGACGGGCCAAACGGCACCTTTGCATCGCGTCGCGTCACTGTGTTCCGCAACGAAAGAAACAGAGGTCGCTTCAGCCGGCTCTTGGCTTTGCCCGACTCCGTCGATGCGAGCCAAGTGACTGCCCTGTATAAAGAGGGCGTTCTTGCGGTCACTCTCGCAAAGAAGCCCGAAGTTCAGCCTCGACGCATTGAAGTTTCAACCCATTAAAAAAATTGCAAAGGAGGGAATGCAAAAATGAGAAACTTTGACACCAAAGCAAATGGGAGCCGCGGTGAAACCCAAGGCAGCAACAACACCTCTGACGAAAGTCGGCGCGAAGTTTCCGAAGGCCGAGCCTTGCTTCCAGCGGTCGACATCCAAGAAGACGAATCAGGCATCTTTCTTCACGCCGACATGCCTGGCGTTCCCAAAGAAGGGCTTGCCATTGAACTGGAAGGCGACGTCCTCTCCATAGAAGGTGAAATTCAGCTCGACATCCCGCCGAAACTCGCAACTCTGTATAACGAGGTCCACGGACGTCGGTATGCTCGCAGCTTCACGCTCAGCAAGGAACTCGACGCAACGCGCATTCAAGCCACTCTTGAACAGGGCGTTTTGAAGCTTCACATTCCAAAAGCAGAAGCGCTCAAGCCCCGTAAAATCGAGGTCCGTGTTGCTCAATAGGCCCTGCAGACAGGTTTAAAGCCCCACTCGGCAAAGTTCATTCACGTTGCTTTCGAACGCACCAAAGAAAGCAATGCCCCACGAAAATAAAAGGCAATAAAAACGACAGCAAGAGCCAAGACGTAAGGCTGATAAGTGCGAATGATAGCCAGAATCTCTTTTCCATAAAATCCAACAAGATAAACCTGCGTAGGAACGCTCACGAGAGCTGCAAAGCCGTCGACGAGAAGAAACATATGCAGAGGAACACCCAGAATTCCGCAAGAAAGGTGTCCTGGAAAACGGATGCCGGGGGTGAACCGAAACACGCCTGAAGCAAAAGGCCCTAGCTTCAACGTCCAGCGCTCCACCTTGGCTCTTCTTTCGTCGTTTAAAACACTTCGAACGGGCCTCCAAGCGAGAATTCGGGGTCCGAATCGTCGCCCAAGAAGGTAAACAAGAAGGTCGCTGCTCAACACGGCAACGAAACAGACCCACGCTGCCACATGAATATTCACCCCTGCTGCACCCGGAATTTCGGGTGGAAAGAGCTCTGGATGAGCAGCCATGTAGGCAAGAAAACCCACCGAAAGAAGAACAACTTCTTCCGGGATAGGAACCCCGAAGCTGCTTGCGTACATAAAGAGAAAAATCGCCAGATAAACAGCGATGGGCTGGTGGGCAAATGAATTGAGGAGTTCCATAATCGACGATTCCATCTCGGAGCTCCTTAGGAAACAAGAAAGAACTCTGCCGCGTCTCGCCCTTTTTCAGACCCTGCCGGCCTGAGAAAGACTGCGGGGATCAAAAGCCAACCGAAGCGCTTCTCCTAAAAAATTGAGGCTCGAGACAACCGAAAAAAGGGCCAGCGCAGGGAAGAAAGCGAGGAAGGGAGCTTCCGTCAGAAAACTGCGCGCGTCGTTCAACAAGCCGCCCCAGCTCGTGTGTGACTGATTGACACCCAGCCCCAGGAAACTCAGGCCCGCCTCTGAAATAATGACGCCGGCCAAAGCGAAGGTGGCCTGCACAGCCAAAGGAGAAAGCGTATTAGGAAGAATGTGTGAAAACATGAGTCGCAGGTCGCCTGCTCCCAAAGAACGCGCAGCCGTCACAAATTCACGCTCCCGAATTGAGAGGAACTGACCGCGCACAAGGCGTGCATAGCTCACCCAACCCGTGACCGACAGCGCCACAACCACGTTCAGAAGGCCTCCGCCAAAGAACGCTGTGATGGCGATGGGAAGAATGAGTGGTGGAAACGATAACAAGATGTCGATGAGGCGCGAGACGATGCCGTCGACCCACCCGCCAAAGAAACCTGCGGCTGCGCCAAGAGGGATGCCCACAAGCAGGCTCATGCCCACCGTAAAGAGGCTCACCATGAGACTGGTGCGCGCACCATTCATAAGCAAAAGAGCCACGCTGTTGCCATTGTCGTTGACGCCAAGGAGGAACTCCTTCGAAGGCGCCGAAAGCCTTGCAGAGAGCTCCATGGGCACGTCTTGGAGCTCAGGAAAAAACTGGGGCACGAGCGCAACCACAAGCCAGAACGTCAGCACGGTGGCTCCCGTCAAGGCCCATTTGTCTTTCCACAGAAGTTTGAAAAACCGACGAGCGGGATTCATCCGACACGCACCCTCGGGTCCAAGACCCTGTATAGAAGATCCACCACGAAGTTACAGACGACGTAGATGGTTGCCATGACGAGCACGCACCCCGACACCAGATTGTATTCACGTGTCTGCACCGCTTCCACGGTCAGTGTTCCGAGCCCTGGCCACGAAAAAATCTGCTCGGTAATCACCGCTCCAGAAAGCAAGACACCAAGCTGCATACCCAGAATGGTCAGCGCCGGCAAAAATGCGTTCCTCAGGGCATGCTTTGTCAGCACCTTCCAGGGGGCGAGCCCCTTGCTGCGCGCGGTGCGAATGTAGTCTTCTGAAAGCACGTCCACGAGCCCACCGCGCACCATGCGGCTAGTGAGCGCAGCCATCGCCGCACCCAGAGTGAAAGCGGGCAGAACGTAACTAAGTGCCGTGTCGTTCCCCATCAGAGGGAACCAATCGAGCTTCACCGAAAACACCCACATGAGCACCGGACCAATAATGAAACTCGGCGCAGAAATGGCGAGGACGCTAACCACAGCCGCGGCCTTGTCTGCCAACTTACCAGCGCGAGCCGCGGACACGAGTCCAATGAAAGTGGCAAAAAGAACCGAGAACGAAAAGGCAGTGAAAGCCAGCTTCGCTGTTTCAATGAGCCGAGGACGAATGACTTCAAAAACAGGCGTATAGTTGGCAAACGTTCGACCAAAATCACCACGGAGGAGTTGGCCCAAAAAAGCGACGTATTGATCCGCAATGGGCTTATCGAAACCGTATTTCGCAAGCCACTCCTCTTTCGCCGACAACGCCGCATCCACACCCAACACCGCATCCGCTGGATTCCCAGGAATGAGCCGCTGAAGAAAAAACACGATCGTCACGATTCCCAGCAGCACGGGAATGAGCTGCAGCAGCCGACGCAGGATGACACCCAGCATTTTACTTTGAAACCTCGGTGAGTGAAACGTAACGGCCATCGGCGTAAAGCTTGTAGCCCTTAATGTTCTTGGCCGTCACCACGTGATTTAGCTTATACCAGAGGTACACGTACGGTGAATCGTCAGAAAGCAGGCGCTGCGCCTCAGCATACAAGGGCACGCGCTTGGCCATGTCGAGTTCCGCGCGCGCGTCGTCAAGGAGCTTGTCTACAGTCTTGTTTGAATAGAACCCTCGATTGCCGCCCACAGGAGGAGCTTGGTCGGTATGAAAAACGAACCGGAGGTGGTCGGGATCCTTGTACCCAGTCCAAGGGGCTATCCAGGCCGAAACGAGGCCGTCGGAGAGCTGTTTTGAAAAGGTACCAAACTCGAGGCTCTCAATTTGCATGTCGATGCCGACGCGTTTAAGTTGCCCGGCCACAGCTTTCGCAATGGCAATGCGTTCTTTGTTGGTGGGCACTTTCAATGTGAATTTCAAACGCGATTGAGGGCCTTTTCCATCAGGATCTTTGAGCCCCGCCTGGTCGAGAAGAGCCATGGCGCCGGCAGGATCATAGCCGACATCAGGAATGGCGGCATGGTAGGGGAGCCCCGGAGGAAACATGCTCGACGCTTTCGAGCCGAGCCCTTGCAGCACATACTGAAGAATCTCGTCACGATTGATTCCCTTCGCAAGCGCCTTGCGAACGTTTGGGTTCTGAAACGCCTTTTCTTTGAAATTAAATGCCATGAACGTGGTGCTTGCCGACGTTCGGGTGGTGACGTCGAAACGCGACGACTGCTTCTTGCGAATTTCCATGACCTTGTCGGCGTCAATGGTGTTCTGCACGAGGTCGAGGTCACCTTTCACCAGAGCGGCATAGCGTGTGTTGTTGTCAGGAATGACTTTGAAAACGACACGCTGGAGCTTTGGAACCTCACCGCCATGGGGGGCTGCTGCGTATTTTGGGTTCTTCGCAAGCACCCACTCCGCATCGCTTGCCTTTTCCAGCACGAAAGGTCCGCTTTCGTAGCCTTTCCCAACGAGGTCTTCGGGGCCGGCGTCTAGAGCTTCCTTCGGCAAAAGACCGATAACCAAATTCACGACGAAGGCGGCATCGGGCTCTTTCAAAACAAAAACGACTTCATCAGCCCCCGTTTTCTTGATTTCCTTCACGGCCTCAAAGGCCCCTTTCCGAGGCGAGGGCGGAAGTCCTGGGCGCCCTGCCATTTGAAGCTGGTAGTTCGCCACCACGTCGTCGGCAGTGAGCGCCCGACCATTGGCGAATGTGATGCCCTTGCGGATCTTCACCTTCACGCCGAGCTTGCCCTCTGCCGTGACTTTTTCCGCCGCCACGAAACGCACGGCGCCGGAGTCGTCGAAGCTGACGAGGGGCAAAAAGCGGAGCTCTTCAAGGTATTGGCTGTTAGCGTCGGTCCCGATGAGGCGGGGATCCCCCGACTTCGGCTTCGCGTCGAAACCAACCACCAAGGTGTCGGAAGGGGTTGCCGCGCTCGCGGAACCCGCGGAAGCGGCATGTGCGAGAGCCGCCCAAGCCAACATGGTCAGCGGCCGCATCAAGGTTTTGGCGGTGGGTGTGCGCATCGATTGTGACCCCTTTTGACGAGTGCTCGGGCACTTTGCCCTTGTTTCTCAGATGATTCTCGAATTCTAAGGACATGATACCGAACGGGGCGCTCCTTGGCCACAAGCCTTGACACAGGTGGAGGGGGCACGTTAGCCCTAGGAGTTGATAATTTTTCCTTGAAGGAGCGTACATGGCCCGCATTTCCATCCAGGACTGCCTCGATCGCATTCCCAACCGCTTTGCCGTTGTGATGCTCGCCGCGCGCCGCATGCGCCAGCTCCAAAAAGGAAGCGACCCCCTTATTGAGTGCAAGAACAAGGAAGCGGTCACGGCGCTTCGCGAAATTGCTGCAGGCAAAGTGGGCATCAAAACCCCCGACCGCATTGCGGGTCTCCAAGAGTCCATCGACCGCCTTCGCGATCACAAGCCTTTCCGCGGTTAAAGACTTTTCTTCTTTTTTTTGAGCGTCGGGGCTCCCCTCTATGAAGGTCCAAAACAGGGTCCTGAAGGTGGTCCTCCAGGCCGCTCTCAAAGCACCTGCTCTACTTTTGGGCATCACTGCCTTCAGCAGCGCAGGGGCTGAAAAGACGAATCCGGCTTCCGCGGGCCCACCGTCCCGGGAACCCCCGTCCGACGCCACCCCCCGCTCTGAACCTCCCCGCCCTTTATGGCGCTGGCCATTAGAAGCCGAGCCCCCATTGTCGGCGTGGCGTGTTGCAGCCGCACACGCTCGCGCCCGTCCGTTTGTGAACATGCACCAGGCAGGCCTTGAAACCTTGCGACGCGATCTCTTTTCGGGGCGTGGACGTTGGTTTCCGTTCGGACGAACACCCTTTTCTCCGGCCCAGACTCGGTTCATGAATTTTGGCCGCGGCGCCTTCGCTCTGGCCGAAGTCGATGCCACCGACACTGTGACCTGGGCGGCCCTCATTGGAACCCGCATGCCCATTCCCTTCTTGGAAGGAGCCGCGTTCAAGTCCGAAGAGGGGCTCACTCGTTCAAACACCTTCTCAATCTTTGCAGAGGCCTTGGGGCAGACGCGCTCACACGTTCTGTTAGGCGATGCCACCCAGGTGGAATCGAGTGTTCTTCTCGCCTGGTCGGGCGGGCTGCAGTGCCTTGCCTCTGGAAAAGGCCTGGCGCGCCCTTTGCCCGGATTCATGTGCGACGCCCCCTTCGAGCAGCGCACTCGAAGGGCCGTTTCTCGCGACGAGCCCGTGGCTCATTCCTGTCAGGCCATGGGGTCACGCCGCCGAGGCGTCCTTGAAGCCGTCCGCAGCGCTGGAGCCCCCAACGCGGTCTGTTTCTTCCAACGGTCACCTGCCGACGAGAGATACGAGTCCAGCGCCCTCGAGACCCGACTCGCCTGTTTCGACGGGAGCACGCGCAAAGCGACATTTCCCGCGGTTCCCGATGCCCAAGCTTTGTTTCCGACGTCTCAAGCAAGCACTTTTTTAGTTTACGAGGGACGCTACTCTCCGCCTAAAGTTTCGCTTCTCAACCTCAACTCACCGCATGGCCCCACGCTTCAGGACGCCGCTCTTGCAGCGAGCCCCGCAGACGGCCAACAAAGCATCGGCACGTTTGCCTCTTCCGAACGGAAAGGGAGTCTCGCGCGCATTCCCGAGGGATTCGACAGTGTTTATGCGTGCCAATATCACGACGTCATGGGTCGCGACCCTTCGTCAGAGGAATGGAAGCGAGAGTGGTACTTCGTCGACACCGACATTTTCGAGGGTCGGCGTGCGCTCGACACGTCCCACGACAGGGCGTTTCGCGTCCGCGTCCATGCGGCCACGCGCGCGGGTCCAGACACACTCGCCATTGAATCGATGCCGTGGGACTCCGTGCCGCAGCGTGCGCCCGCTCTCGATGCTTTACCCCGGCTGAGCTGTCTTCTTTCGCCCGCTCTCGACGTAAAATGTGGCCTCAAAATCCTCCGGCAGGGGGGTCAAATTGCATTTGAAGTTCTGACGGGGGCTTGGGACGAAACACTTGCACCCGAGGTCAGGTGGGGTGCGCTTGGAGTTTTGGCGTCCGCGCTCGCTGACGTTGAATCACGCATGCCGCAATGGGCGTTGATACAAGAAACCCGCGCCATGAAGACGTTCTTCTACAAACGTCTGGAGGCCGTACGCACTCAGCTCGAATCTCAAAAGGGTTCAACTTACGATGCTTGGTGGCAGCACGAAAGCACTCCACCCGCTCGCACACGGGAAGAAAGTACGGCGGCGGAAAAAAGGCTTGCGGGCTCTGAGCACGACCCCTTTACACGCCGGCAACTCCTTTCCACCCTAGGTTTACCCGCCGACCTCTGGGAACGCATGAAAAAAAACGAACCGCCACCCGCTGAGACGACGACCGAGGACAAGGCCGAATGAACCCCACGCACCGTTACTTCACCACCCCCATTTACTACGCAACGGGCGAAGCCCATATAGGCCACCTCTATGCGAACACGCTCATGGGACTGCTGCGCAACCAGCAACACCTTCTGGGCCGTGAAACGCTGACCCTCACCGGACTCGACGAACACGGCGAAAAAGTGGAAGAGACCGCGAAGGCACAAGGCGTCTCGCCACAGGCACTTGTCGATAGCTATGCGCAAAAGTGGAAAAAGACTTTTTCAGACTTTGCCCTGCCCCATGACATCTTCCTGCGCACGACCTCTTCAGAACACGTTGCCACCGTCACCTCGTTCCTTTCCGCTTGCCACGCCAAGGGCGACATTTATTATGGCGAGCACGAAGGACGTTACTGTGTTGGGTGTGAGGCCTTCCTCACCGATAAAGAAATGGACGAGACGTTTCATTGTCTCACTCACAAGCGACCCACCGAAATCCGCAAGGAAGGGAACTACTATTTCCGAACGAGCAAATACATTCCTGAGCTCAAGAAGCGCATCCAGAAGGGTGAAATTCTGGTGCAAAGGCGCTACGTCAACGAAGTTCTCGCCATGCTCGACACCCTTGAAGGCGATCTTTCGATTTCACGTCCAAAGACACGCACACAATGGGGCATTGAACTTCCGTTCGACACATCGCACGTGACTTACGTTTGGTTCGACGCCCTCTCGAACTACGTCACAGGAGTGGGAGGTCTCGAAGCGGCGCGGACGAACCCCTTCTGGGCAGGCGTCACGCACATCATCGGCAAAGACATCTTGAAGTTCCACGCCATCTATTGGCCCGCCATGCTGCTTGCTGTCGACCTGCCGCTGCCACGCCTTCTTGTGCACGGCCTCATTCAGTCGGGCGGGCACAAAATGAGCAAGAGTTTGGGCAACGTCATTAGCCCGATCACTCTTCAGCCTTACGGGCGTGACGCCTTCGTGAATCACACCATGCGCATGGTGAACGCGGGCGACGACCTCGACCTCACCTTTCGCGCTTACTTCGAACGATTCAATGCCGACCTCGCCAACGGCATTGGAAACCTGGCTTCCCGCACGTTCGCCATGGTGGAAAAGTATTTCGACAAACGCCTGCCTGAAATAGACTCATCGTCGTTCACGAGCTCAGAAGAAGCGCTCGCCCAGAAAATGAGACTGATGCCCGAGCAAGTGAAACGGATGTTCGAACAGTGCGAACAGGCAGATGCTCTTGTCGCAATTTGGGATCTCATTGGAAATTGCGACCTCCTTATTACCGAGGCCAAACCGTGGGACCTTGCGAAGTCCGACACGCCTCTCTCGCGTTCGCGTCTGTCGAACGTGCTTGGACTCACGCTGGCGGCTCTGCGCTGCGTCGGATACCTCGCTTGGCCTTATTTTCCAGAAAAAATGGAAGAACTTTTGGAAGCGCTCGGTGAAGACCCAGGAAATATGAAGGGGGCATGGACACGGTTGGAAAACACCCTTGCTCTAAAAGCGGGTCATGCGTTCACCGATGTTCCAAAGCTCTTCGCGCGGCTCGACATCAACGTTGAACTCGCGAAATTGGAAAGTGAACAGGCGACGAGGAAAGAAACACTTCCCAAAGAAACGAAGAAGCGTTCAGCGGCGGTCACCACCTCTCAGGCCCTTGCGTCTGCTGCATCGTCTTCCGCGGGAACAGGCCCTTTGCCATCTGGAATCATAAGTATCGACGACTTCACAAAGGTAGATGTCCGAGTGGGCACCGTCGTCTCGGCTGACATGGTCGAAGGCTCCGAAAAACTTTTGCGTCTTCAGGTTTCCCTGGGGGAGCTCGGCACGAAACAAATTTTTTCGGGCATCCGTCAATGGGTGAAGCCTGAAGAAATTGTGAACCGTTGCGTGCTCGTCGTGGTGAATCTCACCCCAAGAAAGATGAAGTTCGGCCTGAGCGAAGGCATGGTGCTTTCCACCGATACACAAGGAGGCGGCGTCTGCCCTGTTTACGTTCCAGAAACACTGAAGGAAGGTGCGCGCCTTTCGTAAGGCGGCATCTTCCGGGGCACTCGAAGCGAAGGCAGCTTTTAGGATTCTGCCCACAAGATTCCCGACACCTCCGCCTCCCGGTGGCAACGAGCGCATGCTAACTTTCCTCCCAGTCAGGGAAATCCTTTCTGGAACGTAAGCGAGGTTGCAATGCTGCCGGGCCTTTTCACCAAGGAAACGCGGGTTGTCGTGGTTGAACCCTCGGGTTCTGCTCGCAAATTGATGACCGACTGTTTGAAACCAAATGGCTTCGACTCTCTTCAGTCTATGGACTCACTCAAAAACCTCATCGGATTCCTGGAAGTCGAGGAGGCCGACTGGATTGTGATGCCCTTGCAAAAGGACGATCCCGTCACTGGTTTTCATGTACTTAAAATCATTCGCAGCCAGCCCACACTCCGCCACCTTCGCGTGAGCCTTTTCGTCGAAGACTCGGAGCGCGAGCTCCTTCCTTTTGCGTTCCACTTGGGGGCCCTTTCTTGGCATTCTCGGGTGTTCACCAAAGACACCGTCAAAAAAGAGTTCGACGTCCTGAAAGGACGCTTCCAAGAAAACAAAGGCGATGCCCTCGCAACTGCCGTGGCCTACCTTCACGACACCCTTCGCGAAAGCGGAAATTTCGAACGCCTTGCTCACTTTTACGATGGTCTTTCCACGGCGTTCGGAGACGTTGGCACGTATCAAGTCCGTCATGCCGAAGCGCTCTTTGACGCTGGCAATGTGGAAAAAGGGCGCGAAGCCATAGCGCACCTGCGGCAGCGGAACGTGAGTGGTTGGGAAGGCGTGGCCGCGCGCCACCTTGCGAAAGACGACATCCCCGATGGCCAATTCGACCTCGACAGCCTCTTGCTCGTCGACCCCGACGAAATGATCCATCGTCAGGTCACCGAGGCGTTAGCCAAGAAAGGCGTTGGAACGGTGCACGTCGCCCGAGACGGCGAAGAGGCTCTGGCGCTTTTGGTCGAAAAGAAGCCTTCCTTCATTTTGCAAGAATGGAAGCTCCCTAAAATAGGCGGCGCCCAATTCATTCAACGGGTGAGGCACCTGGGGCACGCGAGCTTGCCCATTGTCGTTGTCAGCTCTCTGCCCACGAAACAGGACCTCGCTCTGCTTTCGGAAATGAGCGTCGCCAGGGTGATTCCGAAGCCCTTCGATGAAAGTTTGCTTTTGACCGCCGTTGACGAGTGCCTGCGCGAAGTGTCGGACCCTCGCGATGCGAAAAGCTTCGAACGGCGATTCCGGGAAACGCTTGCGGAAGGAGACATGCGTCGCGGCTTGTTGTTCTTGCGCCGACTCATGACTTTCAAGGGGGCAACGGAAGCACAGAAGCTCCTCGCGAAAGCACTTTTCCTTTACTCCCAAAACGCGAATGAAAAGGCCGCTGCAACGTTGAAGGCGGCTTTGAAGGCAGGAGCAGATCCCCTTCAGGGAGTGCATCTGCTCGGAAAAATTCTCGTGCGCCTTGGCGACTATGCTGGCGCGGTGGCCTGCTTCGAACGGGCGCAAGAACTTTCGCCAAAAAACATCGAGCGCCTCTGCGACATTGCCGATGCGAAAGCTCAACTTGGCGATGAGTCAGGCGCCTCTGCGAGCCTCGACGCCGCCAAAGCCATTGACGCAGGAAGCTCAGAGATCACCGAAAAAGAAACAAAACTGGCGCTCATGCGCGGCGACATGAACTGCGCCCGCGAGCTTCTTTTGAATATGGGGAACCTCCGCATCTTTGTAGCTGACATGAACAACACGGCGGTCGCCTATATCCGCTCGGGTCGTTACGACCAGGGAGTCACGCTCTACCGACGTTCCCTTGAAGCGATGCCTGCCACACAAACCGAGTGGCGCATGAAGGTGGGATACAACCTCGCCCTCGCGTTTGCACGCAAGGGCGACTTGGCTGCCGCACAGGAAACTCTAGCCAACGTCCCTCGTGACGAGTCCCTTCCCGTTTCGAGAAAAATCACGTCTCTGGAAGACCGCATTGGCAAGGCCATCGCGAAAAAAGGGCCGCTCGACCTTCCCGCTCAGGAGTCTCAGAACACAACAAACACAAATGCGACTCCGTGGGATGTGGAGGCCTTCGATGCCTCGAGCGCAAACGACGCTGCACTCGAGGCGTCCCTAGCAGGGATGTCGTGTGAAGGATTCATTTTGGGTTTTGCGGGCGACGACATGGCGCTGGCGAAGCTTGTCGCAGGCGCGCCAAAATTTGCGCGCCGCGAAGCGCTTGCGCGCGAAGACTCCATGGGCGTTGAACGGATGATGTGACCGCAGCCTCGCGCATCACCCTTTTCGGGAAAACACTTTGGTGCCTTCAATCCATGTTTCGCGCACGGCGTCGGGATGAGGCCGAGAAATGACGCGCGAAAGGCGCTCAAGCGCCGACTCTCCTGTGGCAAGCGTCTGCCCTTGGCGCTGTTCAAGTTGCTGTCCCAGTTCTTGGCGGTTTCGCCCTAGGCGCGGATAGAGAGGGTGCGACAGGAGGTCGTCCACCACCACGAAATCGGCCGCCTTGCCCACTGCGAAGTTCCCTATGTGCCTGTCGAGGCCCACGGCGCGGGCGCCTTCCAAGGTGGCTAACGACAGCAACGATGGGGCCTTCACAGGCTCTTCGCCGTAAAGCGCCTTGCGAAGACGTGCGGCGTCTCCAACGGCCTTCATTTCTGCCAGCATCGACAGCGATGTGCCACCCGCCACATCGGTTCCCAACGAAACACGCATGCCTTCTTCCAAGAACCGCGAAAGAGGCATGAGCCCGCTTGAAAGGAAGGTGTTCGAAGAGGCGCAATGAGCGACCACACACCCCCGCTCTTGGAGCAAAGCGCGCTCGTCGGCTCCCAAGTGCACACAATGCGCCAGAAGGGTGTTTTTTCCTAAAAGGCCACAGGAATCGTAGACATCGGTGTACGACTTGGCCTTGGGAAACAGTTCGCGCACGAGGGCAATTTCGTCTTTGTTCTCAGCAAGGTGCGTTTGCACAAGAAGACCCCGACGCTGCGCCAAATCGGCAGCGCCCTCCATCAGTCCTTGCGTACAACTGACGGCAAAGCGAGGCGTCACAACGAAACGGAGGCGACCGTTTCCGGCGCGGTCCCAGCAGGCAGCAAGCCTGTCGGCTGCCAAGAGGCTCTTTCCACTTTCTGTCGCAAAATCGGCTGGAACATGGGAGTCCATGAGGACAAGTCCAATGCCGGCACGAATGCCCGAAGCCCGTGCCTCTTCGAATGCGATGTGCACAGCTTCTTCGTGGTGGGTGCCATATGCCATGACTGTTGTCGTACCCATGGCCAGGCAAGCCTGAAAGAAATGACGCGCCCGCGCGCGCGCGAGTGTCGGGTCACAAAAGGCCCGTTCATGGGGAAAGGTGTAGGTTTCGAGCCAGGGCAGAAGGGGAAGATCTCCCAGACCCGTAAACGCGTATTGGGGAAGGTGCGTATGGGTGTCGACAAACCCGGGCATCACCAAGGCGTCCCCAAAATCCACAACGTGGCGGGCGTCTTTCGGACACTCGCGCGCCAGGGCGAGAATGCGGCCGTCAGGGCCCACACTCAACCAACCCGGATCGAAAACCTCTACGTCGGCAAGAGTCCGAAGGCGCGACACTCCCGATGCAGAGCCTCCCGCCTCGGAATGGGTGCTCCCGCGGGGGCTGAGAAACGTCCCTTTGAACACCCGAGCGTCGGGAGCCCGATCGCGCAAAAGCGTCATCGCGCGACTTTCGTTCCCTCATTCACCGAACGCAAAATTTCGTCACGCGGAATGAGGTCGGTGGGCAACGTGGCCCGGCGGATGTTCGCCCGATAGAGCACGGCACCGCGCAGCTTCGTGTAGTCGAGGTCGGCGTCTTCTAAATTCGCACGTGTGAGGTTCGCGCCTTCAAGGTTCGCGTTCCACAAAGAGGCGTTCGAAAAGTCGCAAGCCTCAAGGTTGGAGTCCTTGAAGTTCACATAACTCAGGTTGGCTGTGGCAAACGTACAGTTCGAAAAATCGAGCTTCGTAAGGTTTGCTTTGCGGAGATCAAGGCCTGAAAAGTTCCTTGACGACTGGAGGATTTCAATCGCCTCTTTGCGCGTGAGCGTTTTGGGCTTCGCGTTCTCTTTGTCAATGTCCGAAAGGGCTCCGGCAGCTCCGGCCTCACCCTCTTCGTCGTCGCCGCTGTCATCGTCGAAGTCGCCTTCAAAGTCTTCATCATCGTCTGAAGACTTCCGGGCCATGAGTTGAGCCTCGGGGCGAGTGCCGCGACGAAGGCCTGGCCGAATGCTGGCATCGCGAAGAATCATGCGTGTCCGAAGCCTCCCTGAAAAAAGCCGTCCGCGAATCGTGTCCGCCACCATAGCCCGCGCGTGCGCATGGTCAACTCTGCGGGGTGTGCAAAGACTCCGAAAGGGCCCTCAATTCGAATCCGAAGTGAGGCTTTCTTCCGCTGTGGCCAGTGATTCCAACGAACTCGACTGGCCATCTTCTTCTGAAAGGTCCAGAGGCGCCGTTCGGCCCAAGGCCCCCATCAGAGTGATGGGCAGGGGTGCCGCTGTGAACACAGAAGGTTCGGCGTTTTCCAGCAAAAGGAAAGCAAGCCTCGAGCGGATGATACTCTTTGGCACCCAAAACACGTCCGAGAGCGTTTTCACAAGGTTCATTTTCGAGGGAACCTTCTGAATCTCGGCCCGAAGCGATTCCTTGGGCACCAAAAGCGCATTCGAGAAGTCGACGATTTCGAAGAACGACCTGTTCTCGAGCTTCGGCGGGATGTGGAACTGTTCCCGCTCAGAATAAAGCACCACACGAGCGATTTCGCGCGCGATAGCGGCGCGGGTGTGCGCGCGCATCTCCCCTTTCCGGCACCGGATGCTGTAGAGGCCGGGCTTCACGCGGGAGCTGCGGGCAATTTTGTCGCTCACTTCGCCTTGCGACACTTGAATGAACGCCAACACCTGAAGGACTTCAGGAAGGTAAACGGGCACGCTGGAAACGCCTGCCTTTTGCAAAATGCCTTGCGCAACCTGCTCAAGAACCAGTTGCCTGTCGCGACGCTGCACCAAGAGATCGCTTCCAAGCTCTTGAGAAATGCGCTTCTCTTCCTCAGCTTCGGCGAAGTCGAGCCAGGCCTCTTCGAAGTCGAGCGTGCCATCGACAATGTCTTGGAACGTTTCGATGTCCACGTCGAGCGCCTGCGCGAGCGCTTCTAGGGCGTAGACACTTCGAACCGCTTTTTTGCCGCGCTTCCAGTGGCTGGTGTCGCTCGGGTTGTACTGAAGGATATTGCCGACTTCCTGGTCGTGAACCTTCGTGCCCTTCCGTCGGATTTCAAGAACCCTCAGGCAAAAGCGAAACAGCAATGCGGAATGAGGAAACCTCTGGGTGTCAGTGTTCTTGCGCATAGACACTTTCCTTTTGGTTCACCTTGCATCCGGTGCAGGCACCACCCTGCTGGGGAGGCAAGCTTTTTTGGGAGCTGTTCGGGTGTTGTCAATGTTATCTCAGACTTTAGAAAAAACAGCCAGCCGAAGCAAGACATATTTTGAACAGGTGGCCAGTTTTAGCAGGGGTCCTTGGGCCCAGCGCGCACCTGGGGTATCTGAAAAGAAGTGTTCCACGGTGCACATTCACGAGGCCGAACGCATCATGCCCACCCCTTCTTCCCAAGCCCCGACCCGCCCCCCTGTCCCGACGCGCGCTGTCATTACGGGCGGCATGCCCTATGGCAATAAGGAACTTCATTTTGGTCACGTTGGTGGCATGTTTGTGCAGGCCGACGCATTCGCTCGTTTTTTGCGCGATCGCATAGGCAAAGAAAACGTGCTTTTTGTGTCAGGAACTGACTGCTACGGCTCACCCATCGTAGAAAGCCATCGTGTGCAAGTGGAGTCGGGGCAATTCACCGGCACCTTGGAAGAGTTTGTTGCCGCGAACCATGCCAAGCAAAAAAGTGCGCTCGATGCCTATGGCATCAGCCTCGATTTCTTCGGCACCTCGGGGCTTGGCCGGGCCCGCACTGTTCACACCGAAATGTGCGGAGCCTTTTTCCAACGCCTCAAAGAAAACGGACATCTGAAAAAAGCCCCTTCTTCGCAATTTTTCGACCCGCAGGCGAACGCACTGTTGAACGGGCGGCAGGTTGTGGGCCGATGCCCCGTGCCAGGTTGCAAGTCGGAAAAAGCCTACGCCGACGAATGCTCGCTAGGTCACCCCTATGAACCCAGCGAACTCCTCGAACCCAAGAGCACGCTCACAGGCGCAACACCCGAACTCCGCACTGTGGAAAACTGGTACATCGATCTCGAAAAATTCCGCTCTTTATTGTGGCAATACACCGAGCGCGTGCAGAGCAGCGCCGCCTGTCGCCCTTACGCAGTGAGTGGCATGCGCGAGTTCCTCGAGCCTCCCACATTGCATGTCAAAGGCGACAACGAAGCCTTGCTCAACGAAGCCTCGGCGCACCTCCCACCGCACACCCGCAAGGAGCCCCTGGGCAAGGGCCAGCCCATTCGCATCGTCTTTGCGAGTCTTGCCGAACGTGAAACGGCCGCTGCAGAGCTGACGCGTCGAGGGGTGCGTTTTCGCGCCGGCAAAACCCTCGTGCCGTTTCGTCTGACAGGGAACGTGGAGTGGGGCCTGCCTGCGCCTTCTATCGATGGCCTTTCTGATCTCACTTTTTGGGTGTGGCCCGAATCACTTTGGGCGCCGCTTTCTTTCACGGCGACACTTCTCGAAACCCAAGGCAAGAATCCTGCGCTCTGGAAGCAGTGGTGGTGCAGCCGCGAATCGTCAGCGTTTCAATTCATTGGCGAAGACAATCTCTACTTCTACGGCCTCGCCGAAATGGGCCTGTTTTTGGGCGACCAAGGCCCCACGCCGGCGGCCGAGCCGCCAGAAGGGGCGCTCCAGTTGCCTCACCTTGTGGTGAACAACCACATCCTTTTTTTCGACAAGAAAGCGAGCAGCAGCGGAGCCATCAAGCCCCCTTTGGCACACGAGCTTTTGGATCACTACACGGCCGACCAGTTGCGCGCGCACTTCTTGGCGCTTGGCCTCGGCCTCAAGAGTGTCGGGTTCAAGCCAAAGCCTTTGAACCCAGATGCCAACGACAAAGAAGGCGATCCGGTGATGAAGGAGGGCAACCTTCTTTGCAACGCGTTCAACAAAGCCGTTCGAACGTGCTTTCACACCGCGCACAAAAGCTTTGAGGGGCGCATTCCTGAGGGCAGGGTCTCCGACGACGTTCTTGCGGAAGCACGCACTGCCATTTTGGCGTTCGAGAGCGCAATGCTGCGGCATGTTTTCCATGAAGCCATGGCCGTGGTGGACAACTACACCCGCTCCATCAACAAGCGCTGGACCACCACCGT
This sequence comes from Silvanigrellales bacterium, assembly GCA_020247005.1. Classification (GTDB taxonomy): domain Bacteria; phylum Bdellovibrionota_B; class Oligoflexia; order Silvanigrellales; family Silvanigrellaceae; genus JADCJN01. The sequence goes on from JADCJN010000065.1 coordinate 62,654, forward strand.
GAAACCCGGCACCGAGCTTTCGGCCGACGATCCATCCCTGCGCCAGGTTCTTGTGGACGTCTTCTATATGGTGAAGGTTGCCACTGTGCTTCTGCACCCCATCGCGCCGTTCGGCACAGAACGGATCCGAGAGTACCTTGGAGTCGGCGAGGAACTTTGGAGCTGGCAGCGCATCTTCGACCCCCTGCCCTCGTTCTTTCCCAACCCCGAGACCCACACTCTGAAGGTGCTTGAAGCTCGGGTCGATTTCTTTCCAAAACACCCCTCGCAGCTTGTTTAACGCACAAGGGAACAATGGCTATAGAAATCGCCTCATCGGTTGCACTCACACTTTTTTTCCTCGCGACCCTCTTTTTTTCTAGCATTGGCCTCCTTGCACTTACGGCGGGCAATACCGCTGACACGTTCAGGGCGTCGAGCGTGTTGCTCGCCTCCGTTCTTGTTTTCGTGGTGTTTGGAACTTTCGTGCACCTTGTCGCCCAGGCGGGAGTCCAAACTCCTTTTGTCACCGGGTCAGGCCTTATTGCCTTCTCTCTTCTTGGTGCATGGCAAGCGAAGAAACACAGAGTCCTCCCCACGCTGAGGGAAAAACTCTTCGCCTATGCTCAGCAAGAGAAGTGGATTTTTCCTGGCATCGCCTCGCTTTTCCTTCTCAAATTCTTTGCGTCTCTGGTTTTGTCCGACCATGGAGATGCGTATCTTTATCATTTGACGGCATCGGAAACGTGGCTCTCGATGGGCACCACGGGGTGGGCGCAAGAAAACTTCACGCTGGGTTATGCGTTCGCCCTCGAAAATGTGTCGTTCTTCTTCAGAACACTGGGCGTGACTCCTGGCGTTCAAGGTGCCGCAACACAAATGGTTGTGGGCAGCCTGTCGACTTCGGTTTTTGCCCTGGCCATCGCTCTTCCTGCTCAATTCTTCCAGAGCAAAAGCTTCCGGACGATTTCGTTGGCCTTGCTGTGTTCCCTCAACGGAATGATCTCGTCTTGGAGTTTTTTGGCCAAATCCGACATGCTCGCCGCTTCGTTGGCCGTAGTCGTTGTTTACTCGGCTGCGCGCAAAGACGCGTTGTCTTTTCTCCTCGCCGCGCCCAGCATCTTCATCCTCAAGCCGAATTTTGCCCCCTTCTGCGTTTTGGCCGCATTCCTTTGGTTTTGGAAACGATCACCAAAGCCTGCACTCGTGGGTGGGGTTCTGGCCTTTGCTTTGGCGGCGCCTTTTCTCGCCGTCAACGCCTTGCGCACGGGAAACCCGGTGTTCCCCTTCCTCAGCACGGTGTTTCCTTCACCCTTCAGCCCTGAAGTCCTCTCGAGGGTCATTTACGAAGTCCCCAAGACACAGTTCTCACTCAGCGAGCTTTCTCGTGGGGCAATGACCCTCGTCCTTCACCGGCCCCTGACACTCGCGCTTTTCATGCAGCTCGTACTTTTTGCATGTTTGTTTTTGTGCATGAGAAAATTAAGGCCCGCATCAAAGCTCCTGTGGAAAAAGGCTCTTCTCCTTTTCACTCTTTTCTTTGTCGCAGCGCTCTTCACTCAGTTCACAAGCCGCCCCTTTCTCGATGTTCACAGCTGGAGACACCACGCTTTTGCTCTCATCGTCTTCATGGGCCTGTGCTTGAACTTCTCAAAAGCCATTGCCTCCAGGCTGGCTCCGCTGGTGGCGTCTTCGCAACACTCCCGATTTTTTGGGGCGCTCGTGAGTCTTCTGTGCCTGGCGCCGGTTCTCAGTGACATTAAGCCAGACCTCAATGCAAAATCGATTTGGAACCTGGGCAGTCGTCGAGCCGAAGCTTCGCGCGTTGCGGAGTCGTGTTGCCAAGAAGAGGGTCCCCTTTACGCCGACCTCCTTTTTCGCAAACCCCATTTTCAAATCATCCACACCTTGCGAACAGAACTGGGCCCTTCTGTGCCAGGGCCCTTGCGGGTTTATAGCACTGCGGGCAACCAGTTTTTCGGTTCGTCACGGGTCACACTCTTAGCACCCAACCTGAGCTGGCCCTTTTACAATCTTCGTCAAGACGAACTCAACCCTCTGGCGCTCGTCAACCATCTTGTTTCTCAAAACGTTCAGGCCATCGTTCTTTCGAATCACACATCCAGCGATCAGCCCTTTTCTTTGGCCGATTTTGAAGCCTGTTGGGGCGCACCTCCTCATTATGCACTTCACACCCCCCAGGAAACCTTTGCCGCCTATTGGATATGCCCCACCTTGGGGTCGTTGTGCACATTGGAACGGGGCTGCGCGCCCGACCACCTGCCGCGTCATTGTCTTGATCCTGCGCAGGTTTCATCGACAAAGGCCTGCTCAACCCGTTAAAGCGAGTCGGCAAAAGCTTCCCTCAAGAGCACACGGTGCTGTCCGAACCCCACTTTGATTTCCTTTCCTCTTCACCCGTCTTAAGGGAACAAAAATGGGCGCTCATCGCGGCTTTGCGGCAATCGCATTTCTTCTCATGCCTCTTTCATTCGTCGGGTGTGGCGAGCTTTTCAAGGCCATGACCCACGGAGGAAAAAAACAAGTCGTGGCGCCTGCTCCTACGGAGTCTCCCAAAAACACGCCATCACCTCTCTCACCAACGAATCCTTCCGAGGAAAAGGGAGCTCTCTTGAGCGCCGCCTTCAAGGAGGGAAAACACATTACCATCCGCACATCCCGTTCGATTCCCACGTGTGGAACCATGGAAATCACAATTGAACCTCCTTCCGCATTGCGCATGCCACCCCCGTGCCAACCCCACTCCAACGCTCCTGACACCCAAGCCTCGCCGCAAGGGTTGGACTTGACGTTGGACGCAGAAGACACCGCAAAACTCCCTTCCCTCGTGAACGGCATTCGACTCAGCGAGACCAAAGCACCTGCTGAGGAGGTTGCTTGCACAGGTGGCACTCAGGTCACTGTGAGCGCTCATAGCAGAGGGAACGATCTTCAACTTTCGCTCGAATCCGTCAGAATGGACGATAAAACTTGGCAAGCTTATTCTTGTGGGAGTGCATCGACCGGCGAACTCGACGTCGACTCCGTGATGGTGGCCATCGACCTCATTGAGCGTCTGGCACTCAGAGCACAAGCAAAGAAGAAATTCGGCACAGGGGGGCTTCAGGCTGCAAAAAAAGCACTGGCTGAAGCCACGGCGCAAGTCACCGCGTTGAGCGCCAACCTCGCCTGTGACACGGCCGCGCAGTGCCGCTCAGACCGCTGGGGAACTTGCGGCGAATTGCTCGCTCTTTCTTCTACAAAAGTCCTGGCAGCCGCCGACATCGACAACCGCTTCACACAAGTCAACGTCGCCCAAAAGGACGTTGACGCGCTCGAAGACCTCGGGCCGAGAGCGTGCCCAGCCATTGCGTACACTCCCCCCACACTCGTGTGCACAAGTGGAACGTGCGCGAGCCAGTGACCCTGAACCTCAGGTCAACTTCTTTACGAAACAAGGTCGAGGCACCGCCCTCAACCTACGCATCTTTGTTTCAAATCTGATTCTGAGAATCACGCGGCGTTGCCGCGGGGACACACAACACCATCGTTTCTGAACCTGCTTCGCATCGCAGAGAGCTTCGCCGCAGCACTCTGGCAGAGAACGACGTCAAGCATCGAGGGTCGACACGGAACACTCTCCCAGCGGCAGCACTCGAGGCGGGGCCTCAGCGAAACGAAGCGGCGGCCGGCCTCACGACCCAGGCCAAAATTTATACTGGCCGACCAGCAAGATAGTGCAACCTCGCGTCTGTACTTTCGCCATCCCTCCGCTGTCGTTCAGTTAAAGGTTACGTAACGCTTCGAGCTGCCCCAGTCGTCGCCGCGCTCCATGAGGACGAACGACATGAGGC
>JADCJN010000066.1 GCA_020247005.1 Silvanigrellales bacterium
ACTCGGCTTCAGCGCTTCGCCTCATGTCGTTCGTCCTCATGGAGCGCGGCGACGACTGGGGCAGCTCGAAGCGTTACGTAACCTTTAACTGAACGACAGCGGAGGGATGGCGAAAGTACAGACGCGAGGTTGCACTATCCGCTCGGAGGTGAGTTCTTCACAACAACCAGGTTGGAACGAACGAATTCTCCTTGCGAGGAGGAGTCGAAAACAGGCAGTGCCGCGCATTCGAGCTTGTCGCCCTTCGAAAATTTCCCGCCCCCCAGCCGAGCGCCGGTTTCGTTGGCAATCACGCTGCCGTTGCGTCTCCACTCATAGACGAACGACCCCCGACTCGCACCAGACGTGGGTGACGCCCCCACGACGCAGCGGAGGTCAGAGTCCTTGAACGCCTCGCGGGGCGTCAAAGTCACGGAAATCTCTTGAGACGTGGCATCGTCGACACCCGGCGGTGTCACCTTGCCCGTGCACGCATTCAGTGAAAACAATGCAATAATGCCGACCCCACTCGAAGCAACGGCCCTTTGAGGTGCCAAACGCTTAAGGGAACAGACCAGACCCTTCATTTTTCACTTCTCCCCGACAAAAGTTTGTCTCTTGAGTGTTCGGAGTTCTTTGCGATTAATGAAGTGCTCTTTTTCACATTGGAAAAATAAATTTTTTTTTAAAGTGTAAAATAATCCAGGAACCCAACATCCGGGTGCACGCATCAAAGCCGCTCAGTTTTCAACAGAAAATGCCGATACAGGGGACTCGAAGCCCGACCCGGCGGATGTTTCGCGAGAAATCCCTCCGGGCTGCTTTGCGCACAGACACCTGAGGGAGAGTCAACCGCATGCCTACGAATATGACCCGGATTTTTCTGAAGTCCCGACCTATTGTGTCCTCGAGCCTTCTTGTTTCTGTTGCGGTGGCTGTCCTTGCGAACGGGTGTGCCAAAAGCAAATTTGGCGGTGGGCGCACAACAAAAGGGGGCGACAACGCATCGGCTGAAGACAGCCTTGGCAAGGGCGACCTTCCAAAAGTGGGCGTCTCGAACAAGGGAAATCCAAAAGCGGGCGAAGGGGGCCTCGGAGGCCAGGGTGTGCAACAGAGCACCGACAGCACCTCGGAGGGCGCGTCGGCCGACGAGGACGCGAACACGGGTGTGCAGGGCAACGCAGACACGGGCACGGGCATGGGTGGCACGGGCAACGCAGACACGGGAATGGGTGGCACGGGCATGGGTGGCACGGGCATGGGTGGCACGGGCATCGATGGCACGCAACCTGCTTCGGAGGGGACTCCGGGCACAATTGTCGAGGGGTCGGGATCACCAGACCCTGACGTCATGGCTTCGGCCACACCCGCCGCCGCGCAGGCGACAGCGGCTCCTGGAGTTGCACAACTCGCGTGCGCAACGGAAAGGGGAAGCGGCGTGAGCTACGCACGCTCTGCAACATCCAAAGTCACTTTGGCCGATTCGTGCGAAAAGCAGACAACGATAACAACGACCTCGAGCGGCAAGCTGCCCACCGACATCCTTTTTGTTTTGGACGTCTCGAACTCCATGAGTGGCAACCTCGACACCATCAAGCAGAACATTGTTGCCTTTGCCGATGGGCTCACCGCAAAAAACTGGGATGTTCGGTATGGTGCCATTGGATTTGTCGATGAGCCTTTGGCGGCCATGCAAATTGGATTCTCGAGCGCCGCGAATTTCAAATCGGCGTTCGCGAGCTGGGGCGTGCAGCGTGTGTGTCCAGGCGTTGATGCCAAGGGACGCGAACAAGACCAAACGAAAGTAAACTGCACCACCCAAGAAGCCGGGCTCAAAGCACTTCGCCACGCCGCGAATGTTCTGGAAAGCGACGCGGCCGCAGTGCCTGCGCGCGCAGGCTTCGACAAATTCGTCCTTTATATTTCCGACGCCTATGCGTGGGACACCGCATTCGAAGACTTCAACGTCAACGGCGTCGCCGATGTGTTCAAGGCGAAGAAGGCCGGCAAACTTCCGGGGCTGAAGTTTGCTCACTCAGTTTCCGAAGCGGATGCCTTGCTGAGCACCATTGTGTCGAACCCCTCCTATTTTAAGACGCCGGTTCGCGAAAGCGATGGACTCTGGTACTACGTCGACAAACACATTGACCCCGTGGACCTTCACCCCGTCCGCACCCAAATGCAGGCGCTTTCCGGCGCCATGCCTTCGGTGCCTTCATCGGTTCTGTCGTACCCCTTCACCCAGAATGTGTTCCTCTCGCAGTTTTCGGCGGCCATGACCTCCACGAGCCATTCCGCCACGCTCCAGTGCCAATTGAGCGCTGCGAAGGTTGTGAACGCCCAAGGTGCTGTGGTGACCACGGCCACAGCCTCCCGCACGTTTGATCTCTCGAGCATCGCCGCGGGCACGACGGGGCTCAAGCTCGTCATCGACCGCTGTTGCAAGCTTCCAGAAGGAACAGCATGCCAAGAAACATCATCGTCGACGGTGCCCTTTAGCGTTACACCTTGACACTTTGAAGCGGGCTTAAAACGCGGCTTCGGGCAGAGCGCGGAGCTCCGTTGTGCCCGCTTCCACCAACTTGCGAAGCAAGGTGACACGCGGAAGCACTTCGTGCGTAAAGTACTGCGCTGACGCGACTTTTCCCTGATAAAAAGCCTTTTCATCGGACGAAAGGCCCGACTCCGAAAGCTTTGCGACGGCCAGCACCGCATGCTCCGACAACAACCAACCGATGAGCGTTTCCGACAGAGCGTAAAGCACCCGATTGGCTTGGAAGCCTGCGTGGTAAATGTCTTCGCCCATTTTCTTTTGCAAGGCACCAAAGAGGGCCTCCACGTCGCCAAGAGCCTTGCCCACGGCGCCGCGCTCTGCCGCAAGCGCGCCGCCGCCCTTGTCGGACTTCGCAAACAAAACGGCCTGCGAAAGAACCTTCGCCAAGGTTTTTCCGCCATCACGCAGAATTTTGCGGAAAATGAGGTCTTGCGACTGAATGTGCGTGGTGCCTTCGTAAAGCGTGTCGATTTTTTGATCGCGAATGTATTGTTCGATGGGGTAGTCTTGGCAGTAGCCCGACCCGCCGTACACTTGAAGTGCAACGCCCAGAAGGTCAAAGGAACGGTCGGAGCAATAGCCTTTGACGAGGGGAAGCAACAGATCGTTCACGTGGTCCCACGCCTTCGAGGCCTCGGGGTCGGTTCCACGCAGAATTTCCACCGTGTCGCGTGTGGAAGTGGTGAACATGCAAAGGGCACGCATGCCTTCCGCGTGTGACTTGAGCTCCATGAGCATGCGCCGCACGTCAGGGTGCTCAATGATGCGAACCCGGGGCGAGGCTTTGTCGGCAGCCTTGGCAAGATCGGGGCCCTGCACGCGCACCTTGGCGAAGTCGAGGGCGTTGAGATACGCCGTTGACAACGTGCTCATGCTCTTGCAGCCAACAGCCATGCGCGCATGTTCTATCATCAGGAACATTTGACGGATGCCGTCGTGAACTTCACCCACAAGGCGTCCGCGCGCTGGGGTTTTTCCTTGGCCGCCGAAGGCCATTTCACATGTGGCTGAACCCTTGATGCCCATTTTCTTTTCAAGGTTCTTACAATAAACGCCATTGCGCTCGCCCAAAGTGCCGTCGTCGTTGACCCAGAATTTGGGAACGATGAAGAGCGAGAGTCCTTTGGTTCCAGGGCCCGCGCCTTCGTGACGGGCGAGCACCAGGTGAACGATGTTTTCCGGAAGGTCCCAATCACCGCTCGTTATGAAGCGCTTCACGCCTTCGAGTTCATAGACGTCGCCTGCCACGTGACGCGCCTTGGTGCGGGCCGACCCCACGTCGGAACCGGCTTCAGGTTCCGTGAGAACCATGGTGCCGCCCCAATTCTTTTGAAGGAGCCCTCCCACAAAAAGCGCCTTCTGTTTGTCGGTGCCGCAGGAGTCGATGACGCGGGCCACCATGGGCCCGAAGCTCGTGTAAAACGTCGCACAAGGGTTCGCTCCAACCATGAGCTCGTACGCCGCCCAACCCACGGTTGCTGAGGCTCCCAAACCACCCAAACGCTCGGGCGTGTCGATATAAATCCAGCCACCTTCTGTGAGGCGTTCAATGGCGGCCCGCACAGTCGGCTGAATGGTGACGTTCCCTTTGTCATCGAGCTTCAAGGGAATGCGATCGGAGTCGACGAACGAGGACGCGAGGTCGGTGGTGCAGAGTTTGTCGAGAGTGGTCAGAGCGTCGCGAGCAGAAGACTCGTCGAGTGTGGCAAAAGGTTCTTTGCCAAGGACGCTGTCTTGAATTCGGAGGTATTCGAACAGGTTGAAGAAGATGTCTCGAAGGTTGCTCTTGTAGTGAAGCGCTGTACTCACTGAAGACCTCTCTTTGCGTTAATCCGCGTCGTGCAGCGCCGGTTGATGAAACGCGCAGCGACAAGTTGAGAACATCTCTAATGACACTGTTCTAAGCCGAAACACCTCACGCCTCAAGTTACGGCGCTGCAGGGGCGTCAGAACGCGCTCCGTTGTCGAACGAGAAATTCACTTCATGCTCGTAGGCGAGGGCAACAGAAGGAACCGCGGCGCGTGTTCCCTTTGCGCGATAGGGGTGGATGGCGTACCAATGCGCCAAAAGCGCCAAAAGATGCCCTTGTGCAAACGTCCACAAAAGAGTGGGCCCCACGCGCGCGTTTCGGAGGCGAACTCCACGGGGAGCCCCGTAGGCGCGCGCGTCAAAAGTGCGAAGACTCACGCCCGAAGTGAGGGCATCCACAGGAAAGCGTTCCACCAAGGCGTCGGCGTTGACGAAGGTGGAATAAGCGCCGTTGCGCAAAAGGAGGTCTTCACCCGGATCGTAAAACACGGAGGCGCCGGGTGGGAGGCGGTACCACGCGCGAGTCACGCCACCTTCCGTGCGCCCCAACACCCGACCCACCTTGAATTGCACATATGAAGACACGTGGAACACATGCCCACTGCGGCGCCCGGAGACTTCGCCCTCTCCGCGTTCTTCAACGCCTTTGGCGTCACGCACCCTCTCCGCAAGGTCGTCGTCGTCCCAGGGGAGGGAGGTGTTGGGAAACGATTGAAGATTCCCGAAGGTGCCAAAAGTGCGCAGCCCCTGAACTGTCGTCTTGAAGCCCAAAACGGAGAAAGGCTGGAACACAAGACCCAGGCCTCCCAAGGCGCGTGCTGGGGAAACAGTCGCGCTTGCCACGGGACGTACAAAATTCCGTTCCAACAAGATGCTGTCGGACTGGAAGAGAGGCAACGATTTCGACAGGTCCACCTGGAGAGAAAGGCCAAGAGGATTCGCACGCGAGGCGAGAAGCGCACTCACTTCAAGAGTGCGCTCCTGTTCGCCAAAAGCGACCGTGCTCAGACAAAAGGAAACTGCCGCCAAAGAAGACACCCGCCGAGGTTGCATCAAGATCTCACACCTCAAGTGGGGATCCAGCGCCCCACCGCGGGATCGCATAGGGTCAGGAAATCGAACGTGGTGCCCAAGGAGAGACTCGAACTCTCACACCCACGAGGAGTGGTTGATTTTGAATCAACTGCGTCTACCGTTCCGCCACTCGGGCACGTTCGAACTGGAAAGGGAATCTGAAAACCTCTGAAACAACTTTGGGGATATACAAACAACCAGGTTTCTTTGCTAAACTCTTCAGAAAAGAAGCGACGGTAGCTTTAAGGCTTCACTCGCCCCGCTGTCAAGGGCACCCGGAGGATCCATGGATTTCAAGATGGAAAAGGATGGCACGAAGGTCAAGGTGACCCTTGGGGGCGTCATCAACGAGGATGCCGAGATCCCCTTACAGAAGATAGCCGGCGACCTCGCCGCTTCGACGTCAGCAACATTCAACTTCGCACAGGTCAAGTCGATAAACTCGCTCGGCGTGCGCGCATTTGTCACTTTTTTACGGTCTATTGAAGACGGCCGCGACATCGGATTCGAGGAGTGTGTTCCCGACGTCATCATGCAAATGAACATGATTCCCTCGTTCAAGGGCAAGGCCTTGATTAAGAGCTTTTACGTCAATTACGTCTCTCCGGTCACCGAAAAAACCCAAAGAATTTTGGTGGAAACCGGGAGCCTCCCCCCCAAAACCATGCCCACGCCTCCAAACTGCCCCGACTCCGGGGACCCCATGGAAACCGAAGAGCTCGAGGAAGAATACTTTGCCTTCCTGATGCGCTGAGCTGCTTCTCGTCACTCGTGGCTCAAGGGTTTGGATGTCCCGCGCCTCCCACACTGTCATCCACCATTTTTTCGAGAGTCAGTTCTAGGCCACGAAGATGCTTGAAGAACACATCCGAAGACACATGGTGCCGGGAAAACAAAGACTTCATGCTCAGGCCCGAGCCAAAGAACCCACTCCCCAGCACCTTTTCCACTTGGACTTCAGCCGCGGCGGTCACGTTCCCCGACGACATGCGATTGAACACCTGCGCAAAGAGCATGTTGTAGTAGGCCGCCGCCTGCGCAAAGCGCCCTTCGTCGAGCAGGGTTTTCAGGCGAGCATGCTCGGGCGCGATGCCCTCCCAGGGCTTTTTTTCCCCCTCCCTGCGTTCATTCCATGCCTGAAGTTGTTTCTGCGTGAGGGGCGTAAAACCATCTGCACTCGATTTCAGCAAAAAGTCGGGTTCATAGCCAAGGTAAACGAGCGCTTGGGTTGTTTCCCGCGCGTGGTGCACGGCTGTATTGAAGAGAACACTGGCTTCCGAAGACTCCAGTGCCGCATTGCGGGTGACGCCCATGAGTCCACCCTGGCACCACAGAAAGTTCGAAAGCGCTCCCGCGGCATTCAACGCGAGATTAGCGCCTCCAATGCCGGCAAGTCCTGCAAGAATCCCCTGGCTCGCAACGGCCCCCGCAACAAGTCCGCCTGAAACAAGGATGCTCAGGCCAAAAGCGAGACACCCAGATGAAAAATTGAAAATGGCCTCTTGGTAAACTTCGTGTGCTTTCAACGACTCTTTTTCAGGACGAGCAATAACCGCATCCTCGAACCCCTTTTTGGGCAGGGCACCAAAAATGACTTCGCAGGTGGGAAACTCAGTCAGTTCACGGTTTGCTTTGGTATTCCAGGAGGACACGAATTCGTGGACATAAATGCGGCTGTCGAGTCGCTTGGCGGGCTGGCGGTAGAAACGCGCCTGCGGCGACGTGCGGTCGCCCCGATGCTCGAAGGTGTTTCCGAATGTCCCGGTCGCATTCGGGTCGGCAGGTTCATTGTAACAAGCGATCCCGTAGAGGATGTTGTTTCCTTGCCTTTCCGGATCAGAAGAATTCGCCCCCGGAAATGGCACGTCGGATGCCGCAACAGCGAAATAGAAGCGATCGACGAGGTCGCGACCGCCTTTTCGGACGGCTGAAGACTCAATGGCGTCGGGGTCCGCTTGGGTCGTTTTCTTTATGCAACTTTGCGAACTGACTGACACCACGGAAAGGCACACGGACACCGCAACTGCGCTTCGAAGCCCGGCTTTCACAACGCACCAGCTTTCATCGCGCCCCACCGATGCCCCCTTCTCGTTCTTGTCTCAACGAGCGTTCGCCCTTGCGCGTCTCTCTTCGCTACAATGGCATGTCTGGAGGCCTCCCATCGGCTTGCGGGTCAAGCCCTTGGCAGACCCAGGTTCTCTGCCCGTGTTGTGCTCCAGGTCATTGAGATGCCGAACTCTTTCTGATTTAATGTTAAAGTCTGCAGGGGGCGTCACCGATGGCTTCCCGTGTGTTCAGGAGCTCTGGGAATCACGCTGATTCTTGTTTGGCTCCAAGCAGGGAGGCTTTCCCACATGGCCACGGCCAACACGGCGACGAGCGCCGAATCGCAAACCATTCTCGACTCTCGGCTCATTGAGCAATTCGAGGTGCACCGCGAGTTCACGCGGATTTTTCTCGACGCCTTTGTTTTGGTGAACCGGGAACAACGCGTCATCAAATTCAACCAAATGTTTTGCACCATTTCTGGTTTGCGCGCCATTGACGTCCGCAAGGCACCCACTCTGAATGCGATCCTGACCACGCAAATTCACAATTCCGAGAAAAGCGCCCTCGAGATGATCCTTGAAGCCTCAGGCCCGCTGCGCATCGACGAAGTTCAGGCCACCAAGGTGGCCTCGGGCGAGTCCATGCAGCTCATTATGGGCAGCTTTCCCTATTTTGATGCCCAAGGAAACTTGCTTGGTGCCTGCGTTGTTTTACGCGACGTGACAGCGGAGTCGAACCTCCAAGGCAAATACACCGAAAAATCGATCCAAAGCGTCACTGACCCGCTGACCGGACTCTACACGCGCCGTTACTTCGAAGACTTCATCGACAAGGAGCTCGACCGCGCCCGTGCGGCCCACAAAGACCCTTCCCTGGGCCTGCTCATGTTTGATCTCGACAAGTTTAAATCCATCAATGATGGCTACGGTCACCAGGCAGGCGACTTCGTTCTGCAGGAAACCGCTAAAATCTTGCGTTCGGTCGCTCGCCAGTCGGACATCCTGGGGCGCTACGGGGGCGAAGAAATGCTCGTGCTTCTTCTCAACGCCACCCCAAAAGGCGCGTGCATCGCTGCCGAGAAGTTTCGCGTTGCGCTTCAGAATCACGAGTTCATTTTCGAAGGCAAGCGCATTCCAGTCACCACGTCTGTGGGCGTCACCGTGTTTCTCAACCAGGCCGAAACACGCGACGTGGCTGTGAAGCGGGCTGATGAATGCCTTTATGCCGCCAAGCACAACGGACGAAACGTGTGTTTTGCCGACTTTGGCGAAGGCACCACGCGCGTGCCGGAGTCCACCCTTCTTGAAGGCGCAGAGTAAGGCGCCCTCAAGAAGGCGCTCGCTTTCTCAACCGTAAACGTCGGCGTAAGCCTCTCTGGCGCGCGCCTCGAGCCGCTCCAGGAACAACCGTATCCATTCCTCGCGTGTCAGGCCCCCCGGCGTGCCCGGTGGCTCCAGCTCCAGCCGCTCGAAGGCGATTTCCGCATGGCAAAACGGAAGGGGCAAAAGGAAACGATCCCACGAGCGCAATCGCACGGCGAATGGCAACGACACTCCGGGAAACACGCGTCGAGGCAACACGCGAAGACTCGCAAACCAACAAACATTCCCCGTTTCCCAGGCGAGCACGCCGACCCCAGGTTTCGGCTTGCAGGCCGGCCCACGAGGGCCATCGAAGGTCACTCCCACGGCTCGCCCGCGACGCACCGATTCCTTCAGCAACTCGAGTGCCTCCGGCCCCCCGCGGCTGCTGCTGCCCCGAATGACTTCGAATCCTCGGCTCTCGAGCACCTGCGCTATGAGCTCGCCATCCTTGCTCTTGGAGGCCAGGAAGGTTCCTTTTCGGCCATCAAAAAACAAGATGGCAGGCAAGAGAACCGAATGAACCGTGGCGAAAACAAGGCCTCGGGACGCATTGAGGTCTGCGTCCACATTTTCCCAGCCAAGGGAGGTGAATCGGCACGTTTTGCGCAGCAGAAGGTAGTAGCTGCGCAAAACCACGGAAATAAGGAGAGAAACGGGCCGGGACGAACGAGAGGAAACCGCCATTTGCGCCAAACCAAAACCTCACGGGGACGGGGTTCCCAAACTCCCAAAAAGGAAGACTCAAAGGTTCCCAAAAAAAAGTCGATAGGCACTCAGGTCTACTTTGACGCGCTCCGGCGCGCAAAGAAAGGTAGGGTGCCCAGTGTCCGCTCGTCGAGTTGTCCCCCGTTTCCTCGCTCCTG
>JADCJN010000067.1 GCA_020247005.1 Silvanigrellales bacterium
GGAAGCCGCACTCCTTCCTTTCCTCGAAAATACACTCCAAGGGTCGCTGTCCGCCGTGCCAGAAGGACACCTTCTTGGTCAGGGTTTGTTCCATCTTCATGTTTTAAAAGTGGATGAGAAGCGCGTCCGTGTCAAAGTCACAAATCACCAAAGCTTTGAGGCGGGCGCGCGTCTCACTGTTGGTGGCGGTGGCAGCAACCATTACACGTTCTTTCCGGGCACTCGTCTTTCAAAACTCAAGGGACTCCAAAAAATCAAAGAAATACGGAAGCCCCAACGCCTCATTGATCTTGCGCACCAGGCGAAATCGACCAAAGACGAACTGCTTCCCTTGGCCTTCGACGCGATGCGGGCCATTGCCCCGTCCACCGTGGCCAAACTCGAAGCGGGCGGAGTGAATGCGGAACGTGTTCATAGAGCGTCTGAACGCATCGATCGCTTCGTAGAGGCCGCCGACGAGCTTGGAAAATCGGTTGACGAACTCAATGCGAAGACAACCGGTCGCTTCAATGAACTCATTGGCGAAATAAACTCCAATACGTTCGACAAAGTGCAGCAAGCTATCGACAAGAACATCGATGCCGAAGCCTCCGTTTCGCTGAGCGGAAACTTTTCGAAGGGCCTTCGACTTGTTGCCGACTACGTCGTGGACGTTTCGACTCCTGAAGGGCGCGTGGCCTTCGACCGCATGGTGTCGGGACGTGTTGTCATGCAAGCTCGCGACCGCGTTGTGGCGCCTTGGAAACTCGAAAAAGCGGCCATGTCAGACTTTAGTTACGTCGATGATCTTGCGGACGCCGATGCCGGGCAGCCCACAAAGCGAGCCGAAAGGCTTGCGCAGGTGGCAGACTCCTTCGCACGGGGCGACGTCGACCTCACGTTTGGGATTCTAAAGTGGTCGCGAGGGTTCTCGGAATCGTGGGGCGAAAACGATGTTGTGATAGGCGGCGAAGGAAACGACGCGCGATTCAAACTCAAGACATGGGACTTTGAGTCTTCGCTCGTAATGCAAGGGAAGGATTCTGAGAAAAAGGGAAGTGGACTTCTTATGCCCACGGGAGCCGACGGAAAGGCGATTGGCTACGGCAATTACTTCTACACTTGGCGTCGACTCTATCCGAAGGGAACAGCCACTCCGGTGAAGAATTCGCTCGTTCACGCTATCAATGTGCTTGGCCCTACTGCCTTCCTGCTCGGCCTCCCTTCTCGTTACGTCAGCGAAGGGAAACAAAACGCCAACGGCGGGTCCGAAGGCGATACGTCCATGACGCTTTCCGTCGTTTACCTTCCAGGCGCGCTTGCGCGCTTTTTTGATCCGGCAACGAGCGACGACGACCTTTGGCGAGCATTTGGAGCCACACTTCGGGGATGGCATGTGGGAATCGATCGCCCCCTTCTCAAGCCCGCGCCTCGGGCGGAGTCGCGCATCCCTTCCGAAGTGGGACGTGCGGAATGCGCCACATTGCTCAAAACCGAATGGGGTCAGGGCTACTGCGACCTCTTTCGTGAAAAAGTGATGGTTGAGTGGCGAGCGGCCGCGATGGGGTCGAAACAGGCGCAGGCCGACTTCCTGGAAAATTGGTACAAGCGAGGATGGCTCGCCAACAGGATGGGAGGCGACCTCCTGTCGCGCTTCTTCAACGAGCTGCTCTTCGTGAAAGCTTTGGGCAAAGAAGACTGGCTTGCCGACATCGTCTTGAGGCTCGACTACGAGAACACCGCAGAAGACTCCGAATTCGCAACACCCGATTTTGCGTTTGGCCACGACCCTGCCGCGGAGGTGGTCGATACGCTCAACGACACTCTGGACTGACGTCAAACGTCAGCGAGGTTCACGCCAGTTTCGCGTCACGGAACAATTGAATGAATTTGAGGTAGCCGGCAATGGCCTTATGTTCTTTCACTAAAATACGCACCGTCACATCGCCCGTCGATTTCGTCATCTTTAAATCGGGAAGGGCAGTGAGTTCTGCCATCGCACTGGCCCAGGCACTGACGTCCACGCCTTTACTCTGTTGCTGAGCCTTAAGCGCGGCATAGCCGACGTTCAAGGTTTCGTATCCACTCGTCGCAGCTTGTTCAACCATGAGCGCAAAAAGCGCTACGGCATCAGGTGAAAAATACGGTTTAATGGGCTTGAAGGTTTTTGACAGGTTCGAAAAATAGTCGACAAAGTGTGTGAAAGTTCCCTTATTTGTGAACGCCAAAACTTGCGATTTTGTAGCGTCAAGCTTCTTGGAAACAAATTTCGTCTGTTCGGCAACACCCACAATGCGCTCGAAAAGCTCAACACCTTCGCCCGAAAGATCAATCCAAAGCGCCCTCGCAGCGTCCATGGGAAGCACATAAGTCGTTCCTTCTTTCACCCCCTCTTTGGCAAGGGCGAGCAGAAGGATTTTGAGTCCTCGCACAGAGTGCTGGAAAGGGTGCTTCTGGTTTGGAAGCATGAGAGCGCCTCCGCCGCCTTCCCGTGCGATCTGGGACTCAAGCTCCTGGCATTTCTCGTTCGTTTGGCGCAGCCTTCCCACAAGGCTTTGCATCATGGTCACCATCCACTTGGGCACCTGAGTCAGAAGCTTGTCGAAGTCACCTTTGGTAACAACCGTCACTTCGGTGGGTGCGAGTGTCTTCACACTCGCGCTGCGTGGCTTCGCGTCGAAAAACGCCATTTCACCGACAATAGCCCCATCCGTGAGGGTTGCCAGCTGAACTTCTTCAGCCCCTTTCATAAAAAAGACCTTCAGCTTCCCCTTTCGGACAATATACATGCAGTCTGCGGGGTCGCCCTGACGAAAGACTATTTCATTTTCCTTGAGAGTCTTGTTACTTCCGGCCAAGAGCGTCCCCCCGATCCCTCACATTTTGAACCCGCAAGCCGATAACCGGAAGGCGGGAGCCTGCAGGCTGGCGACAACTCTCTGACTGAGCGGAGCTGGCCGTGGGAAATCGAGGAGGTTGCGGCGTGCAGACACCAGGGAACGGACCGAAAAAAGAGGCTCCTGGCGCCGAAGTCAGGGTGCCTGTCGTGCTGGTGGAAGACCAAATTTCCATGCGCAAAGCCCTCCGACGCATGCTCGACAGCGCGCGCCTCTTCTCGGTGGAAGAGTTCGGATCGGCTCGCGACGCCGTGGAATACCTCAAAACGCACCCCGTCGACCTTGTCATCTCCGACATCTATCTTCCCAAGGGAAGCGGAATGGACATCCTCCGCTACATTCGAACCCGACCCATCGCGAACGACCTTCCTGTCATCTTCGTGACAGGAGAAGCAACCAAAGACGACATCGTTCAAGCCGTCGATCTGGGAGTCAACGACTACCTTATTAAACCGTTCGAGCCGCCCGATTTTCTTTCGAAGGCGAAGTCGGTTCTCGAAAAATTTCGCAATCCCACCCCCCGAGTGCGCAAACTCAGGATGGCGGAGGCTCACTTTTTTTCGGGTAAACTCGACGAAGCGATGACGCTCTTCAAAGAGCTCCTTGCCGAAGAATCAGACTCCGTTCGGGTCATGGTCAGCTTGGCTCAGGCCCATGCACGCGTTGGAAACATCGACGATGCCCTGACCCTGATAGACGATGCCATCCGCCTCTCGCCCATCTATTTTCCAGCCTACGCGGTGGCCACCGACCTCCTTTTGGATCGTGGCCGCAAGCTTGAAGCCATTGAATATCTGACGAAGGAAATCTCTATTCACGGCAAGCAGCCACAACGAAGAATCTTGCTGGCCGACCTCTGTTTTGAACTCAACAACCCAAAAGCAGGACTCGAACACGTGCGCCAGGCGCTCGTCGACAACCCACGCGAGGAAACTGTTCTTCTAAAAATGGCAGAGCTTCAGTTCATGTCGGGCGACGTGGAAAAATCTATTCACTATTACCTGAAAACGCGACGCAAGAATCCACACTGCACCAAGGCTCTCGACGGGTTGGCGCAGGTGTGCGTGAGCATAGGGGATCCCCCAAAAGCCCTGAAGATGTTCAACGAGTTCCTCAGAACCTCTCCGGGTCAAAAAGACGTCCTGCTTGCGCGCGCTCGATTGTTCGAAAAAATAGGCGAAGTCGACCCGGCCCTGGGCGACATCGAAACCTACCTCATTTCGGAACCCGAAAGCATTGAGGCTCTGCTCATTCGGGGACGCTTGCTGCTTCGCTTGAATCTTCTGAAAGAGGCTCAACAAACCTGGGACGAAATTGAGGCCGCCGTGCCAACTGCCGACAGCTTCGGCAAAATTGGCGTGGTGTGCTTGAAGATGAACAAATTTGAGATGGCAAAACGATACTACCAGAAAGCGATGCAGCTCGATCCGCACAATTCGAAGTACGCCTTTAGCCTTGGATACGCGCTTGAAAACCTGAAACTTTTCAGCACCGCCATGGATTGTTACCGTGCCGTGTTGAAGCTCCACCCGGGAGACGTCGAAGCGAAGGATGCACTGGCGCGCGTGGAACAGAAGACACGCAAGGCGGGTTGAGTTAAGCTCCGCAGCGTCCTCAACGCCCAAGGAGCCCCCCATGAACCAAGACGATTCCGGCGCGCCTCGCAGCCGCCCACGCCCGCGTCACCGTCCTCGAACTCCGGAGCGTGAAGAAAGCGATCGGGGAAGTGGTGTGGAAGACTCCCATGCAGAAGAGCGTTCCGACGAAGTTCACGCCACGCGTCGCTTCACGGTCGAAGACTTCGGCGACCTTGCGAAAATAGGTGGCGACCTTCTCAAGCGCACGGTTTCTTCAGGTTTTGACGTTATCAAAGAGGTCAAGGAAGGCCTCCCAAAAGAGGCCTCTCACCTCATTAACAAAGGCAAGGAGGAAGTCCTGAAGGGACTTTCGAAAGAGGTCATGCAGAACGTGCTGGCAAACACGGTCGACAGGTTTTTTTCTATAGTGCGCGAGCACAAGCTCGACATCACCGTGAGTGTGCGACTTAAAAAAGCCGAAACCGATGCCCCTTCCCGCGAACGCCGCTGAAAAACGCGCGCCTGCCACGTTTCGCCGCGCACTCCAGTCACAGGTGAAAGGTGACGCCACCTCGCACGCCCGTGTGTCCATAATGCCCAATGACGTCGGTTTCGGCACGCAGGGAAAGGGATGGGCTCATGTGGAAAAATCCACCCACAACACCCGTGATTTCTGGCCCCGTGTGCACGTCGGAGTCGCCGAAACGGACTGCGAAGCCAGGTGCACCGTACGCGGTCCAATTGGGAAGCAGGTGGAAATCCCAACGCATGCGGCCACCCAGCGACCCGGTACGATGGCGGCCTGCCAAGTCCTGAAACACGGCACCTTCGGCGTGAACAGAATTGTTGAGAGCGGGAATAAAGCCATGGGAGACAACCAACCAGGAGCCCACGAGCCCTGCTTCCACAAAATTGTTGAAGCCCAATCCAAGAAAAGGCGACAGCTGAATCCGACCTGCCGGAATGTTGCCTGGCTGAGTGATGAAGGCCTTTGCGAACGCGAGGTGGGGTGCGAACCCACACGCCCCAACAGCAAGGCCCATGCTCGTCACAGAGGAACGCAGGGCCTTGCTCGCGCTAAGGTTTCCAAAAAAAATCATCGTCGTCCTCAGAGTCGTCCTCATTGTGTTGTGCCGCTTGCTGGCCCGTCAGCGGCTTTCCGCCTCGTGCAATGAGCTCCGCAATCACGGGCCGGCAACGCGTCGCGCCGCATCCTCCATTTCCACTCCCGCACGCCTTGTTCACTTTCTCGACCGTGTCGCATCCTTTTTGAATGGCATCACAAATTTTCCCCATCTTGATGCCTTTGCAGATGCACACCACTCGGATGCGGGCCTTTATTTCGTCAAGATTCAGTTTGTCGTCGGGGTTCGTCATGCCCTCTCCCATCGGTAGGAAAAGTGCTGTCTGCCACTTCTCTGCAATACTCACCAACGGCCTCAACGACCAAGTCTTCGAGCGACGCGAAGTGCTTCAAAAACTTTGGCCTGAAGTCTTTGTTGAGTCCAAGCATATCGTGAAGCACGAGAATTTGCCCATCACACCCGGCCCCTGCGCCTATCCCTACCGTGGGCACATGCACAGCAGCCGTAACGTCCACGGCCACTTCGGGGGTGACGAGCTCAAGCACTATGGCAAAGACACCTGCGTCTTCCAAACGCTTCGCCTCGTCGACAAGGCGGATGCGGGCCGCGTCGGTCTTGCCTTGAACCTTGTGCCCGCCCAAGGCGTGCACACTTTGCGGCGTAAGACCCACGTGTCCCATGACCGGAATGCCAAGGGCCGTGAGTGTTTGAATTTGCGCGCAGAGTGCAGGCGTAGCCCCTTCGATTTTGACGGCCTCCGCCCCCGCACGCATCAAAGTCTCCGCGTTACGATACGTGGCAGGAGCATCAAATCCCGCCGCGCAAAATGGCATGTCGGCCACAAGCAAGGGCGTGCGCAACGCCGCCGCCACACACCGAACATGGTAGGCGATGTCTTCAACTGTCACATTCAGCGTGCTGTTCCGACCTTGAATGACGTTCCCCAGGGAGTCTCCGACCAAAACAAAGTCGAGGGTCGTGCGTTCAAGGAGCCGCGCGAATGTGGCGTCGTAACAGGTGAGCGAGGTTAACTTGCGCGCTCCCTTCGCGGCCGTAATGTCGGGCACGCGCACTTTCTTGCGGGCAGTGGTCTTGGGGGGCAATTCCGAGTAGACCATACGATTCGTCACCTCGAGCACGAGAAAGGGGCCTGGCTGAGCCGTGGAAAACCTGAAGCTCATTGCGAGCAGCGAATCGCCATACTGCCAAAGTGTCAAGGGGCAGCTCTGGGCCGCAGGCCTTCCGCACACCACGGAAACCCTCACGTGGGAAGAACTTCGCACCAGTGCCCGTGTTCGCGCCTTGAATCCCAAGGCCCAAGTCCCTCTTCTGGAACACGCCAAGGGTGTGCTTTCCGACAGCCTCGTCATCTCGACTCACATTTGTGAATGGTCTTCTCTGTGCTCCCCGACTCCGCAAGGAACAGACGGGCAGGAAGCAGGCTCACGCCGCGCCGGTGGGCTCGCCTGGTTGGCGTCCCACGACGCGGCTGTGTTCCGCACCGCTGAGGTCGAATTGCGCGACGTTCTGATGGAAGTCTATCGCTCTCCTTCACTGGTGGAATCTGCTGCCTGCAGTCGAATGGCTCAGGCCTGCGCACTTCTCACCTCGCTCCTCGAAGCCTCCGCTTTCAGGCGAGAGGTCCCCGAGGCGACTCCCGGCGTTTTGCACGCGGCGTTTCTTCTCAACGCTCTTTTGGGTCTGCTTGAAAAGAAGGGATGCGGGGTTCCGCCCGAAGCGTCTCAGGTCGCGGCGGTGCTCAGCGAGGTTCCTCTTGTGGCTCAGGTCTTGATCTTCTTTGGCCAAAGAAACCACTTGCGTTTATGATTTTTTAACGCTGCGTTCCTGTCTTTTGATCCTTCTTTTATAAAGTCCGCCCTATAAAGGCAGGAGCTTCAAAGCTCCTGGAGGACTTCATGAACTCATTTTTCGACATCGCGCACGTCGTGCTTTTCTTGGCGGTGGCATTCGTTACCGTTCCATTCGTCTCAAAATGGCTCTCCTGGACATTTCGGCCCGAACCCATGCGCATCGACTCCTTCGCGAACGTGATCATTGGCTCGCGAGGTGGGCAGGACTGGAAAGCCTATGCCGGGGCTCTCATGGCGTTCAACTGCTTAGGCATCGTCGTGCTTCTTGCGATTTTGATGCTCCAGAGCCACCTGCCTTTCAATCCTCAAGGCTTGCCGGGGCTCCCTTTCGACCTCGCACTCAACACGGCCATCAGCTTCGTGACCAACACGAACTGGCAAGCCTACTCGGGTGAGTCGACACTCAGTTTTTTCAGCCAGATGTTTGGACTGGGAACGCAGAATTTCGTGTCAGCGGCTGTGGGCTTCGGGGTCATGTGTGCGCTTGCCCGCGGCATCCGCAGTCGCCAATCCTCGGACCTCGGGAATTTCTGGGTCGATCTGACACGCGGCACTTGCCTCATCCTTCTTCCCCTCGCCGCCCTGTGGACTCTCATTCTTGTTTCCCAAGGCGTCATCCAGAACTTCTCGGCATACGTCGACGTGAACACGCTCGAAGGAGCCAAACAGACCTTGCCCATGGGGCCGGCGGCTTCCCAAATCGCCATAAAACAGTTGGGAACGAATGGGGGAGGCTTTTTTGGCCTCAACAGCGCCCACCCATTCGAAAACCCCACGTTTTTTTCAAACTTCGTGCAGGTCTTGGGTATCGTTCTGCTTCCCCTGGCAGCTCCATTGGCATTTGGTGAACTTGCGGGGAACCGTCGTCATGGACGCACTCTCTTTACCGTCATGGGCGTTCTCTTGCTGGGCGCTCTTGGATTTTCACTCTGGAGCGAGCTCCAGGGCAACCCGATCTTCGGTGGCGCACCCTTTCTGGAAGGCAAGGAGTTGCGTTTTGGCATTGGTCATTCCGTCCTTTGGGGCACCGTCACCACGGCGACATCCAATGGCTCGGTGAATGCGATGATGTCCTCGCTTTCACCTTTGGCGGGCGGCATCGCAATGTTCCAAATGATGCTCGGCGAGATCATTTACGGCGGAGTCGGGTCGGGAGTCTATGGGCTGTTCCTTTATGCAATCCTCACCGTCTTCATCGCCGGCCTCATGGTGGGACGCAGCCCCGAATTTCTTGGTAAGAAGATTGAAGCCCCCGAAATTAAACTCGCGGTAATCGGAGTGCTGCTTCCCTCTGTTCTCATTCTCGGCAGCTCAGCCATCGCGGTGATGTCGGAGGCAGGGCTCAAGAGCCTCGCGCATCAGGGCCCGCACGGGCTCTCAGAGGTCCTGTATGCCTTTTCGTCAGCGGCAGGGAACAACGGCAGCTCTTTTGGTGGCCTCACGTCCAACACGCCGTTCTACAACAACATGCTCTCCTGCGCGCTGTTCTTTGGACGTTTCGGAGTCATTCTCCCCGTGCTTGGCCTTGCCGGTCTGCTCGCCCGAAAGAAGGCGTTGCCCGAATCCGCCGGAACTTTTCCAGCGCATGGACCGCTCTTCGGAACCCTGTTGCTCTCGGTTGCGCTTATCGTCGGCGCCCTCACGTTCCTGCCGGCGCTCGTGCTCGGCCCCATCGTCGAACACCTGATGCTCTTCAAATAAAATCCAAAACCAACGAAAAATGGCAGAAACGAGGAGTCACCATGAGCGTGCAACCCGACGTGAAAAAACAAATGGCATTCAACCAGGACATGATCTTTCGTGCCGTGGGCGAGTCCTTCACTAAACTCAACCCCGCGCACCAGCTGCGAAATCCGGTTATGTTCGTGGTTCTTCTAGGCTCCCTCGTCTGCTCGGTCATCGTCGCTCTCGACCTCGCGTTCGGCCGCGCCGTAAGCTTCAACCTGCAGGTGACCTTGTGGCTGTGGTTCACGCTGCTTTTCGCCAACTTCGCTGAGGCGCTTGCGGAAGGTCGCGGGAAAGCTCAGGCCGATTCGCTCAAAAAGTCTCGCAAGGACGTCCCTGCACGTAAGCTCATTGGCTACCAGGGGCCACACGCTCAGGGCCTCGCCGCGCACACGGAGGTGATGGTGACTTCCAAAGACCTCCACGCCGGAGATGTTGTTCTCGTCATGGCGGGCGAAACCATCCCACTCGACGGCGAAGTGATTGAGGGCGTCGCGAGTGTCGACGAATCGGCTATCACGGGCGAGTCGGCAGCTGTCATACGCGAGAGTGGCGGCGATCGCAGCGCTGTCACGGGAGGCACTCGCGTGGCCAGCGACAGGTTGGTCATCCGCATCACTTCGGAGCCAGGGGCGGCGTTTCTCGACCGCATGATCTCCATGGTCGAAGGCGCCTCGCGCAAACCGACCCCCAACGAAGTCGCGTTGGGAATTCTCTTGGTCTCTCTGACGGCTGTCTTCGTCCTGGCTGTCGTCACGCTCAAGGCGTTCTCCATCTACAGCGAGAAAGCCAGCGGGATTCTCGTCGGAACGACAGCCACTATCCCTATCCTCGTGGCGCTGTTGGTGTGCCTTATTCCTACCACCATCGGGGGGCTGCTTTCGGCCATCGGCATTAGCGGCATCGACCGCCTCATCCGAAAGAACGTCTTGGCCATGAGCGGCAAGGCGGTGGAGGCCTCGGGCGACATCGACGTGCTACTCCTCGACAAGACTGGAACCATCACCCACGGCAACCGTCGCGCTTCGCAATTTCTTTCGCTCCCTGGTTCGAACGAGAACACATTGGCGCGGGCCGCCTGGCTCGCCTCCATGGCAGACGAAACGCCCGAGGGACGCTCTATTGTGGCGCTCGCAGAAGAATGCTTCCGCTTCGACGCGAAAGACATTGAAAGCCTGAGGTCGGGAGTTTTTGTTCCGTTCTCGGCGCAGACGCGCATGAGCGGAATCGACATTCCGGCGGGCACGTTGCCTCAAGGTTTTCCGTCGTCGGTCCGTAAAGGCGCTGTGGACGCGATATTGAAGCATGCTGCGACCCAGGGGATCGTGTCTTTGGAAGCCGCTGCGCAGGCAAGGACCATGGCCGACCACGTGGCGAAGCAAGGTGCGACCCCGCTCGCCGTTCTTGCTGACGGCAAGGTCCTGGGTATCCTGGTCCTCAAGGACATCGTGAAGGAAGGCATCAAGGAGCGCTTTGCGCAGCTGCGCCGTATGGGCATCCGGACAGTCATGATAACGGGCGACAATCCGCTCACGGCGGCGTCTATTGCCGCGGAAGCCGGTGTCGACGACTTCGTGGCCGAAGCCACACCGGAAACCAAGCTTGCCCGCATTCGCGACGAACAGGTGAAGGGGCACATGGTCGGCATGATAGGCGATGGAACCAACGATGCTCCGGCGCTCGCTCAGGCCGACGTGGGTGTCGCCATGAACACCGGAACTCAAGCCGCACGCGAAGCAGGGAATATGGTCGACCTCGACAGCAATCCAACAAAGCTGATTGAGATTGTCGAAACCGGCAAACAGCTTCTGATGACACGCGGAGCGCTGACGACTTTCAGCATTGCCAACGACGTCGCCAAATACTTCGCCATTATCCCGGCGATGTTCGCAGCACTCTACGTCACGGCAGGCGAGAAGGAAGGCCCTCTGGCAGCGCTCAATGTGATGCGCCTGACTTCGCCTGAAAGTGCGATACTGAGCGCCGTCGTCTTCAACGCACTCATCATTGTTCTGCTCATTCCGCTGGCGCTGCGCGGCGTCAAGTACGAGGCGCTCGGCGCTTCAACGGTCCTCCGGCGGAACATGGCCATTTACGGGCTCGGCGGCATCGTGGTGCCCTTCGTGGGCATCAAGGTCATCGACGTTCTGCTCGTGGGCCTTGGACTCATCTGAACCCCTGGCTCTCTTCATTTCGGAGGCAGGCCTCTTTTTTTTTCGGACAAAGACGAAGTCCAAAGGAAACAGCACAATGGTTATCTCTCACCTGACAAGCGCTGCCCGCGCCCTTGCCTTTTTCTCAGTGGTCTTCGGCATGGCATACCCGCTCCTCATGACGGCGTCGGCACAGGCTCTTTTTAAAGAGCAGGCAAACGGCAGTATCGTTCTGAAAGACGGCGCTCCTGTCGGCTCCCTGCTCATCGCGCAGAAGTTTACCTCCGAGCGTTACTTTCACGCGCGCCCTTCGGCTGGTGACTACGCCACCGTAGCCTCGGGAGCGTCGAACGCATCGCCTTCTTCGCCCGTCTTCAAGGAAGCTGTCGAAAAACGTGCAGCCGATCTTGGCGCGCCTGTGCCATCTGTGCCGTTCGACATGCTCACGACCTCCGGAAGCGGCTTGGATCCGCATATTTCGAGGGATGCGGCGCTCTTCCAGCTGACCCGAATTGCCGCCGCTCGAAACGTTCCGGAAGCAGATTTG
The DNA here is from genome assembly GCA_020247005.1 of Silvanigrellales bacterium. Taxonomy (GTDB): domain Bacteria; phylum Bdellovibrionota_B; class Oligoflexia; order Silvanigrellales; family Silvanigrellaceae; genus JADCJN01. The sequence continues at coordinate 11,835 of JADCJN010000067.1, forward strand.
ATGCGACTCATTGAAGCCAAGGCAATTCCTCTCAGCGGAATCTTTGCGCCGGCGGCGCCCGTCATTGTGAACGTTCTAGAGCTCAATTTGGCGCTGGACGCAGGCGTGCAGGGCGCTGGGGCGGCAAGATGAGTGTCTCAGGCGATGACGACAAACGGCCAGACCCCGACCGCCTCCTTCGTGCCGTGAATGCGCTCGAAACAGGCTCATGCAAGCTGCACGGACACCTCAAGGTTTTCCTCGGCATGTCCGCTGGCGTTGGCAAGACCTACGCGATGTTGCGCGCCGCGCAGGGACGTTTGAACGAAGGCGAGTCCGTTGTTGTCGGCGTCGTCGAAACGCATGGACGACCGCAAACCGCAGCGCTCTTGTCGGGACTCACGGTTCTTCCTCGCCTCAAGCACCATCACCGCGGGCGGGCGCTCGAGGAAATGGACATCGATGCCCTTCTTTCGCTGCGCCCATGTTTGGCGCTCGTCGACGAACTCGCGCACACCAACGTGCCGGGCAGCCGTAACGAGAAGCGCTGGCAGGACGTGGAAGAATTGTTGCGCGCGGGCATAGACGTCTACACGACGGTCAACATCCAGCACATCGAAAGCCGTAAGTCGGTTGTCGAGGACTTCACCGGAATCCGCGTTCACGAGACGGTGCCCGACGTGTTCTTCGACCAGGCCGACGAACTTGTCGTCATCGATATTGACCCGGCCGAATTGCTCGAACGTCTCGCCGAAGGCAACGTCTACCAAGGTGAGAAAAAAGTGCAGGCGCGAGAGAACTTCTTCACGTCGGTGAATTTGACTGCCCTCCGCGAAATGGCGCTGCGCTTTACCGCAGGACGCGTGGAACGTGATCTGCTCGACGAGCAGCAGCTGCGCGGCAACAAGGACACCGTTCACGCCACCCACAGGTTGCTTGTCGCGGTCTTCGCGAGCCCCTACTCCGAAACGCTCCTGCGTCATACGAAGCAGATGGCCGATTCTCTGCGCGCGGCTTGGATGGCCGTTCACGTCGAGGACGGCCGTATTTTGTCGGACCAGGAAAAGGATATCCTTGCGCGCAACTTCGCCCTGGTCGGATCCATGGGGGGTGAACTCGTGAGCACGAGCGACGCCGACCCGGTGCGCGGCCTCCTGCGTGTCGCAAGACAGAACAACGTGACTCAAATCGTCGTGGGCAAGTCGCACCGCGGCGCCTTCGCAAGGTGGCGTCAAGGCGGCTCCGTAACGGAACGCCTGCTGCAGGGCAGCGGAGATATCGACGTGCATGTGGTTGCCGCGCGCAGACGCACAGGCGGGCCGATGACCGTCGAGAAAGCGAGCCTCGACCAGAAGCTCGTCGACGTCGTGCCGTTCCATCACACAGGTGTTGTCCTTGGAGCGCTCATCTTCACTTGGGCCGTCTCGGCCTTCCTTGCGCCTTTGCTTGGGTATCAGGCTGTCGGCTTCCTGTTCCTGCTGGCCGTGTTTCTCTCCGCCTTCTTCTTGCGGCGGGTCCCAGTGTATGTGTTCGGCGCACTGGCGGGCCTTGTCTGGAACCTCTTTTTCATCCCGCCCTTGTACACACTCCATGTCTCCGCGCCAGAAGACATCATGATGCTTTTGATGTTCTTCGTCGTCGCGCTCTCGGTCGCAGGTCGCACCCACACGTTGCGCATGCAGGGCGAGCGCGGACGCGAGCGCGAAGATCGCACGCAGGTGCTGTTTCGCTTCACGCGTGATCTTTCTCTCGCCCGCACGCGGACGGACGTTGTGGAGTGGGTGCCAAAAGGACTCGAAAATGCGTGCGGTGTCGCAGCATCCATCGTGCTGCCCGAGACTTCACCGAGTGCCGCCCTTCCCTTGGTCAAGACCTGGCGAGGAACGTTTGCGCTCAGTGAAAAGGAGCTCGCCGTGGCCGCGTGGGTGCTGGCAAACGGGAAGGCGGCAGGACGCGGTACAGAGACACTGAGCAATGCAGAAGGTTACTTTTTTCCCCTCATGACAGACGGACGCACGCTTGCCGTGTGCGCGCTGGCCCTTCCGAAAACCAGGCATGTGCCCCGCGACATCCTGGCGGTGACGGAGTCCATTGGCAGCCAGGCTGCCGTGGCGCTCGAACGTGAAGATCTGCGCGAGCGCGCCCTGCAGGTCGCCGTGCTCGAGAAGACGCAGGGGCTCTATCGAGCGTTGTTCGATTCCGTGACCCACGAATTGCGCACACCTCTTGCGGGCATCGAGGGCAGCGTCTCGGCCATGCTCGATTCCACGACGTCAGGAAATCCGGAGCGTATGCGAGAACTTGCTTCCATTATGGGCGACTCTACGGCACGTCTGCGCCACACCATCGACAACATCCTCGACATGACACGCATTGAATCTGGGCTCCTCGTTCCCAAACAGGAAACGTGGGATGCCTGTGAAGTTGTCCAAGCTGCTCTGCAGGGCACCGCGCGCGAACTCAAAGGTCGCCCTTTGATCGTCAATGTCCCCGATGGACCTCCCAGAATGGTTTGTGATTTTGGACTCACCCAAATCGCCCTTCGCAACGTCTTGCTCAATGCATGCCTCTATACCCCCGCAGGAGGGCCCATCGAAATCACTCGCTTCGAATCTCAGGCCCTTCAGGTCAAAGGAGTGGCATGCGTCGGGTTGCGCGTGCGTGACTACGGTGCCGGTCTTCCGGTCGGAAGTTCGGAGCAAGTTTTCGAGAAGTTCTTCCGAGCGCACCCTGAACAGACGGGCAGTCTGGGGCTCGGACTCTCCATCTCCCGAGGATTTCTTGAGGCTCAGGGGGGCGCCCTTGTAGGTTACAATGCGGACGATAATGGTGGAGGAGCCATTTTCGAACTTCACCTTCCCAGGGAAGAGCCATGACGACCAAAGAACGCATTCTCGTCGTCGACGACGAAGCTCCCATCCGCCGGCTCCTCAACGTCTCACTCGAATCGCACGGTTTCGAGTTCCACGAGGCGGCAACAGGGAGCGAGGGTCTCGCCAAAGCCGCCCAGTGGCGGCCGGGGCTCATTCTGCTGGATTTGGGCCTGCCTGACGGCGACGGCGTGACGTTCCTGGCGCGTTTTCGAGAATGGTATGCCGCGCCCATCCTTATCCTCTCGGCACGCCACGACGAGTCGCAAATCATCGGCGCTCTTGACGCTGGCGCCAACGACTACGTCACCAAACCCTTCCAGGTCGGCGAATTGCTCGCGCGCGTTCGCGTAGCGCTGCGACACGCACGAGGAAACGCGGCGCATCCTGTGTTTGAGGCCGGTCGCCTGAAGGTCGATCTGGCGTCGCGTCGTGTCTTTGTGAATGGCGTCGAGACACGGTTCACGAGCACCGAATATGAACTTCTACGAGTCCTTGTCCGCAATGCGGGACGGGTGTTGACGCACAGGCAAATTCTTCAGGAGGTGTGGGGACCTCGCGCCACCGAACAGACGCAATACCTGCGAGTTTACATGAATCACCTTCGGCAAAAGATCGAAGAATCTCCGCAAGCGCCTGTTCTGCTCACAACCGAGCCTGGGGTGGGATACAGGCTTGCGGGGAACGAAGAATGATTGAGCAAATCCATGGCTTTGGAGTGGCGCCTCAAATCGCCCCTCAGTTTTTCCGAAGAGAGGGATATAAGAAAGTCAAGGTCTCGCCCACTTAGAGGATGGCGCACCATGAAATTTTCGCACAAGCTGTGGCGGGCCGCCATGGCGAGCCTGCTCGTGGGCGCTCCGGCCCAGGCATCCTTTGGAACCGCCTCAACGAAACAGCGATACGGTGGCGACGCGGCCGGCGCCAGGGACCTCAAATCCCTTTCGGTGCAATTGAATCTTGGGGTGCGCTACGCCGTAAATGCTCCCAAGAACACTCCGCTGAACCGTCCTCTGATGAATGCCGTGAAGGCCAGCGACGATCGCTTCGGAGCTTGTTACTCAAGGGTGCTCGACGAGCACGCCCCTCGCGCCATCACAACGCTTGCCTTCCGGGTCAAGCTCGATGGAACACAAGGACGATTCACGGTCCTCAAGCGCATGCCGGGCTCAAAAGGCAACAACGCCCTTGCACGTTGCGTGGGGCAAGTTCTGAAGCGCATCGTCGTGCCCGTTCAAAAATCGCTGCAAGCCGATCTGCGCATTCAGTTTGCCCACACGTACGAAAGGAAATTCGTCGCCTACGCCCGCTGAATCGTTACTTCGCAGCTTCTTTGCCCCAGGTTGCCCTCAAAAACTCGTCTCTTCCCGAACGGACCCGGTAGGACCAATAACGCACGGGGTTCTTTTTGTAAAAATCCTGGTGGTAGTCTTCCGCAGGAAAGAATGGGGCGGCAGGAAGAATTTCGATTGTCAAAGGCTTCTTGAAACGCCCCGATTTCGCAAGCATCGCTTTCCCGGCTTCGGCCTGTTTTCTTTCGTCCTCGGACGCATACCAAATGGCAGGCCTGTAGGAGTCGCCCCTGTCCACAAATTGTCCGCCCGAGTCGGTGGGGTCGATTTGGCGCCAAAAGGTATGCAAGAGTTCGGCATAGGTCACCTGAGTCGGATCGTAAGTCACCTCCACGGCCTCAATGTGCCCTGTGCCTCCCGCCGTCACTTCGTCGTAGGTGGGGTTTGCCTTTCGACCGCCCGCGAACCCGGAAACAACGGAACTCACCCCTTTCATTTTTTCGAAGGGAGGTTCCATGCACCAAAAACAGCCTCCCGCGAACAAGGCTTTCGATTCCTTCTTCGTCAACAGAGACGCGAATTCCCCATAGCCCTCCTTTGCCAGGCTCACTGCCGGAACAAAGCGCAGCGCAGCGGAGTTGATGCAGTAACGTTTGCCTGTGGGTGCGGGCCCATCGTCGAACACATGACCAAGATGCGAATTTGCATGCTTGGAGCGCACCTCCACCCGTTCGGCCCGCATCGACTTGTCGATTTTCGTGGTGACATTGCCTTCCACCAAGGGGCGGGTGAAAGAAGGCCAGCCCGTGCCAGAATCGTATTTGTCCAGGGAACTAAAGAGCGGCTCTCCCGAAACAACGTCTACATAAATGCCCGCGGCGGGGTTGTTCCAGTATTCATTTCGAAAAGGAGGCTCGGTGTCGTCGTGTTGGGTCACCGAAAATTGCAGAGGAGTGAGCTTCGCCTTCAGCTCTTTTTCCGAAGGCTTCTGGAATTTTTGAGCGCTCCAGGCGAATGCGATCTCGGGCATGAAGATGGCAGGAGAGAGCGTGGCAGAGAGAACCGCGGAAACCAGAAAAAGAACCACCGATCTGACTTTCATCACAAACCTCCGAAGGGCCCAAAAACAAGGTTGTCCCTCCGGATGGTACGCCAGGGCGCGGGGGAAGGTTACGGCGTGCCCTGCCCCAAAGGCTGTGGAGCCCTACGGAACGAAACAATGCATGCCTTCCCCCGACAGGAACTTTGCCAACACGTCGTAAGGAATGGCGAAATTGAGATTCTGGCTTCCCTCGGCGGAGGCGAATCCAACAATAAGCCCGAGGAGGCGCCCCTGGGCGTCAATGAGTGCACCGCCTGAACTCCCCTTGGAAATGGGAGCGTCGAATTGCAATCCTTCTGGGCGCACCCCATTGAAGAGACCTTGGGTGATGGTGCGCGCGAGCTTTTCGGGGTTCCCCAGTGCGAACACGACGCTTCCCTTTGGAGGGGCTTTTGCTTCGTCATAAGGTTCCACGGGGCGCAAGGCTCTGAGGGCCTCGGCGCTTCCTTTGTCGTGAGGCACAAGCATGAGAGCAAGATCGAGACCCGTGTCGTCGGCGAGGCACACGGCGCGCATGGGAAAGCGCACTTTTGTTTCGCCATTTTCGTTGGAGCCAAGCCCCACTGTCACCTGCACGTTTCCTTGCAGAACATGCCGATTCGTCAGCACAGCCGAAAAGGTTCCTTCCAGTGTCACGGGCTCTTTTTGGGAGCGCGAAAAAAAGGCATAGGGCACGGACTTCGGAGCCGACAACGCGCCCCGTGCGAGTTCATACTTTCCGTCTTTTCCGGTCAATGTTCCCAAAAGCACGCCTGAGCCGTAATTGCCGTCTCCCACAACTTCCGCAGCCGCGGGAGCGATTTCTGCGAACACGGTGCGAGCGTCTTTGCCGTCTGCCAGGTCGGCCTCACCCGAAAAGCGCGCGGTTAAAGAGGGTTCTTGTTTGCTCGCAAGCGATGCGCGCTCCAAAGGAAGGGGGTCGGGAATGTCGTCGGCAACAAGCTTTCGGTCTTTCATCACTTGCAAATTGTGAGCCGCAGGAAGGAACCCTTGGCTTGCCGCCCGGGTGTACCACAGAGCCGCTTCATGAGCTCGTTCCGCGCGCTTAGCCTCATCGGCGCCGGTTGCGCCAAACCAGGTGGGGTCGAGCAAAAGCCCGAGGCAATTCTGCGCGCGAGGATCACCTTGCTCGGCTGCTTTGCGCAACCAATTGCGAGCCTGCTCTGGGCTCCGTGGCAAACCCTCTCCGGTGGTATACAGAAGGCCAAGCAAATATTGTGCTTCTGCGTCGCCACTTTCAGCGCCCTGGCGAATTTCGCCGACCGTTCGTGAAGGCGCCGTCGAATTTGACGGCGACGCATCCGATGCCCAACCGATCGAAGCAAGAGGCGTCCACAGGGAGGCTGCGAGTGCCACAAGACCCCAGCGTGCGCGCTTTTTTTTTCGCTTCAAACCGCGAGCCTCCCTTCAACACCGTTTGCATCCGTTTTGCCTTCGGACACCTGCAGGGGTTTTCGGACGATTCGGCGTTCCCTTGACGATGACAGACAGAAAGCCTGCCTCAGAAGAATTGGCTAAATGCCAATTCAGTGAACAAAGCCCAGCCTGGATCGCCAATTATCTTGCCGTAAGCAAGACTGGGATAGATTTGAACACCCTTGACGTCGATGGTGAGTCGGGTGGCCACACTCGCGCTGTCGACATGGCGAAAGCCAGTGAGACTGCTCTCTTCCGTAATGCCCCCGCGCCCCAACACAAACTCGCCGCGGAGTGTTTCGAAATAGAAAATGGCCAGGTTCGTGTCGAGTTCGTCGACAAGGGGAAAGTTGTAGTCCACCGTCGTCCGGTAGGTGGACGTGCCCGAACGTCGGTTGAAAAGCGAGCCATCGCCTGCCAACGGGAAATTGATTTGATTGAGCCCACTTCCTGAGCCAAGCAAATAGGTTCGGTAGGGTTGAAAAACTTGGCGGAGGTTGAACGTGCGCGCACCCCGTGTCGACGCCAGGCTGCCGCGCAATGTGACGCTATGGTTTCGATAACTCACGCTGCTTGCCGCAGCGCTGCCAAGCGATTGGTAGTCGAGCCCTCCGGTGACATCTCCCTCTCCGGTGCGGGCGACTCCGAGGCTACGAAATTTATCGGCCGACAGAGTGAGCGAGGTGCGCCAGTCCACGTACCGTCCACCAGTGCGGGTTCCTCTGTCATAAAAGGCCGCTTCGAACAAAAGCATGCCAATGTCTGCACCCACTTGCCCCACGGTGCCTTGTTGCGGTCCCAATGCCGCATTTTTGTCGCCAAAAAAAAGCGAGTCATTGCCAAACAACGGACGCACGCGGAAAACATTGAAACGCGTTGCCAGCGTAAATGCACTCGGCAAGAACCGGTGGAAGGTTCCCAATCCAATGCCTTCTTCTCGCAGGTAACTGTACCGCCGCCGCCCGCCGTAGGAGTCGGATGTCGACAACGAACCACAGCTCTCATCGTCACTCGACTCGCACTCCAGAAGCCGGTAGGAGCCATTGAATCGCTCTTGCGAGAAGACACTCAGACTGAAACCGTCGAACACTCGGTTGTTGATGTAGCTCGCAGATCCCGACACCGCGTGGGTGAAGGGGTTGTAGAATCCGAAAATCTGCACCCGCTGACGTTCCATTTCCTCGTTGAAAGGAACGCTGACAAGGCCGATGCTCCAGTTGTCGAGCGGAGGCGGCACCACAAGCGGGTATGAAAACCAGTGCGAATGCCTGTAATCCGCATCTTCTTGCTTGGGTTCAATGCCCTTTTCTTCCAGCGACTGGAACGGCACGGGTTCTGGGGCCGTGTTTCCTGCCTCCTGTGTTGCCAGAGCTCCCTGCATCGCCTGCGCTGTCAGACGGCCCCTCTTCGCAGCCGCCAAGCGGGCGTAGGGCGGCACGAACTTTTCGTACCGAGGAGTCTGACGCCAGGGCGACGTGGCCGGAAGAGATTTTTGCCACTGAGCCGCTTTGAGGGCGGCCGCTTCGGGGTTCACCCGGTAATACGAGTTGTCGTAGCCATCAAACGTCCAGA
>JADCJN010000068.1 GCA_020247005.1 Silvanigrellales bacterium
CGGATCGCCCATGGCTTGATGAAGAACGCATCAAATTCGCGTCAGGCTGACGCTTTCTGTAACGAAACGAGTCGCGCGTTTGACCCGGCTCGGGGCGGCTTGCCGCACCGGGACGGGGAGAAACGCGGGACTCGTGAGTTCAATATAGAAGATTTCTATCACTTCGCGAGAGCATGGCTTAAAAAAGCGTGCCGCTGCTTGGCCCCCCCACATCGGAAAGTCTTGGCTCCATCGCAATGAACTCCCTCCGCACAGAGCTCTGAATCTCCTCCATTCCGAAACGTACGCACGCATCATCCAGAAACCAAGCCTTCTGCGAGACTGGGTGGCGAAAAAAGTAACGAAAAATAATAATTGCAGCAGTCGCGGCTGTGAAGTGAAACCTCGAATGATTTTTCATTGACCACCCAGACGAACGTCGCTACCTCCCCTCGCACCAAGGCCGCTTTCGGGCCGCGGGTTGCGAGCAGGCAGAGGAGTTCGGAGCACATGTTAAAACTGACAAAGTTACTGCCCGCTCCGAACGTAACAGCGTTTCGAGGCATTGAAGCTAAACTTCTGAGGTTTATCCGGAAGTCCAGCCGCCCCGAAGTGCTAGAAATTCAGCTTGACATCACAAACCACTGCAATTTGCGGTGCGCCCACTGTTACCACCCCCATCACGATAACAAGGGTGCCCTCTCCGAAGAAGAGTGGTTCGCTGTTCTCGACGCCTACGCAAGCCTCCTCTCCAAGCTCAAACGTTCGCCCTCCCTCATTCTTTGCGGCGGCGAACCCACCACGAGCCCGCTTCTTGTTGCTCTCCTCAAACGCATTCGCCAGACATTTGGGAATTGCCCTGTGTCGATTCTCACCAACGGCACGACTCTGCGTCCTCTGCTTGTCGAGCGCCTCGCGCCTTGGAAACCCCACTTCCAAATTTCCTTCGATGGAGCAAACGCGGTTTCACACGACGCCGTTCGGGGTCGCGGCCGCTTCCAGCATGCGCTCTCCGGCATGGAGAATCTTCGCAACGCGGGGCTGCCTTTCTCAGTCCTGTCCATCCTCTCTCGACGCACCGCATCTGAGCTTCCCGAGTTCTTCGCCTGGGCGAAGCTCCACCGCATTCCCCAACTCAACTTCGTGCGCCTGGTTGTTGAAGGCGCCGGCAAAGAACTTGTCGCAAGCGGCGACGATGCGCCTCTGTGCGGTGAAGAGCTGAAATCCGCTCTTGAGCAGATCGTTTCGTTGTCGCGGGCATCGGGCGTTGCGACCAACACGCACAAACCCCTCTTCGCACTTCTGGAAGAGGGCCTCGGCTCACATTACCGGTTCCAGTCCATTGTCGTGGATTATCGAGGCGGATTGAAGGTCTCGAGCCGAACCTCCACTGTTCTGGGGCACGTTCTTCGCGATGGCCTCGAAAATCTCTATCTGAATCATCCGCTCCTTCGAGCACTCCGTGAATCTCAAATCGAAGGGTGTGGCGACTGCCGTTTCCTCTCTCGGTGCGGCGGCGATCGTAACGCCGCCTTCGCCGCGACGGGGAATTTCCTTGCCCGTGATCCGGGCTGCTGGTTGCCCCATTCTGTGTCCAGAAACCCTCCCGAAAGGAGAATCGTATGAAGGTGTCACTTCGTCATTTTGTCCTCGCAGTTCTTTCTCTTTTGCCCCTCACGAGCGTCGCGCAAGCGGCCGCCATCGCAAAAGCACGGGAGCGAAACGACGACGATAGAAACGCTGCGGCAGACGAAAACAAAGAAAGCGATGGCGAAAGAAAGGACACCGATGGGAACGTCAGTAGAGACAACTAAGACAACGCTGCGCAGGGTGTTTGCACGGGCGGTGGTTTCGGCGATCACGCTTCTGGCCATTCCGCTTGTGTTGAAAGGGAGCGCCACTATGGGAACAAACAGCATCACCACACTTCGAGTCGGATTCCCCGTGCCGTGGGGTTCTTTGACTCCTGCTCTCCAGCACACGCGGTTTGCCGATGCCCTCATGGCCAACGTATACGAGCCCCTCGTGCGCAATCGCCTGGGGCGCATCGAGCCGGAAGCCGCTCTCTCATGGTCTGTTTCCCACGACCGCGCAAAGTACACATTCAAAATTGATGTCGAGAGGAGGTTTTCGAATGGTGATCGCCTCACAGCAGGACATTTCAAGAAGGCTTGGGAAGAAGGCCTGAAGAGGGCACCCAAGTCTTCCAACTCGAGCCTCTCTGACGTCCTCTACAGAACAAAGGGCTTCGAGAGTTTCCAGAAAACCGGAGTTCTTGATGGCGTAAGAGCGCCGGCAATCGACGTTCTTGAAATTGAGTTTGCCGCCCCCTACCGTTCCGCCCTTGAGGACCTTGCGGGCAATCGCTATGCCGCGGTGGTTGTTCAAGGCGACGAGACTCTGGGAACAGGCGCGTATGTTGTGGAACATGAGGCCGAGGACGCTGCGCGTTTTCGGCCAAACCCGCATTCGAGGCACAGGGGTTTGTTCAAAGAGGTGACTGTTGTTGTGGCGAAAGCCCAAGACGCCATGGATCTTGTGACGGGCGGAGAAATCGACGCCTTCTACACCTTCGGCCGCCACTGGTTTGAAGAGTGCGAAAAGAATCCGAACGCAAGGTGCCTCTCTGGGCCTGAGTCGGCCCACCAAAGCTTGGACCTAAATGGACTTCCCGGTCGATTCTTTGCGCGCCCCGAGCGGCGCAAGGCACTCCAAGCGCTCGTATGGAGCCTTTTCTCTGCCAAGGAGGGTGGCCCGCAGACCTTTGGATTCTCGCCAGGCCTCCGGTTCGACCCCCAATTTTACCTCCCCTTCCAAGCCGGCCGCCTTGAGGAGAGCGAGGTGGCCACACGGGTGAAGGCCCACGAGGCCGACATCGAAGAACTCAAGCGCGCAACACAGACGCAGCCTCTGAAGTTCATCACAGGACGCGACAGCACGGCCCTAATTGACGCTTTTCGCACCGCGGGCCTACGCCTCACAGCCGACTCGGGCAAAGTGTCCCCCAAAGAGAGTTTAGAAGAGTACTACAAGCGACATACAGCTGATGTCATTATCGGCGGCTTTAGCGTGTGGAATGGCGATCCGGATGGTGCCTACCACATCTTGGGTGCGAGCGGTGCCATCACCTCGCCCATGATCCAGCGCCCCACGGTTTCTGCGCTCCTTGAAGAAGGTCGCGCCATTGTAAATCTGGAGGAGCTCGACCCGCATTACCAAAAGGTGAGCCGCGCTATTTTGGAAGAAGTTCCCTTTGTTCACGTGGGAATGGTCTCCGACCAGATTCTCTACCGACGCGACAGGCTCGAAACCGACGAAGACCTCCTTTCGCGATCGGGAAACGTGTTCCACCTCTTCCGAGGAAAGTAACGGATGAACGTGGGAACCTGGTTCCGCCGTCGCATGGCCATGCCCTTTTTGGCGCTTGGCACCGCGTTCCTGGCGGCGTGCGTGGCCCTCGCTCTCGTCACGCTCCAAGCGCGCCAACGCTCCACTCAGCAGGCACGCGAACGCTTCGAGCACGTGGCGTCTATCGCCCTTCAACAACGAAACAGACCCCTCCTCGAAACCGCTCTGGCGAGTCTGCGCAGCGAAACGGGGAGCACCGACGTCGCGATGTGCGAAGGAGGACGCGTCCTTTTGGCGCTTCCATCCCGACAAAACGCATGCCGCCCCCAGCCGGTGTCGCCGTGGACAAGCGTGCAAAAGGTCACGCTGCCCGCGTTCACCGCAGGCGAAGTGCTCCTCCGAAGCTCGCGTTGGCCGCATTTTTCTTTTATTGCGACACTCGCGGCGCTGGGCTTGCTCCTCGTCGTGGGCGTCGTAGAGGTCGTCCGACGCGCGGCGAAAGAGTTTGCCCGCGAACTCGTGCATCCTCTGGTCACACGCGCCTACGATTTCGATTTGTGCGAGGCACAGGCGGCTCCGGTTTCATGCATCCGGGAACTCAACGCACTCGTGGACGCCCACCGCAAAAGCATTGCCGACGTGAAGCGGCTCGTCCAGGAGGTGGCTGCCCACGCCGCCACCGCCGCCATTGCGCGCACAACCCAGGCGCTGGCCCACGACGTGCGCAAACCTTTCTCCATGTTCAAAAGCATCATCCACATTGTGGAAGGAACAGAAGACCCGAACGAGGTGCGCGAAGTCCTGAAGGTGACATTACCCGAAGTAAACCAGGCCATGGCGAGCGTCGAGGGCATGCTTCAAGACGTGATGCACATAGGCTCAGAAGCGAAACTCTACCTCGAAGACGCAGCGCCCGAGGCGTTGGTCGAAGCGGCCTTGGGAGACCTCTTTCGGGTTTACGCCCATGCCGATGTTTCTCTTGGGTATTCATTCGCTCATCGCAACATGGTACGAGTTGACTCCCTTCGCCTGGGGCGCGTGTTCGCCAACATCCTTGGCAATGCGGTGCAAGCCATGCACGAAAAGGGACGCCTGTGGATCCGCACTGTCGAACATGACGGCTTTGTGGAGTTCACGATTGGCAATGCGGGATCGGTGATCCCGGCAGAAAGCCTGCCCAAGCTCTTTGATGCGTTCTTTACCTTGGGCAAAAAAGGCGGCACGGGCCTGGGCCTCGCCATCGCAAAAAAGATCGTCGAGGCTCATGGGGGGACGATCCGATGCGTCTCCGAGACAAACGACCGGCACCCCGGAGGCATGGTCGAGTTCGTCTTCACGCTGCCGGCCTCGAGTGCCGTGTGCGCGCCTCGGTTCGACGCCTTGCCAAAGTGCTCGCAAGACATTCAAAGCGCCTTCGCGGCTGTGCGTATTGCGGAGCTCCGCCAGGCGGGTGCCAGGCCCGACAGCCACGAAGCAGAAATCGAGGCCATTCTTGTGGCGCGGCTTGAGGCCTTGTGTTCTTCAAACAAGGACTCGGCATCAGCACTTCCCACCGTGCTGGTGGTGGACGACGAGGCCGTTTACCGCAACGGGCTTCACTCACTTGTGGATCGATCGGAGGCCCTGGCGGGGCGGATTCGCATGGTGTTCGCGCGGAACGCGGTTGAGGCTTTTGCAGCCGTAAAGGAACATTCGCCTGTTCTTCTCATTGAGGATGTCGACCTTGGCCCACACTCGAAATGCGGACTCGATATCGTTCGTAGCCTGCGCGAAGTGGAATTTGCCGGGCACATCTGCGTTCACTCCAATCGCTTTCTTGCCGGCGAAGCCCAAGCAGCACTGGCGGCGGGCGCGGACACGGTGCTGCCGAAGCCCATGGGCCGAGCACACCTTCTGAAGCTCATTCTGGCTTCGTTGCCGGAGTCTGAGACAACCGTTGCTGCATCTGCACATGCGCCCACTGCATCCTCGCCAAAACTCAGCGTCGCATTTCTCGACGATTCCCTTTCTTTTCGCTTGGCTTGGAAAATGAAACTGGAAGAACAAACACGCTTCCGCGCGTTTGCGAGCACCACAGCCTTTTTCGACACCTGCGAACGTGAATCGTCCTTCCTTGCCTCACTCGATGTGGTTGTGACCGACTACAATTTCGCTCCGAGCGACCCGCACGACGGCGGAACCTTTGCGCGGGAACTGCGCAATCGCGGCTATGGGGGCCTCCTTCTGCGTGCCTCGGGTGAAACGGAACTCGGCCCTGAAATCGAAGTGCTCTTCCAAGGCGACGTGGGTAAAGGTGCTCTCGAGTGGGCAGAATTCCAGCAAGCGGTGGAAGAAGCCCGCTCTGTGAAATGATGAGTGAACTCAAATTTTCCCTGCCCAGAGTTCCGACACAAATGTTTCGAAAGAAAGGAATTCGATGCCGCCCACGGCTTCTCGGTGCAGGGGATCGCGCGACACCAGAATTTTCCTTCGGAAGTTCCTTTCCTCTGAAAGCGCGCGGAGTCCTTTCAGGTCGGCTTGAGTCGGTGCTCTTGTGGCTTTCACTTCAATGGCAATTTCGTCGCCCAACAAAAAATCAACCTCGTGGGCGCCTCCCTGGGTGCGCCAATAGGTCAGAGGTCGTTCGTCGCGCGCGTAGCTGAGCCGAGCCTGGAGTTCTTGAAAAACAACAGACTCCATTTGAGTGCCCAGCTTCGTGTCGGCAAGAGGCAAACTGCTAAGGCCCACAAGGGCATTGTGCACACCCACGTCAAAGAGATAAAATTTGGATCGCGAAACAGGCTTGCGTTTCGTTGTTCCGGAAAAAGGACGAACAAGTGAGCCCACAAGTGTGTCTTCGAGAATGTGAAAATATTCACGAACGGTGCGCGCTGGCACTTGGCAGTCGGATGCGACCTTTTCGAAGTTCACCTCGCACCCTTGGCACGTGGCTGCCACCGTGAGGAATCGCGAAAAAGCTTCGAGGTTGCGCGCATACCCTTCTGCAGCAATCTCTTCTCGAAGGTAATCTCCGGCATAGTCTTTCAATTCTTCAAAGGGGTTGTCGGAGCTCACCACGGCCGGGAGGCTGCCAAAAAGGAGTCGTTTTTCCAGGGGCCAGTTGTGTTCTTCAAGTTCGGGAGTCACCAGTGGGTGGAGGTGATGCGTGCGGGCACGCCCCGCCATAAGTGATGTGTGTTGGCTTCGAAGTTTTCGCGCGCTGCTTCCCGTCAAAACAAAACGAAGGCTGGGCTGCTCTTCAATGAGGGCATGCACCTCGTTCATGAGCCAAGGCAACCGTTGAATTTCATCTATTGAAATGAGCGTTGTTTGGCTTGTCGCCAACTCTCGCAGGAGGCCTGGTTTTTGGGTGAGCCGTGCGAATGTCTCGGAATGCAAGAGATTCAAAGCGGTGTGAGGAGGAAGCTCATGGCGAAGGAGCCAAGACTTTCCGGTGCGACGGGGGCCAAGCAAAAGAACGCTTTTTTTCACCACGCTGTCGCGAAGCGAAAGAACCCTTTTATATTGCATAGATACCCCGTCTTTCCGATTTCCCGCAGACCTCCTGCGGAAAATAGCACATTTCCCGCAGAAGGTCTGCGGGAAACTAGAAATCACTCCTCCCCGAGGTTAAACCTGAGAGGGAAGATTTTTGCCTATTTTCTTTCCCCGGAGGAAAGATGATCGAAAGAACTTTGGATCTCTCTAAAATTGTTTCAGAAAAAATCACATTTTTATTCGGGCCTCGTCAGGTTGGGAAGTCGACCCTGCTGAAAGCCACCTGTCCGGCGGCCACATTTGTCGACCTCTTGTCACCCCCTCAATTTCGCCTGCTCTCGGCACGCCCCGAAGTTTTGGAAGATCTCGCTCCGGCAGGCGGGCTGGTTGTTATCGATGAAATTCAATCGCTGCCGGAGCTGCTCGACGTTGTGCATCGGCTCTTGGAAAGCCGACCCGCGCTGAAGTTTGTCCTCACAGGCTCCAGTGCGAGGAAGCTGCGCCGGGGAGGCGTGAACCTTCTTGGGGGCAGAGCCCGGCGGCATTTCCTGCTTCCCCTCACCACCCACGAGTTGGCGACTGCAAAAGCGGGGCTGAACTGGCTCACTCTGCTCGAACAAGGAGGTCTGCCAAGCCTTTTGACCTCTGTAAACCCATTCGAAGATCTCGATGCCTACGTTGGGCTCTATTTGCGCGAAGAAATTCAGGCCGAAGCGCTCGTTCGTTCTGTTCACGATTTTTCTCGGTTCTTGAACGTCGCGGGCAGTTGCAACGGTCAACTCATGAACTTCGAAAAACTCGCGAGCGACGTGGGTGTGAGCGCCAAGGTGCTGCGCTCCTATGTCGACCTTCTTGTGGACACGCTGGTTGCCGACGTTCTTTTGCCTCTGAACACTGCTGCCAAGCGCAAAGTGGTGAGCATGCCAAAGCTCTACTTCTTCGACATAGGCGTGGCAAATTCCCTAAAAGGACTCGCACGCGTTCGGCCCGGCACAGAAAGCTTCGGGCAAAACCTTGAGCACCTTGTGTACTTGGAACTCAAAGCACACCGTGAGTACCGTCGGTTACACTGCGACATCTCGTTCTGGAGAACACAGTCGAAACTCGAGGTCGATTTCGTTGTTGCAAGCGGCGACTCGCTTCTTGGCATTGAAGTCAAAGGAACCGAATTTCGGGATGCCGACGACTTCAAAGGGCTCAAAGAATTTGCCAAAGAGTTTCCCGCAGCGCGTCGCATTCTTGTGTGCAATGCCGCCTTGCCTCAAAATCGCGCCGATGGAATCGAAATTTTTCCGGCAGGCCAATTCTTCGAAGAACTCTGGGCTGGCAAAATTGTTCCTATCAGGCTGCTTTCATAAAACGTGAGCCCTTGGCCTCCAGAGGGAAACGGAGTGGACAGCTCCCTGCAAAACACCGGCGCACTTTCATGCCTCCTGGGGCAGGTTGAAAATTTCGGCGAGTCCGCGCCGCCAAGGCAGCGCCTCAATCCCGTTTGCGAGCATTTTTGGAATGGGGTCTCGGCTCAACACGAGCCGGCGTGAAGCCGGAGTGTCGTCCAGAAGACGAAGCTCCCCGGCCGGGCTCAGTTTGGTCACATCGTCGGTCGACTTGATTTCCACAAGAATGGGCGCGCTGATGCCGGTGTCAATGACTAGGTCGATTTCCGCACCTGCCTCCGAGCACAGGTAGGCAAGTTCCCAGTCGGGTTTGAAGTAGGCTTTGAGAGCCTGCACCTCGCACAAAACCATTTGCTCAAACAGGTCGCCATAGACGCTCGTCCCCGGCCTCGGCAGTGCCTCGAGAGTGCGACACAAAGCGCGAGTGAGCCCTGTGTCGAAAAGATAAAACTTAGGCTTAGCACGCAAGCGTTTGCGTACTGAAGCACTCCACGCAGGCAAGCCAAACCCCACGAGCGTTTCTTCCAAAATCTCGAAATACGAAGCAACGGTGTTGTGGCTGGTGCCAATGTCGCGAGCAATAGCCGACGTGTTTATGATTTTCCCGCTCATTTGCGCTGCCACACCCAAAAACCGCCGGAATGGAACCAAATTGCGCACCAGTTGTTCCGCAACAACCTCCTCGGCCAGGTACGTGGAAACGTAACTTCTCAAAAGGTCTTTGCGCTCCTCGTCACCGCCACCGGCCAAAGCGACCATGGGGAGCCCACCCCAGGCAAGAGACTCTTCTTCCCAGCCCGGGTGCCGCGGCCGTTCCCACGATACCAGCGGCCACAGTGACCTTGTGACGGCGCGCCCGCCCAGAAGATTCGCCATCCCCCGACGCAGCTTTCGGGCGCTCGAGCCGGTGAGCACGAAGCGAAACTGACCGGTGCGCAGGAAGGGTTGAATGACGTCGAGCAAGGAAGGTTCACGCTGAACCTCGTCAACCACCACGTTTCGCACGGAGGACGGCAAGGCACTGCCCAAGCAGCGTCGTTTTCCCCGTCGCACGCGCTCCGAACAGGAAAAAGTCTTGTGTTTTTGGTGGTATCAGAAGCCTTGTCAGCATGGTTACAAAACTCCACGTATTTTGTAAGCGTACTGACGAGAATGAACATCCGCAATCTGTGCCCGGTGAAACAGTGCGTGAACCAGTGTCACTCGGCGAAGGCCTTCGTATGCTTGGCGGCGTTTGCGGCCCGAACCTTCGCGTTCCTCCTGTCAACAAGCTCCTCGCTGGTGAGCACTCGCACTGTCAGCGTCAGCGACCCGAGGGCCAGGAGCCGCTCGAGAGTCTCGAGGGTTGGATTTGCACGCCCCTGTTCAATGCGCTTGAGCGACTCTTCAGAAATGCCAGCCTTCATGGCGAAAGCAGCACGCGTGAGACCATGCAAACGACGGAGAGTACGAACGACTTCAGAGATCGCCGGCGCCTTGCCGCTCGAAATCGCACCATAGAATTCGAGGCGCAGTACCTCCCGCTTCTTCTTGTCCTTGAGAACTCTCGTGGTCACTTTGCCCCCTTCATCACGCAGTCGCTTCACAGGCCGCTCTGCGCGCGTCTTTCCAGGGCACGCCTGGAAAGATCGATGACTTCTTGCATGCGCGCATCGCCTTGCCCGCGCCGCCGGTACGACTCCATGACGCCGCGTTCTTCCAAGAGGGCGGGCATTCGGGCGAGCCCCTCGAGACGCTCGGCCAGAGCTTCGTCGAGAGCGCCCACGTCGAGTTCAAGACGCGACGCCACGTCGCTTTTCCAGGACGCGAAGTTCGTCTCCCAGTAGGTGGCCGGAGAAACACCTTCGCTGTCCCACTTCATGGGGGCAACGTCGTAGAGTGGAGCGAGCTCTGTTCCCGCAGCCCCAGTGAGAAACGACGAGTTTCGACCATGGTTGTCGTTGTTGGCAGTCATTTGCGCAAGGATGTCGCGGGCGACGTACTCTGCAATCTCGTTCTCAGCGGGACGAGAAGTCACATGCCTGGCAATAAGCCCGAGGTAGGTTTCGTGGGTACACAGAGCGCCGTGCAGAGTTTCACCCAGAGCGCTGTAAAAGCTCTCTAGGGCGAGGTATTCAAGGGGAGCGCCGCTCTGGGGGCGAACGCGGTCGAACCGCTCGATGAACAAGGCATTGCCTTCGTGCCGAACGTTTCCGAACACGCGAAGCCCCGTGTGGGCAGCAGCATCGAGGATGGCACCCTCCACCCGAAGAATCTCTTCGTCCGTCGGAGTGTTGCCACGTGGGTACTTCACTAGCCAGTGGCGGAGCGTCTTGGCATCCTCGAGGGCCCCATCGGCGTGAAAGAGACCCGCGGAGTCTTCGCGCAGAAGGAACTTCGGGGCGGCTCCGCCTGCGCCTGAAGCTCCGGCGACGACGGCGCCATGGGCTATCATGTGTTCCACCAAATCGGAGCCCTTCTGAATAACCTCCTCGCGAGAAAAACCTGCTGCCCTGCGTTGTCGGCCACCTCCGACGCTCCGAGCATAGGCCTGCAGGTTCCGAAGGCCGTTGAGCCTGCCGCCATCACCCACAATGCGCAGGTTGCCTGGCGGCATGATGGGGAACTCGGTGAGCATGCGCCAATACTGCTCGGGCGTGTCCTGGATGTCAGGGAAAAATCGGCGAAGCGACTTGAGGGCGTGTCCTTGCGGCAGAAGGTCCATGAGGAAGCCTGGCCACTTTTCGCAAGCAATGTCGGCACTCGACACAGGCGTGGCAAGAGAAACGGCTGCCTGCGGGCGGTCGTTGCGCCCTTCATAGTCGAGAGCGTAGTCGAACTCGTAGCGCACAATGACGTCCGCATTCGGATCCTTGCTCCCTCGGGCCGAAGGGATCACCCTCGCAGCACTGCGCCATTGGCCGTCGATGTGGACCTGTAACCTCAAGACCCTGATCATAAATTGATCTTTCAAAAAGAGAGGTCTTTAAATACCTTATTAGGCTCTTTCGAAAGAAGCAAGAGAGTACTTTAGGACACTGCATTTCTGCCCCGACGCCACGATGATTTACGCCCGGTGCGCAAGACGCCTGAGCCTGAAGCAACGCGGGGCCTTTGATGCGGAAGCCAAGCGCAACGGATCTCAAAGCTGGCAGACCTGGCTGAAGGACCTCGGCGATCGTGCAGCAGGCCTCAAAGAAGCGAATTGAACCGTGAACCTTCGACGTCACCCGGCCTCGGACCGGAGCCACATGGTGCGGGTTCCGGTACGCACATAACCTGTGCAGCGTCGGTGTACCTGCAACTCAAAGCACACCGTGAGTAACATCGTGTTTTCCAGATGCTAATAGCATCGAAATTTTTCCAGCAGGCCGGTTTCTCGAAAAGCTTTGAGCAGGCAAAAACTGCCCCGCTAAAATAAGAATAGCAAAGCGCCCACTCTCTCAGTGGTTCTTAAAACCGCCTACGAATTGCAACGTAGCCTCTCAAATAAAGTAACGTTCCACCAGAGCTGTCAGAGAGTAAACATGCAATGCGACACCCAGACAAAGTACCACGAACGGCGCAAACTTAAACTTTGGCAAGCGGGAAAAAGTTTGCAACAAGGGGACGAGCGTGCCCCCCAATATCAAAAAGTAGGACACCGAGAGGTATCTTCCGTGGAGGTTGATATCTTCCTGCGCGATGGCGAGTGCTTGCATGCCAATGATGGCTGTTGCCGCAATCACACAGAGAAATGGTGTTACGAGCTTCACTCGCGAAACAGGTTTAAAAAGAGCCCACACAGAAAGCGAAACAGCAGCAACAAGAGGGACGCTTTTCAGCACGCGCAAGAGCCGACGAGGCAGGTTGACATCGAGCCAACCGAACCCCGACCAAAACGACTGGCTGAGGTAAGGATCCGGGTTATTGAATCCCAGATTCAAAACAAATCGGGGTATCACTTCCCAGAAATAAGAAAGAGACGCATGGCTGACTCGTCGTTCCACGTTTGCCAACGGACTCATTTTTAGAGCCGACGAAATGACAATGAAAGCCAAAAGCACAGCACACAAGACTCTCGCCAATGATGCATGGGAAGGGAGCTTTTCCTTCCAGTCGGGAAAGCGCGATTCCATCTTCTTCAAAAACCATTCCGCGCAAAAACCAGCCCCAAAGCTGGCAACGACGAGCGCAATAGCCGTGATTTTTCCCGTCAGAAATTCACTTCCAAAAGCACGGCCGACAAACCCGAGGTAACCAAAGAATTCAGCGGGAATAAATAGAATCAAAACAATGGACAACACGCCCGCCAAGCACCATTGCGGGACGAAACGAAACGACTTTGCCGCTCGCAAAAACGAATATAAAACAGGAAATCCAAGAGCAGGAAGCCCATTTCGACCAGACAACACGCTGAGGCAAACGCCCATAGCCAGCAGTGTGCCTTCTGCCGCCCATCCCATGCTTTTTCTCGGCGCAACAAAGAGATGAACCAGGAAGAGAGTGCCCACAATGAGGAAAGAATAATTCGACAGTTGCACACTAAAGAACACAAGAGACGGTGCGATCAAAAGTGGAACAAAGCCCGAGACGAGGGGACTGGCACTCTCGTCGCTGCCACCCGCCGCCTCTGTGTTAATCTGAAAGATGCCCGACGAGACAAATGCAACACAAACGACAGAAATTGACAAAAGCACCCATTGAATGAACCGAAACGTTGCGAGAGTCGCAAAGGGTTCTCTCAACCCTTCATTGAACTCATCAACCCAACCAAAAAGAGACGCAAACAAGGGTGAACGCAGAGAGACATCGTACCCCGCCACATGCCTCGACCACGCGGCAGGATACGGCTCATGTAAAAATGCGGCATTGAAAGTTTCGCTTTCACGGAACTTTATTCTCTCGAAATGAACCCTTCTCGCCTCCCGTTCCAGAGCGGCATCGAACTCTCTCGATTCTCGAGGACTTGAGAGGGACTTTGAGTATGCCAAGAGGTGATCGGGTTCATCGGGTGCCTGAAGGGGCGGAGTCAAAACAGCCCAGAGTGCGCAAAGTGCTGGCATGATGAAAACGACCCCAGCCAACCTCAGCGCCTTCCGAACACGACCTCGAATGGAACCCCACTCGCACCATACCAGCATCGCCAAGCCGAAAAAAATCACCAAAGAAGAAATTCCAGCTAAAAGAGGAGCGCGCGCATCGGTGAGGCTGCCAAACCAATGCCACGACAGAAGCTCGAGACGTGTCGCATTAGGCGTGGAAGAGGCATATCCATAATGACCCTTCAGAAACGCATGCATCCGCTCAACGCCCTGAAGAGACGTCCAGACAACCGCACGGGGCCCTGTGCTAATGGAAGGATTCTCAGACGTCCAACCCCAGAAGCCTGCCCTGACACCCGAGTCTTTCTCGAAACGGAGCTCCCAGGTCGCGCTATTGGAAGCGCAGTCTTTCCAATTCGAAGTCAGCTCAAAGCGAATCCGCTCCTTGGTCACTCGAACATCTTCAGAAACCGACGTGAACCTGCAGGAGGCATCTCCGAGTTTCTGCAAGATCCAAACAGCATCAGTGCCCGGTTTTTTCTCGTAGAATGGGTACAAATAAAGAGACGTTTCATGGCCGCGAGCTCGAAACAACCGGATATTTATGGCTCGTTTTCGCTCACTTCCAGGCCGCCGTTCAAGAAGAAACGGCTTTTCTGACATTTCAGAATCGCCGTCAAGAGCGCGACGCATCTCTGAAGGCACCCTTTCGAGAAGGGAAAACCAAAGAAAAAATAAGCTTCCGATCGCCATCAAAAAGGCCAAAAGTGGCACCGCTGAGGTCCGAAGGACAGCAAGAATCTTGCGCATGACTTTTTTCCCTGGGGTCTAGCGACGAACAACCACACTTGGCGCTACAGCTGCCGCTTTCAAACCCACAGGCTAACTCATGCATGTCATCGGTTCAATCACCTCGTCTGCGGCTGACGGCCGATTTGCCTCACAGAAACGCGCCCCGAAAGAACTAATAAGTCACCTTCCTGATTCTCTCCTCCAGCGCTATTTGTAACTTTAATTTCGCCTATTTCTTGAAGGAACAAGAGCCTTTTTCCATAAGAATCGCGCAAGGAAGCCATCAATCGGTAGCTTCCCGCAGCAAGCTCCGGAATCCCATTTAAAAAACTGAATGAGACGTCGCGTTGGCTGCGTTCGTTCGTCATTGAAATCGGACGCGTCAACAAAAAAGGAGTCTCGTAGCCGCAAACGCGAACACCATCGATAGAAACGAGACAAAAAGCCACGGCAGCATCGCCCTCAAATTTCTCGTCGCCACGAGTGTCGACCTCAAGTACTATCTCGAAGGCTTTTGCCACATCTAATTCAGTCACCTGTAGCGGCGCCTCGGCATGCCGGTGCTTAAGCGTGTAGCCGATGCCCACCGCGGGGCCAGATCGAGAGCCAAGCTCCGACTTGTGACGTGACGTTGGTTTTTTGCGGGCCTCTTCGCCTTTGAGGTAACGTTTCTCCATCGTTTCCTCGTGCACACCGAGAGCAGCATGAACATCTCCCTCGTAAACAACACGCCCTTCGTCAAAAACGTAGGCACGATCGCAAAAAAGGCGCACGGCAGAAGCATCGTGCGAGACAAGAAGTACCGATGCCCCCAGAGCTTTGAGCTCAGCAATTCGATTGAGGCATTTGCGTGCGAAGTTGGAATCTCCAACGGCAAGCACTTCGTCCGCAAGAATAATGTCCGGGTCCACAGCTGTCGCGCAAGCGAAACCTAAACGCGCTTGCATTCCACTGGAGTAGTTCTTGAAGGGCATCTCGATGAAATCACGGAGCTCTGCAAAATCAATGATGCCCTCCATCCGCTCGTCGATTTCGGCCATGGAAAGTCCCATAAGAGTGCACGAGAGAACGATGTTTTCGCGCCCCGAAAGCTCGCCGTCAAACCCCGCAGAAAGCTCAATCATGGGCGCGATGCGTCCGTTTACCTTCACATTGGCGCCCGGGGGGTCGATGATCCCGGCAATCACCTTCAGCAAAGTCGACTTTCCGGAACCATTGTGGCCAATGAGTGCGACCGATTCACCAGACTTCACATTCACGCTGACATCCGAC
>JADCJN010000069.1 GCA_020247005.1 Silvanigrellales bacterium
CCAGAGACCCCTTCACCCACGCAAGGCCAAGGGGGTCGGCCATCAAGGGAGCGAAAACCGCCTCGCCTGCCGCGTAGGCGCCGGGGCGCGCTGCGGAAGCGGCGGAAGCCTTTTCAGCGGCTGAAGCCGGCAGCGGCCGAATGACCTTGGCAAAATAAAGCTGTGCGAGGCGCTGCTCATCGGCCACCACGACGTCCCAGGCGTGTGGGCTCGAGCGAAGTCTGTTCTCATATTCCTGACCGCTGGCCACGAAGTCGACCCGGACGTTCACACCGGCTTTTTCTTCAAACGCCCGCACAACAGCAGGGTCGAGACGACCCAAAGGAGCCAAAAGCCCCAGAGTCGTGCGGAGGTTGCGACGCCCTTGGGTTTCTCGAGCGCCTGCCTCTGGCTGTGCCTGCGCGCGCGAGAAAAAGGGCGCCACACCATTCAACACAGGAAGAGAGGCAGTCAGGGCAATCACAGTCACTGCTCTGAGCACCAACGCAAGAAGGGCCCTGGGGGTCATCGAACGGACGGACACGAAAAGACTCCTTCTTTCGGCGCGGCGCATTGAAAGGACATGGCGTCTGTGGCAAACCAGGGTTCGCATCGCGGGCGGAAAAGTCTCCAGCCCCTGCATCTCACTTCCCCCTCGTCGCTCCGACTCGCGCACTGAAGAAGGATAGTCTCGTCATGGCAAAATTCCACTACGTCGACAAAGAAGACCTCTCGCGCGACCCCTTTGCCGCGGAAGAACGGGGCTCCGATGAATTTGAGGCCCTGCTTTCCGGCGAAACCGTGAACGTTCAAACACGTCGGTATCGTCAGGGCGAACAGGTGACCGGGCGCGTCATGTCGGTGGGCGAGGAGTTCTTGTTCATAGAGCTCGGCGGAAAAAATGCCGGTGCCCTGGCGATTGAGGAATACAAAGGCGGCGATGCCCTCATGCCCAAACTCGGAGACGACGTCACCGTATACGTGCGGGAAGACAACGGGTCGGAGGTTATCCTCACCCGGCAGCTGCGTCGCGGTGAAACCGACGACACGGCCCTGCGCAGTGCCTATGAAAACAAGGTTCCCGTGGAAGCGAAAATCGAAAAAGTCACCAAGGGTGGCTTCGAGGCAAGCTTGTCGGGCAAGCGTGCTTTCGTTCCCCAAAGCCAAATCGACACCGTCCCAGTGGAAAATCCGGAAGCCTATGTGGGCCAGGTGTTCAAGTTCCACATCACGGAATTCAAAGGTGGCAAAAACATCGTTCTTTCGCGCAAGTCTATTTTGCGCGAAGAGCAGCAGGAAACCGTGCAGGCGCTTCTGCGCACCCTTTCGGTGGGGCAGGTCCTGCGTGCGACCGTCACGCGTCTGGCCGATTTTGGTGCGTTCGCCGATCTGGGTGGTGTGGAAGGGCTCATTCCTTTGTCCGAACTGTCGTGGAAGCGGGTGAAAAAAGCCGAAGAAGTGGTGAAGCCGGGCGAGCAGGTGAACGTGAAGATCCTTCGCATCGAACACGCCCCTCGCCTCCGCATTGCTCTTTCGCTCAAAGACGCCGGAGAAGACCCTTGGGTTGCCAACGCCACTCGTCTGACTCCCGGGGAAGTCCTCGAGGGAACGGTTGTTCGCCTCGCCGACTTTGGCGCGTTCGTCAGCGTCTTTGAAGGCGTTGAAGGTTTGGCCCATGTCAGCCAGCTCACCTGGGAGAAGCGGGTCGCTCATCCTCGTGAAATGGTGAAAGAAGGTCAGGCCGTGAAGGTTCACGTGCTTTCCTTCGACCTCGAAGGTCACAAGCTTTCGTTGTCGGTGAAGGGTCCAATGCCCGAAGAACTCGCCAAGAAGTTTGCAGCCCGGAAGGCCGGAGGGGGTCAGGCAGACATGTCCCCCGAGGAGCGCGAGCAAATGACCGAATGGGAAAGTTTCCAGAAAATAAGGAAAGAAAACCCCTCCGCTGGCCAAAGTGCCGGCCTCTTCGCGGACGCCTTCGCGCGCGCGAACAAGAAAAAGAAGTAGATCGTATCCTTCCGAGCCCCGTTGTGATATGGGCTCACCACTGTGGACCCCCTTCTCGAACCGTCGGGGTCCCGGTGCCTCTGCTTTCCGCGTCTTGCCGCTTTGTTGCCCGTGATCCGACCCGCCGTGCCCCATGGGGGAGGCCGAGTTGTGGTTGGCACGTGACACGAAGCCCGAAAGGAATCTCCGACACATGGCCACCACGCACTCCATCTCCGACTCGACGAAGAAAAAAGCGAATTACCAGAGCCTCGAATGGCTCGACGAAGACGTCGACTTCCTGGAAGCCGGCGCCGACGAAAGTAGCTTCGAAACTCTGTTTAAGGCGCAAGACGAAGGCATTGGCACTGGCATTAAAGAAGGCCAAGTTGTTCAAGGCCGCGTCATTGAGCTTCGTGACGAAATGGTGGTCATCGATATCGGCCACAAGTCGGCCGGTAGCGTGCCAAAGTCGGAGTTCATGGCCGAAGGCCCATTCAACCTTCAAGTGGGCGACATGGTCGACGTGTTCGTCGACGTGTTCGAAGACGACGAAGGCGAGCTCGTCTTGTCGAAAGACAAGGCCGATATGCTCAAGGCGTGGGACCGTATTTCGGTTGCCTACGAAAGCAACGAGCTTGTTGAAGGCAAGATCGTGGGCCGCGTGAAGGGCGGTCTTTCCGTCGACATCGGCGTGAAGGCGTTCCTTCCGGGATCCCAGGTCGACCTCCGCCCCGTGCGGAACCTCGAAAAACTCCTTGGCCAAACTCTCCAGTTCAAAATCATCAAGTTCAACAAGAAGCGTGGCAACATCGTTCTGTCCCGCCGCGTTCTTCTTGAGCAAGATCGCGAACGTCAACGCAGCGAGACTCTGAAGAACCTCGAAGTCGGCGCTTCTATGGCTGGCGTCGTGAAGAACATCACTGACTACGGTGCGTTCATTGACCTCGGCGGCATCGACGGCCTCCTCCACATCACCGACATGAGCTGGGGCCGCTTGAATAGCCCGAGCGAAGTGCTGACTGTGGGTGACGAAATTCAAGTCAAGGTCTTGAGCTTTGATGCCAACACGCAACGCGTGTCTCTGGGCCTGAAGCAGCTCCAGGCTGACCCCTGGGTTTCTGTGGCTGAAAAATACACTCCAAACCAGCGTCTGCGTGGCAAGGTCGTTTCTCTCACCGACTACGGCGCCTTCGTGGAGCTGGAGCCCGGCGTGGAAGGTCTTATTCACGTCACCGAAATGACCTGGAACCGCCGTGTGAAACACCCCAGCAAGGTGGTTTCTATCGGAGACGACGTGGAGGTCGTTGTTCTTTCGGTTGACCTCGACAACCACCGCATTTCGCTTGGCATGAAGCAAACGGAACCCAACCCTTGGGAACTCGTGACGCAGAAGTACCAAGTGGGCGATGTCATTCGTGGCAAAATCCGCAACATCACTGACTTTGGCATCTTTGTGGGCATCGAAGAAGGCGTCGATGGACTCATCCACGTCTCCGACATTTCTTGGACGGAGCGCATCAAGCACCCCCAAGACCTGTACAAGAAGGGCGACGAAGTCGAAGCGAAGGTTCTTCAAATCGACGTCGAGAACATGCGCTTTTCTCTTGGCATCAAGCAACTTGCAGAAGACCCTTACGAAAATGCAGCCAACACCTTCACCCCGGGCACT
Source organism: Silvanigrellales bacterium (assembly GCA_020247005.1). Lineage (GTDB taxonomy): Bacteria > Bdellovibrionota_B > Oligoflexia > Silvanigrellales > Silvanigrellaceae > JADCJN01. The sequence goes on from JADCJN010000069.1 coordinate 3,635, forward strand.
CGCGCTCGCGGCAAGGTGACACGCACAGCTGAATTCGGTGCATTCATTGAGCTTGCGCCTGGCGTCGAAGGCCTCATCCACATCAGCGAACTGGATCCCGAGAACCAGCTTCCTGAACTCGAGACCGAGATGGAGTTCGTCGTTTTGCGCGTCGACCTCACCGAACGCCGTTTCGAGCTCTCCCAAAAGGCCGCAACAAAGGGCCTCGACGACACGCACCAGCGCACCATCCACCAAGCGCAAACCGCGGGTCCTGCCTCAACAGGCTTTGCCGAAGCGTTTGCACGCGCTCAACGCAAGACAACCGACCGAGTGGAGGACTGAAAGTCCATGGCTGACGTCAACAACGCGCGTCGGCCTCACACGTTCTTCACCGCACTGGCCGTGATTGGGGCGCTTGCTCTTCTCACGGTCGGTTGCGTTTTGGGGCTGGTGGGGTACGCAATTTCAAAAGCACCCGGCATGACACTCACAAGTATGAGCGGTGGCGACAGCCACGATGCCTCCCGGTACCTCCGGGGCCTCGGCATGGGTGAAAAAGCCTTTGCCGGCATTCGCCTCGAGGGCGAAATCAATTCTCCCGTGGCAGACGTCGTGCTTGAAAAACTCAAGGCAGCCATGGACGACGAACGTATTCAGGGTGTGCTTCTTGAGGTCGAATCCCCTGGCGGAGCGGTGGTGCCGAGCCAAGAGATGTACGACGCCCTCAAACGCACCAAAGAGCGCAAACCTGTGGTGGCGTACGTGCGCGATGTTGCGGCGAGTGGGGCCTACTACGCCATTGCCTCTGCAAGCGCCATTGTCGCGAATCGGGGATCCATGGTGGGGTCTATCGGCGTCATCTTGTCGAGCGTGGAAATTACGGAACTTCTGTCCTGGGCGAAACTCAAGCCTGTGACGCTCAAAACGGGCAAACTGAAAGATGCCGGAAGTCCCATGAGGGAATGGACCGAGGACGACAAGGCTTACCTTCAGGGACTCATCGACAAAACCCGTGAGCAGTTCGCGTCCGACGTCAAAGCGGCACGCGGATTGGGTGATGTGGCCATGGAACGCATGTCGGACGGCCGCGTCGTGTTGGGTCCAGAAGCCGCCGAACTTCGGCTTATCGACAAGGTCGGCGACCGCGAACTTGCCCTGGCCACTCTGACGGAAATCGCCAAACTCGAGAAGGCACCTGAAGTGTTCGAACTCGAAGAATCGAGGCCAGAGTTGCCGCTTTTCATTCATTACCTTTTCGGAGAAAGCGCTCATGCCTTCGGTGCTTCTGTCGGAACTTCGCTTGGCGTTTCCATGCGAGAAGGTGTGCGCACAGGGCTGCGCGAGGGCCTGACCGATTCTCAGACTCGGCAGCCCATCCGTCGTTGAATTGGCGCGTTTTCTTCACTGTGCTCGCTCTCTTGCCTCTAGACTGAGGCAAAGGGGGAATGGAAGCGCATGCGCAGCCAACGAACCAGACTGGCAGTGACAGGCGTCTGTTTGGCCACACTGACTCTCGCGAGCGTCGCGCAGGGAGGCAGTGCCCTTTGGCCAGTGGACTCAAATGCGTTGGCCGCTGTGTTGACGTCACGGTTCCTCCTCATTGGACTCGGTGTCACCACATCGCTCTTGCTCGCTCCGTATGTCGCTCTTCTGGGGCGAGCCCGTCTCAGAGCCGACGTTGCACGCAAGCATGCAGAGCATTCACGTGCCCAGGCCGCCGAAGCCATTGAGAGCGAACGCGACCTCCTTCGTCAGGTCGTTTCCCGAGCGCCCATCCACATGGCCATGTTCGACACTGAAATGCGCTACATTGCGGTGAGTGACATGTGGATGAAGAGCCGTTCTCATGGCCGCCCCGAGGCAGGACGTGAAGGCCACATTGGCAAGTGCCACTACGACGTTGCTCCCGAAGATAGGGACGTTTGGGGTCATCTTCACGCACGCGGCCTCGCTGGCGAAACACTCTCGAAATCGGAAGACTGTTACGTTCACGCGGATGGAACCACGTCGTGGTTGAAGTGGACGATTCAGCCCTGGTTCCAGCGCGAAGGAGCCATTGGCGGAATCTTCATTGTCTGGGAGTTCATCGACGAGCTTGTTTCTTCGCGCGAGAAGGCGCTTGAAAGCGCCCGCGCAAAGTCGAACTTCCTTGCTACAATAAGTCACGAAATTCGCACGCCCCTGAACGGCATCCTCGGCATGACCGAACTCCTGGCAGAAACAGCACTCAACGCCGAACAGCGTCGCTACCTCGGTTACGCGCAGCAGTCGGCAGGGAATCTCTTGACACTCGTTGGCGACGTTCTCGACTTTTCAAAAATCGATTCTGGGCGAGTGGAACTCCGCCATGACGATTTCGACCTCCCCCGACTGCTGACCGAAATCACGTCGTCGTTCGGCATTCTTGCTGAAAAAAAGGGAGTGCTCCTAACGGCCTCTGTGGCAGCCGATGTTCCGCACCGCGTTGTGGGGGACTGCGACAGGCTGCGCCAGATTCTCGTCAATCTAATTGGCAACGCCGTGAAGTTCACACCGAAGGGCGATGTCATTGTCGCGGCTAAACGTGTGCCAGGAACCTCGCCTGATTCCGCTTGTGGGTCGACAAAGGGATCGACAAAGGGATCGGCAAAGGGCTCGGTCAATGGGTCGCTGGTGCGCATCGAAGTCAGCGACACCGGAGTGGGCATGGCCCCCGGCGCCCTGGGGCGCTTGTTCCAACCCTTCACGCAAGAAGACAGTTCGACCTCGCGCCGTTTCGGAGGCACAGGCCTCGGACTTGCCATCACGAAGAGGCTTGTGGAACTCATGGGAGGCCACGTGGGAGCCGCAAGTGTGCAGGGTTTTGGAACAACCTTTTGGGTTGAGCTTCCCCTCGCGTTAGCCGAGGCGCCGGAACCCACTCTCCGGCTCGAGCCCACCGCAGGGCGCCCTCTGCCTGCGCCCGCGTTCCAAGAGGAAGCCCCTTGGCTGCCTGGCACCCGCGTTCTGGTGGCGGAAGACAACGAGGTCAATGCGTTCCTCATCCGACGGATGCTCGATCTTATGGGTCTTTCACACGTTTTGGTGGAACACGGAGAAGACGTTCTTCGGGTTCTGGAGTCAGAGACTTTCGATCTCCTTTTGCTCGATTGCCAAATGCCCGTTCTCGACGGATACGAAACCGCTCGCAGAGTGAGAGCCCTCGAGACAACAAGACCTCACCAGGCCCGTTTGCCTATAGTGGCTGTTACGGCCAATGCCCTCACCGGAGAACGCGACAAATGCCAGCAAGCTGGCATGGATGACTACCTTGCAAAACCCATGAGCCCCGATGCCCTTCGCACCATTCTGGCGCGATGGTTGCCCTCCGGCAGGGGCTCTCATTCTCTCACCGCGCATGTCACGGGCGAAACAGCGACGGCGTAGAAGGAAGGAACGGAAACTGCACCGAGGGAATGGGCTCCCTCCTCCACTTTCTTTTAAAGGGTTTTTCTTATGCCAAAGCACATGTCTTCGCTCGCGTTTGCCGGCATCTTGGCCTCTCTCTGTTTCGTTGCCCAGGCACTACAGAACGGCAACCAGGGGTCAAGCCTTCTGGGAAGCCACATCGCCCAAGCGCAAGGGAGCCAAGGACACACGGGCGCACATCACGCCGGGAGCGGGCCGAGCACACACCATGGAACAGCAAGCGATTCGCCGTTCTTGAAGGAAATGGAAGCCTCCATGGGCCGCATGCATCAAGACATGATGAACATGAGTGCCATGACGGGCGACGCAGACACCGACTTCCTGCGCATGATGGTGCCTCATCACCAGGGAGCGGTGGAAATGGCGGAGGCCGTGTTGAAACACGGCAAAGATGCCCGCATCAAGAAACTCGCCAAAGAAATCATTTCTGCCCAGAAAAAAGAAATTGCCATGATGAATGCCTGGCTTGCCGAGACAGAGTCGAAAAAGGCGCCTGCCAAAAAAGCGAAGTGAGGTCTTTACCCCTCCATGGTTTTGCGCGCCGACAGCATGTTACCCTCCTGACATGAAATCCGGAGGAAACATGAACATCAGCATCCTCGTTATCGAGGACTCCTCTCTTGTCCACGCCGCAATTGCGGCGGCATTGGAAGGTGACTGTCGGCTCCACTTTGTGGAAACATTGAGAGAAGCCCGCCAAGCTCTTGAAGACAAAGAGTTCGACATCGTTCTTGTAGACGTGAAGCTCCCCGACGGCAACGGGCTCGATTTCCTGCGTACGTCCAGCCGCTCTTTGTTCTCGCGCGTGCGAGGGGTCGTATTTCTGACAGGAATGGAAGGAATAGACGAAAAAGTGGCCGCCTTTGAGCTCGGCGCCTGCGACTACATCACAAAGCCCTTTGACCCGCGCGAACTGCAAGCCCGTCTGAGGGCTCTCATTGCGAGGCTCCCGGCGAACCAAGAGAAGCCACAGAGCCCAGCTCCCGCCGTTTCCTTGTTCGCCCAAGGTCTGAGCTTCAACGAGTCCGTGCAAACGGTTGCGTGGAGTGCGCTTGGGCGCGAACATGCCGTTTCTCTCACTTCTTTGGAGTTCCGCATTTTACGTTACCTCGCAAAATGCAGCCCACTTCCTGTTTCGCGCCATGCCATTCTGGCTGCCGTGTGGGGCAACGGTGTGAGTGTCGCCCCAAGGGTGATTGACACCCACCTCTCCCATGCCCGCCGAAAAATAGCAGGCTCGGGCTTCACAATTTCGAATCAGAAAGGTCAGGGGTTCCTGCTCATGCAAACGAAGGACAGCGAAGAAATTCCCTTGGTAGACGAAACACGCTTGCGCTCCTGGTTGTCGGATGCCTACCCGACCCAGGCCAATATGGCCGTGCTCGAGCGCCTTCGTGAAATGGTGCCAGGTCTGCTTGAACCTCTTGGCGCTTACGCCCGCCAGGAATGTGAAAACCACAAAGACGGCACAAGTGAGTTCGCTCGCCTTCGCGAAAACGCTCTGGGCTCCCTGCACAAACTCAAGTCGGCCGTGGGCCAAGTGGGCGCGGCAAGGCTTGCCGCACGGCTGCGTCAGTGCGAAGCGGCTTTGCATCCATCCGAGTCCATGAGCCTCAACAGGGACGCATCTGTTGTTGAGACGCATTTGACGCAAGATGCGCTTTTGACACTGTGGCACGAAACAGATCAGGCCCTGGAAAGCCTTATCATTTCGACGCCTCAACGAGTGCCAACGCATTGACTCCACTCTGACGCCGCATCGCAGACCTGTGTCGAGAAATCTCAATTCAACAAGAAAAAACGGCGGCCGAAAGAGTCCCCAAAGGGGGACAAGGGGCCATGCAGGACTTCGAAGCCGAGATTCTCGGTGTTTTTCTCGACGAAGCCACCGAGTCGCTCGCAGAGTGGGAGCGCTGTTGTTTCGTTCTTGGCAAAGGAACGAGCGCCGATGCCATCGCGCAACTGTTCCGTTGCGCGCACAACATGAAAGGGTCGGCGCGCAGCGTAGGCCTCGCTGAACTTGGCGAATTTATTCATATTGTCGAAGAACTCATCTTGAATTTGAAGCAAGGAGATTTGGAACCCAACCCCGACGTGGTCAAAGTTCTTTTGCGCTGCGAAGAGACTCTGCGGGTATGGCTTGAAAACCTCCGAGAAAACAAAGCCTTTGTCATTGAGGCCCCCCTTCGCGCAGAAGTTGCAGAGCAGATCCAAGCCGTGTCCAAGGGAACCCAAGCGGTGGCAGACATCGTCAACGCCACAGCGGGCGACATCGTTTTTATCGATTCGCCAAGCCAAGCCCCCGTTCTTGATTCCGCTCCTGGCAAGGTGGCCCCTGCCCCCGCAGAAAACAAGGCTCCTGAACCTCCCTCACTCACTTCTCTGCCGAGTGCAACCACGGCCTCCAACGCGGAGTCGGTGCGCGTTCCCGCGCGGCGTATCGATGCTCTTATTCAGCTCGTGGGTGAGCTTTCCATTCAATCGTCCATTATTGAACACGCCTCGGCACACGGCTCATTCGAAACCCAAGCCTGCCAAGAGGCGATTGGGCTTCTCAGCAAATTGTGCCGCGACCTGCAGTCGCGCACGCTCGGGTTTCGCATGCAAACCCTCCACGCCACCATGCAGCGCCTCGAAAGGGTGGCACGCGACGTGGCTTCAGAGCTCGGAAAAGACGTTGAAATTGACGTGGTGGGCGCTGAAACCGAACTCGACAAAACCGTGATTGAACGCATGGTCGACCCGCTGGTGCACATGGTGCGCAATGCCCTCGACCATGGTGTGGAAACCACCGAAGAACGGGCCCGTTCCGGCAAAACGCCCCGCGCAAAAATGACACTTTCCGCACGGCAAGACCCCGACGGGGTTCGCATCGTTATTGCTGACGACGGCCGAGGCCTCGACGCCGCACGTCTGCGCGCAAAGGCGGTTGAAAAAGGGCTCATTGCGGAAAACGCCTCGCTCTCGGAGCAACAGACTTTCGCGCTTATTTTCCTGCAGGGGTTTTCAACCGCCGCCGCCGTCACGAACATCAGTGGCCGAGGTGTCGGCATGGAGGTCGTGAAAAAAGCCGTCACCGAGCTCGGTGGACGCATTGAAATTGAAAGCGCACTGGGCAAAGGCACAGCGTTCTCGGTGTCGCTGCCCACCAGTGTGAGCATCCTCGATGCCTTGGTGGTGTGGGCGTCGGGCAATCGGTACGCCGTTCCCTTGAACCAAGTCGACGAAATACTTTCCCTTGGTGAAGCCAGGGCCGAACTCGCCACCAACGGCTCCACTGTGTTTCGTTTGCGAGACGAAATTTTGCCGCTTCAAGACCTCTCTCAGCAGCTCGCCACACGAGGCGCACCCGTGCGAAGCCACACCGGCGACACGCGCCGGCCCATTCTCGTGGTTCGCAACCAAGGCCGACGACTCGGCTTTGCCATCGACAGCATCGCCACTCAACAGCAGGTGGTGGTGCGAAAGCTGGGCGGCAAACTCGAAGGGCTCGTGGGGTTCGTGGGGGGCACCATTCTTGGCGACGGCGAACCGGGATTCATTCTCGACATCCCCTATTTCACCGAGACGTTTTTCAAGCAAGGAGATTTTCGCACATGAATTTGCCTGGCCGCAGTCTCGCTCATTCGCCATCGTTGCCGGCATCAGGCCCAGCCGACGCGTGGACGGAAACCGACGCCGACACGTACCTCGTGTTTCGTTTAGGAGACATCACTCACGCCACACGGCTCCTGGACATCCGAGAGGTGGTTGAATTCAAGGCACCAAAACCTTTGCCCAACAC
>JADCJN010000007.1 GCA_020247005.1 Silvanigrellales bacterium
CGCTAGGCGTGTAACCTCCGCCGGCAAGCTGTTTGCCAAGGTCCGCGGAAAACACGTCTTGTTGCGGAAAAACCTCCTGAACGACTTCACGGAAACCCGCGGGGTCGCCTTCCAGGTCGAAGTCTGCAGGGTAGGCGCGTGGCCCCGGTTGGCTTGCCAGATCCGCAATGGGGTCGAAAGCGTCGTCATCGAACCCCCCAAAGCCCCTTTCCTGCTGCACAAGGAATGTGGCTGAGGCCGCAGCAAGGGCGGCCACCACGTAACCCACCCCAGAGGCATGGGCGCGTCGCACAGTGCGTGAAAGCAGTCCCGCGGCCACCGGAGGAAGAGGGGGATTCAGGGGCTCTTCCCCAAGGGGGGGAACGGATGCCGTCAACACGGAGGATGCGCCGACTCGCACAGAATGAGCTAAAGTCTGGGGCACGCTCTGCGCAACAGGCGAGAAAAGAAGAAGAGCCTCTAACGAAGACGCTTGGTGAATTCCCACCTTTTGGGACTCGAAATGAGCACGCACCTCTGCCTGCCAGGCGGGCTCCTTGGGAGGCGTGTTTTTCGTGTCCATGGGGCAACCTCAAACTCTTTCGGTTCTTAAAACTCGTTTTGCTCGTCTTTGACCACCGCACTAGGGCATACGGCCGAGGCTTCAGGTTTATTCCCCGGAGGGGCTGGGTTTGCCTTCCTGAGCTTTTGCAGGGATCTTGAAAGGTTACTCATAACAGTGCCGATGGGAACGTCGAGAACAGCTGCGATTTCCTTGTATGCATACCCTTCCGCGGCAAGAAAAACGACGCTGCGTTGGCGAGGCGAAAGCAATTCGAATCGCTTTTTCCAGTCGTCGTCGAGGGCTGCTCGAAAAAACTCTTTCTCAAGGGTTGCGAGTTCCGATTCCGACACCTTCTCGGCGCCCGAAAAATCGACCTCGACTTGAAATGCCCGTGCCGCTTGTCCATGCCACGCGCCTTGCACCGTTTCATGATTCACCGACGTGGCTTCGAAGGCTTCTTCACCGGAAATCCGATTGTTTTTTGCACAGGTGTCGAGAAAGGAATTCTTGAGGATTTTGAAGAGCCAGTTGCAAAGGTGATTGGCATTTTCCGGTCGTTGAAAGGCCCGACTGGCCTCTTCGGGCGTTTGCACGCCGGGAAGGTTGCTTTCTACAAAGCGTGGAAAACTTTGAAGGCCCTTCAAAAGGCACGTTTGAAGAAGGTCGTCGGCGTCGTGCCGCACGTGCGTCAAACTGTGCGCGAAACGCAACAGGGTGTCCCACAGGGGGCGGGTGATTTGCACGAACGCGGTGTTCCAGTCACTCAAAACCGGTTCTCCTCACTCCTAGCGTCCTAAACCATTTCGATAGAACTGGGAACGCTTGTACCCTTCCAGAAGTGTGAGCGTGGTGACGCGTGCGACAGCCGCCAAGGGAATGGCCAGCAGAACGCCGTAGAATCCAAACCAGTCGCCAAAGCAGAGCACGGAAATGACAATGACAAAGGGATGCAGACCTGAAAACTGACCCATGATGCGGGGCGTGAGAAAAAGGCCATCGAGAAGCTGAATAGCTGCAAAACCGAGCGTAACGCCAAGAACGACGGAGGGAGGGGAGCCGTTCGTCACGAGAATGAGAAACGAAAGCGTGCCCCCCACAACGATGTCGAGGTAGGGAACCAGGCGCGAAAGTCCCGTCACGACTCCCACCACAATTCCCGCCGGGAGGCCAGCCAAGAAAAACGCGGTGGAGTAGAGCGTCATGAGAAGAGTGATGACAAGAATTTGGCCGCGCAACACCGCCCTCAATGTGTGGTCGACGTCGCGGACAAACCTCAGGAAATGACCTCGAAGATCGGGCGGAACCAGCACAAGAACGCGCAACATCAGCCGCCGAAAGTCCCGCATCACAAAAAAAGCGAAGGCGGGTGCAAGAATGAGTGCAATGATCCAACCAAAAATGAAGCGCGTGGAGTGTCCTAGTTTTTCCATGAACGCGATGGCGGGGCGTTCCGGGTGGATGTCGAAGAAGTCTGTGATTTGAGGCAGACGTCCGTCGTTGCGCAAGGGAAAGACGTCTTTGATGGCTTCGTGAACAGGGGGAATCCAGTTCAACTCCACATGCTCGCGAATGCGCGGCATCATGCGGAAAAGCAGCTCGGCTTGGTGAAAAATTGTGGGCACGAGAAACCACGACGTCAGCGCGAGCAAAGAAGCCGCGAGGACAATAGCGCCGCCCACAACAAGTGACCGTTTGATGCCCCGGCGCTCAAGGACTTCTATCCAGGGGTTGAACACGTAGGCGAGCACGAGAGCGAGAATGAAGGGGCCGATAACGATCCGAAGGAAAACCATGACAAGGACGACAAGGACGACAAAGCCTATGGCGAACGCCATTTCACGAGAAGGGCGCAAAGGAAACAGCGTCATTCGCCGGCAGCCTTGTCGGAGGGTCGTGCACGACGACCGTCTTCTTGGCCTTTGTCGCTGCGGCGCGCGATTTCAGCGTCGACGTCTTCAAGCTCCCCGATGATCTCCGCAAACTCCGTTTCGGCTAGGAAACGCTCAACGTCGGCGGGCAGGCCGTCGAGGTGAGCCTCGTAGAGGTTGCGCCCAAGCTCCGAAAAAAGGTCTTTGCGGCGCTGCACGAGGTGCACTCGCTCCAAGTTCTTTTTTGCAAAATCGACTCCCCGCTGAATTTCTCGGCTCGACAGCCTGGCGGCATCGGCGAGGGTTTCTTGAATGCGCTTCCAGTCGGCGGCGAAATCGCGTGGACGCTTGGCCTGATCGTTCATGCGATGGACTCCTTTTGGGTGTCGTTCGGTTCCGCACCTCCATAGGCGCGAAACACGTGTTCCCAAGATGCCATGGAGACGAGGAAAAAGACGAGCCACAAGGCGGGCCTTGAGGCGCTCTGGAAGGCAAGCACACCAGTGAGGATGAAAGGGACACAAGCGAGAGCAAGTGCGAGTGCGACCAGGCCCCGGGCGTTGACAAGCCCGCATTCCCGCGCCGCGCGAAACGAAAAGAAGGTGCGTCTGCGAAGGGAAAGAGACTCCCTTCGGGGGGAAGGGGGCGGGGGAGTGAGTCCGAGGGCATGAAGGATTTCGGCTCGTGTCCCAACGGAAAGGGCAACGGTGTGAGGGGAAGGCAAGGTCGACTCTCGAGGCGCCCAGGGCGCGAGCCACCAAAAAAGAAACGCCACGAGTGCGAGCA
>JADCJN010000070.1 GCA_020247005.1 Silvanigrellales bacterium
GGTGACCATGGCATCGCGCCAGGCGACGTCGTTCTTCTCATGGCGGCTTCCTCTGCCGATATAGACGCAGTGATGACGGGGATTCTTGCGCAGGGTGCGCGCGTCTTGTTCATCGAGCCCTGGATGCCGCTCGCACAAGTGTCAGAGATTGTCTCGACACTGCGTCCCAAGGCGTTTGTTTTTGGCGGCAAAGCACGCCTGTGGAGTGCCGTTCACAAGAACGTCTGGGCCATCCCCATTCACCTTTCCGTTCAGCAGCTTGTGAGTGGCGCTCCATTGGAGTGGCTGGCGCCTTCCGAGTGCGCATCTGTGCCATCAACTCAGCCCGCTTCCATCGTCTTTTCCTCGGGAACCGTGGGCCATGCGAAGGGCATTCTGCGCACGCATGAGAACGTTCTGCGCATTGTCGAAACAGCTCTGCGCCATGCTGAGAGTCCTGAATTGGCATCTCAACCCGACCTCGGTCTTTTTTCGGGGATGACGTTCCTTCACCTTTACAGTGGGCGCGGTTCGATTTTGGTGCCCCGCGCCTGGAACACATCGTCGCACTGCGAAAGTTTCTTTAGAGGTCTTGAAACTTTACCCAAAGAACACCAGCCCATTTCGCTTACGGCGAGTCCTGCTTTTCTTAGTTACCTTCTCGAAAGAAAGCTTCTTCCCCAACTTGCCTCGGTGCACGTTGGCGGCGCCGTGCTCGATGTCAAAGTGGCCAAGCAAGCCCTGTCGCACTGGAAATCGGCGCACCTTGTTCATGTTTACGGCTGCTCGGAAGCAGAACCCATTGCCTTAGCGTCTCTTGAAGAGGCCGTGGCTCATGCCGACACCACTGGCGACGTTCAACTTCACTTCATTGGAAGGCCCATACCCGAGCTGAATTGGGAAATAGACACCCACGGCCTCTGGGTGAGTGGACCGAACGTGACAACAGGTTACGTCGCTTTGCGAGAAAGAGAAGTTGCACACAAAAGAAGAAATTCGAACGGAGACATGTTTCACCTGACCAACGACCGTGTGGTGCAGACATCAGACGGGTGGTGCCTGCATGGACGTGCCACCCAAGACCTCGCCTCGTTCGAAGCGCAACGCAAAGTGCAACGCATCCTGGGCCACAGCGACGTCTTCGTTCATCGTTTGCCTTCCGGGGCGCGCCTCGCCGTAGGGCGCGGCGTCAATTCAGTGGCGAACGTGCTGCGCGAAAAAGAGCTCGTTGACGACGTTTACGAAACGAAAATTGTTCGTGACAGACGCCATGGGAGCCGCATCGACTTTCAACGCACATTGAAAAATGGGAGCCTGCTTCGCCGCGTTTATGCGTTTTCCCATGAACGCGCTCCCTTGATTGGCCTGGCGATGGTGTGTGGTGGACCCGTTGCCGCCGCAACCCATTTCGCCACACCCCAAGGAATTTTCGGGGCAAGCGAGATTGGTTCCCTGCCTTTTTTCCGAGCAACCGCTGCGCTCGTGGCCATGATGACGCTTTTCTTTCTCGTGCGTCTCACCGACGAACTGAAAGACTACGACAAAGACTGCCGCGAACGCCCCTCCCGGCCACTTCCACGGGGACTTTTGACCCTCCCGGAAGTCCGTCGTGTTCGGATTTTTCTTGTGGGTACCCTTCTCGCAGCAAGCGGTCTGCTTTATTCAACTGCTCCTCTTTTTGGCCTCACAGTGTTGGCGAGTCTGGGGGGCCTCACGCTCCTTGCAGAAGATTTTTTCTCGCCGCGCGGCTTCGAGACCCACCCGCTTCGCCATGCCGTTGTTCACCAAACCGCAGTTGTTCCCTTCTACGCGCTTCCATTTTCACTCTTTCCATCCACCGACCTCACCCGCGTCGCGGCCTATGTGATGACCTGCGTCGCCTCGAGCCTCTGTTTCGAATTCGCGCGAAAACTCGATCCCAAGCTTCCCCCAGAAACGCGCACCTACGAACGTGTGGTGGGATTTCCCCGCGCACGATGGGCGCTCGTCGGCGCTTTCGCCCTCTTGGGGGTCACCCTTTTCACCCTGACAGGGCGTTGGTGGGTGGGAGCCCTGGCTCTCGTCGCCGCAGCATCCAGTGTGTTCTTACCTCAGCGCGGTCGAAGGCTCTTTTCGGCTGCGACACAGCTTTCGGTTGTCGCTGCCTTATGGTCGTTTTTCCTAGCATGAGGACGCAAGTGACATTCCAAGGCCTCGTCTATACCTCGTCGAACGAAGACACGCGTTACGAATGCGCCCTCTTGGCACCCACGCACAAGCGCGTGCTTGCCGTGTGCGGAAGCGGAGCGCGCGCTCTGCCGCTTGCCGCCATAGGGGGAACACAAGGACGCTTCGCGGATGAACTTGTGATTGTCGACTCGAATCCGATGCAGCTCGACTTTGCACGCATGCGTCTGGCGGCCATACACGATTTCGATCGCACCACCTACGCACGGTTCTTAGGATACGAACATGGCTGCCTGCGGGAAGAAAGGCGCGCACTCTTCGATTCGCTCGACTTTCAACGAGATGCCAAAATCAGATTGCGCGCCTGCTTTGAAGCCTATGGGCTGACCTCACCCTTTGCCCTCGGACGCTGGGAAACGTCTATCATGCGTTTGTCACGTCTCATTCGGGCGGCCGTCGGGCCCGACTTCCTCAAAGTCTTCGCCTGTTCCAGTGAAGACGAGCAACGCGATTTTCTCGCCTCTCATTTCGCCTCTCGCCGCTGGAAAATGACCGTAGCCACGCTCTCGCAAAGTGTTTTGCTCGGAGGTGTCTTCTTTCGAGGTCGGCTTCCGCCGCTCACCCTCTCTGCGTCGGGGATGCTTTATTACGACAGCGTCTTGAAGACAGCCTTTGCCAATGGCCTCGCGAGAGAAAACTTTTTCCTCAGTTTCCTGTTTCGAGGAAAGTACGACAGCGTGGCTCTTCCCTGTGAGGCAGCCCCGGGCTTCTATGAACGCATGCGCAAAGCTTTGCGAACTTGTAAGGTGACTTTCGTGCAAGGCGATCTTTCCGACACGCTGCGCAGAGCCGCCGCAAAGGGCGAGCCGTTCGACTTCGTGTCGGCGTCCGATGTTCCCTCCTATTGGGATGCCAATGCCCTTGTGGAATTTCACGCCGCGCTGGGCAAGGGATTGTCACAAGGTGGTGTCGCCGTCTTGAGGCACTATCGGCACCGCCCAGAGGACTCTAAGAGCCTCAAGCGAAGTGGGCTGCACGACTCCCGCTACCCAGCAAATGCGAACCCGATGGAATGCACAGGGCTCTATGACATCTCGCACCTCACGCGGCAAGGAAGTGAGATCCTCGACTTTGGCCGGCGCGCATTACACCCCTCAGGTGCAGAACGGCTGAGCCGCGGAGGCCCTCTGCATGGTTCCCTCTGAACGCGACGTTTTTCTTGTGGGCATTTATCTGGTTATCGTCACAACGTTCTTCACGTCGGGATGGTTCCTTGAGAACTACGTCCGAGCACGCGGAGTAAACGCAGACATCTGCCAAACCCTTTCCGAATTTCTGCGGAAGCTGAACCACGTGGGTTGCGGTGTCCTTGTGGCCATGCTCCCTTGGCTTGGGGCGTCGGCTCTTTGTGGAGCAGCAGTTGGCGTGTGCGTTTTTATTTTCCTCGCCTTCGCTGAACGAAGCGCGCGCGAAAACGGTCGGTTTGGATTTCTCTTCAAGCGCGCCGGTGCAAGCTCTTATGCCCTCGGCCTTGTCGCAACGTCTCTCTTGGCGGGAACGCAAGGCAGAGCCTTCACCGCTGCGTATTTAGTGCTCGCCGTGGCCGACCCCTGCGCGAATGCCGTGGGCCGCCGCTTCCCTCTGAAGGAACTCTACGGCAAAAGCCTGGGCGGATTCCTGGCACACTTCTTCGCCGCAGCAGCCGTCTTGCTTGTCTTCTGGCAAACCCAACCCACGCTTTTTTCCATTCCCGCTATTGCGGCCGTCGCCATTGTGACTTCGTGCGTCGAGCTGGCCTCGCGCAACGGATGGGACAATTTGACGGTTCCGTTGTCCGCCGTGGGCGTTCTCACAGTCCTTTGATCCTCCTCAGCCGCTCGACCCCCTGGAGGGCTCCATGCTCGTTTTTCTTCCCGAAGAAGCCTCGAAAAAGGCACAACATTCGGACGCAAAGTCTGCTGCACACACATCACAACTCACATCACAACTCACATCTCTGTTGGGGGGCAAAGGGCACGGACTCTGGACTCTCAGCGCGCAAAAACTTCCGGTTCCCGCTTGGGTATGCGTGACCACGACCGCATTTGAGCAACAGCTCGATGCCTGGGGCCTCGGCGATTTGAACAATAGGCTGCCAACCCCTGCGGAAGCAGAAGCCGTGCGTGCGCATTGCAGGAATCGAAATGCGACACACGACCTGCGGACCGCTTTGGCAACCGCGCTTGCCAAAGCAGGTTTAGATTCTGTTCCGCTCATGGTGCGTTCCAGCGCGCGCGCCGAGGACGGAGCCACGAGTTCTTTAGCCGGGGTCTTTGCTTCCTTTGCCGGTGCACATGGCGTAGACGCAGCCCTGGAATCGGTGTTCGACTGCTGGGCGTCTGCTTTTTCTGAACGCGCGTTGTCCACGCTGACTTTGGTTGGCCTCCAAGAACCCACAGCCATGGCTGTGGTTGTGCAGGCTCTCGTGCCGGCGCGCTGTTCCGGGGTGGTCTTCTCGCGCGACCCTTCTCACCCGCATTTCTTTCGCACGCGGCGCCTGGCGGCGGTGCACGGATTCGGAGAGACGCTCGTTCAAGGCGACGTGACACCCGCCTCTGCCACACTCGATTTACACTCAGGGGACGAGAACACCACCCCAGGGAGTCAGACCCACGGTCTGTTTTGGCGAGACGGCCGCGTGGTGGAAGACACTTTGGCGGGGCAGGGCGTCGAGTCACTCCCCTCCTCAGCGGGGCCTCTGTGCCCCTCACTCACGAAGCGAGTTTGGGAACTCGCCGATCGTGTGGAAAAAACCTGCAACGCGGCCGTCGACATCGAGTGGGTGCTAGGAGAAGACGACGCCTTGTTTGTCGTGCAAGCCCGTCCTTTGGTGGGCATGCCTTCTTTAAGCGCCCTCAACGCATGGGGCACCGAGACGTCGCTTTGCTTGTGGGACAACGCAAACATCGTGGAGAGCTTTTCGGGCGTTGTTTTGCCACTCTCCTATTCGCATGCGCGCGTTTGTTACGAAAAAGTATACACTGAATTTTGTCGATTCATGGGCGTGGAACCTGAGCGCATAAAAGACGCTTCTTCCGTGCTGAGCAGCATGCTTGGCCACATCCGAGGACGCGTTTATTACAACCTCCTCAATTGGTACCGACTTGTTCACTTGTTTCCTCTCGCGGGCAAAAACTCGTCGATGATGGAAGACATGATGGGCGTGCGTCAAAGCCTTGGAAATGAAGAGAGGGCAGCGTTTGATGCTTCGCTGCGCGGACGGGTGGAGCCGGCGGCCTGGAGACGTCTTGCCATTGGGTTCGGTCTCGTGCGCAAGCTTCTTTTTCCTGCCAAGCACCTTCTTGCCTTCGAAACTCGAGTGAACAAAATTTGCGAGCGAGAACTCGCCTTGGGGTGCGAAAACCAGGCCTCATCCGAACTCCTTTCGCGCTACGAGCGCGTGCGCGACGACATTCTTGGGCTGTGGGCGGCGCCGATTCTGAACGACACGCGCTGCATGGTGGCCCATGGGCTGTGGACGAAGATGCTCGGTGCATGGATCCCTTGCCGCTCCGAACGTTCTGATCTCGAAAGCCTCGCGTCACACTCCACGTCACTCGCGTCGCTGGCCTCACTTTTGCCCGTGGTGGCACAAGACGCTCTCGCAAGCGACCTTGCGTTCGGGCGCATTCCAGGTGCCACTTGGCTTTCGGCAACACCGGCCCATGTTGCAGCGCAAGACTACAAGCAAGGCAAAACCGAATCTGGTGAACTTCAGGAACTTCACACCCGTGTGAAAACCTACCTGAGAGACTACGGCTACCGCTGCCCCGACGAACAGAAGCTTGAGGAGCCCGACTTTCAAGAAGACCCCACGCCATTCTTCGCGTCCCTTCAAGCAAAAATGGCTGCTCTTCAACCGCAGCCTGGCTCCAAGGCCCCACGGGAACAGGCCCAACCAAAGGAACACACCGACACGCACGTCCGCGCTCAAAAAATCCTGTCGAGACTTCCTCCTCACAAGCGTTTTCTGCTGAGTCGTCTCGCCCAGTGGTCGGCAAGCGCCGTTGGCGATCGCGAACGCCTTCGTCTTCTGCGCGGCAAAACCTTCGCTGTGCCGCGCAGGCTCTTTCGCGCCCTCGAAGCCAACTGGCTCGCGGCAGGCGTTCTCGCGCAACAAGGCGACCTCTTCTACCTCACCATCGACGAGGTGCGCGCTCTTGCCCACGGCCATCTCGATGCCGCGAGCCTGCCCTCACTCGTGGACTCCCGCAGAGCGGCCTACGCCCTTTACTCAAAGGAAGAAGCGCCCCCAGAACGCTTTGTCACGCGTGGACCTGTGGCGGCCTACGCGTCCTCTGCATGCGCGCTTGCGGCAAGCCGGATTGTTGCGCCACGTCCACAAGGCCAAGACGCTTCCGCTCTGTACGGGCAAACCGCCAGCGCCGGGCATGTGACGGGCATTGTTCTTGTTGCGCGCACCTACGAAGAGGCCTCTCGTGTCGACGGACACATTCTTGTGGCGTCACGCACCGATCCGGGCTGGGTTCCCCTTTTTTCACGCTGCAAAGGGCTCGTGATTGAACGAGGAAGTGCGCTCTCGCATTCTGCGATTATGGCGCGTGAACTGGGCATACCCACTCTTGTAGGAGTGCTCGATGCCACGTCTCGATTGCGAGACGGCCAAAACGTGGAACTCGACGCCTCGGCAGGATGCCTCAGGCCTGTTCTCGCTTAAGAATAGCGACAATCTGCTTGCCAGAATGATGCGCGTAGAGCGCTCCCAGCAACGTGTTCACAAGAAGCGCGAGCGCATTTTGAAGCACGCTCGCGGTGCTCACGCCAGCCGGCGCGACACCAAAAAGCCCGAACACACCCACGGCAACGAGCTGATAGCCTCCCATGCCGCCAAACCCCAGAGGAAACAAGGTGGCAATGGCCGTGATGGGAAAGGTCGCGAAGATCACAAAAAGTGGCAACGGATCTCCTGTTGCCTGTGCAGCGCACCACAGCGAAAGACAAGACAGACCCATGCAGCAAAGTGAAAGCAGCACAGGAGGAAGGAGCTGTGTCAAACCAAACGTTTCATGCCCAAATGTGCGCACAAGGCTCTGAACGCGACCTAAAAAATTCTTCAGCGAATGTAAACTCGCCGCTTCACGTGCCCTGTCGAGGGCAATATGAACAACTCGGAGACGCGCCGCAAAAGGCAAAAGAGCGATGGAAAGGGAACCCGCCAGCGACATGATGGCGAGTCCGACCAAGGCAACAAACTGGCCGTTTGCAAGCGAGGCTTCCATTCGACCGTCACGAACGGCTTGGTTGACCACAAAAACAGTCGCAAATCCGCCTACGGTGAGCATGGTGAAAAAACCAATGCATCGGTCGTAGACACTCGTGACAGCAAGACGAGATGCGTTTTGCGACAGAGCGCGGCCTTGCGCCTTTTCTGCACCAAGCATGAGGCTGATGCGGAGGACTTCTGTCACGGCCAGCGCACCAGGGGCCCATTGACCCACGGCATTGCTCACGAAGTTTGCCGAAAAAACTGCGCTCGAAGGAACCTTGACGCCTGTAAGGCGCAACACCATCCCATAACGAAACACAAGTATGAATGCGAGAGCCACCTGAACCGAAACCACAGCCGCCACCCAGACACCGCCTCGCTGGAAGGCGCGCGCGATGTTTGAGAAGGCAAAAAGGCCATAGTGGTTCATAAGCAATAAAATTGCGATGCCTATTGCGGAAAGCATCGCAGTGCGCGCAAAAAGCTTTATCACGCGCGCTCCTCGTCGGTGCGGATGTCATGCGATTGATCGATGCCAAACTGTTTGAGCTTGCGGTAAAGGTGGCTCCGTTCCATTCCCATGGCATCGGCGGTGCGCGTGATGTTTCCTTGGTTGTCTTCAAGTTTTCGCAATATAAAAAGCTTCTCGAAACCCGAGCGAGCTTCACGAAAATCCTTTTGAACTAAAAGCTCATCAAGCTCGCTGCTGGGGCGCGCTGGCTGCTGTCCAATGGGATGGGGCAGGTGACGGCCCTCGATAACAAGCTCGTGCGTCATTATGGAAAGGCGTTCCATGATATTCTTAAGCTCACGGATATTGCCTGGCCACGAATACGCACGCAGGCGCTCAAGGGCGTCGCGTTCAAAAGTCTTTCGACGCTCACCATTTTCAGAGCAAAAGATGTCGAGGTAATGCACGGCCAAAGCTTCAATGTCTTCCTTGCGTTCCCGAAGAGGAGGCAATTCGATGGGGATGACGTTCAGACGATAATAAAGATCTTCCCGGAAATTCCCTTTGCGGATCTCCTCGGGAAGAGATTTGTTCGTTGCGGCAATGACCCGAACATCGACACTCACGCTTTCGTCGCCGCCAATGCGTTCAAAGCGCTGTTCCTGCAACACCCGCAACACCTTGCTTTGCGTCTTGAGACTCATATCGCCAATTTCGTCGAGGAAAAGCGTTCCGCCATTCGCCTGCTCGAACTTTCCACGCTTTGCACCCGTGGCCCCCGTGAAGGCCCCCCGCTCATGCCCAAACAATTCGCTTTCAATAAGCTCCTCGGGAATAGCAGCGCAATTGATGGCGACAAAAGGCTTTTTGGAGCGGTGCGAGCCCTCATGCACATTGCGTGCGACGTTTTCTTTTCCGGTTCCGTTCTCGCCCGTTATGAGCACCGTGCTGTTGCGGGCCGCCACCATGTCGATAGTCGCACGAATTTGCTCGAGCGCTTTGGAATGGCCTATAAGGCGGTAGCGCTGTTCCACCCGGTTGCGAAGGTTCTGGTTTTCCGAACGGAGCTGGCGGATGCGCAGCGCGTTTTGCACCGAAAGCAATACTTTTTCAAGCGAAAGAGGCTTTTCAATAAAGTCGACAGCACCGAGGCGTGTGGCACGCACGGCTGTTTCGATGGTTGCATGTCCACTCATCATAATGATGCTGGCGTCACCGCCGGTCAGGCGAATTTTTTCCAACAGCTCGACGCCGTCGGCATCGGGAAGCCAGACATCAAGGAAACAGACATCGGGAAGCTCCTTGCCGAGGAGCTTAAGACCCGCCTGCGCTGTCAGTGCCGTCAGGACCTTGTGCCCCTCGTCCGAAAGGACGCCCGAGAGCATGGAGCCGATGTCGGCTTCGTCGTCAATGATAAGGACTTTGCCGGTGAGAGCTTGAAGGTCGGGGGGGTGTCCGTTCATGCGCGCGTCAGGCTCCTGGTGTCGTTCACTTCCGAGGTGCCTGGGTTCACACCTCCGCTTCCAGCCAAGGGGATCTCGACAACGAAAAGGGTGCCGCTGGGAACATTGTCTTCGATGCTCATCTGCCCTTCATGATCATTGACGATTTGCTGGACGATGACCAGCCCCAGGCCCATGCCAGTGCGTTTCGTGCTGAAATAAGGCTCAAAAATCTTCGCTTTCAGGTCAGAGGGGATGCCTGTGCCCCAATCCGCAACCTCGAGTTGCACCTGACGGGTCAAAAGGTTGCGACGCAGTGTGACCCGCACCTCAGGCGCCCCGGCCTGGGCGCTCGCGGCGATGGCGTTTGAAAGCAAATTCGCGCAGAGACGCACCATTTGATCGGTGTCAAAGCGAGCCCGAAGAGGCACATTTTCTTCGCACTGAAGACTCACAAGAACGTGATCAGGATTGTCGGCAAACCCCGCCACCGCCATTCTCACGGGTTCGCGCACGTCGCCCTCACGCAACACGGCTTGAGGCATCCTGGCGAACCGAATGAATTCATCGACGAGGCCCTTGATGCTTTCCGTGGAATGCAAGATCACCTTCACGCATTCCCGAAAAACCTCGGCATCTTCAGGTTGCTCGAAGCGATCCTCGAAGCGCCTCGAAAGCCTCTGCGCTCCGAGTTTAATGGGAGTCAGCGGATTTTTGATTTCGTGTGCGATGCGCCTTGCAACATCGCGCCAGGCCGCAATGCGCTGGGCACGCGCAAGTTCGGTGATGTCGTTGATGAAAATCACGGTGTCAGCCTGACCCGACGGAGACGCTACCAAGCTCACCGTAATTTGAAGCTGCGCATCCACGGAACCGAGCTTGCCCGCGTAGTCGCCTGCGGCACGGTGATCTTTGGTCAACCCGACCCGGTCAAACAAAGGAAGGAGCGCGTGCTTGAAAAAGCGAGAATCGATGAGCTCGGATAGGAGACGCCCTCGTGCGTTCTCCTCTTTCACATCAAAAAGCCAGGACGACTCCTGATTCCAGTTTTCCACACGGCCATCCCTATCGCAGGTAATGACTGCTGCGTTGATGTCTCGCAAAAGAATGGCGTTGTATTCTGATTTCTCGAAGATCTCGTCAGCCTTCTGTCGCAACTCGAGTGCCGAGGCATCCGCTTGCTCCTTGGCAGCATTGAGGTCGGTGACCATGGAGCGGAAGCTTCGCGCCAGAGAGCCGAGTTCGTCGTCACTCACAATGTCGTCGATGGTGACGCGGTAGTTGCCTTGCGCCACAGCCTCTGTCGCCTGCGCGAGCACTTGAATGGGAATCGTGAGTTCACGCGCGAGCGTGAATCCAAGCCAAGTGGCCGAAAAAACCACGAGGAGCGTGAGGACGCCGAGCATGACGTAATACGAGAGACGCACGAGTTCGACACCCGGCTGCGCACTCGAGAACTCTGTCGACAGACTTTGCCATTGCGGATGCACCGAAGGCGGCGCAATGACACCCAGGAGTCGCACGTCTTTAGAAGACACTTCTCCGACGCGAACAAGAGCGACAAGGCGTTGATCCTCACCCAGGATCCAAGTCGGAGATGCGCCCACGCGTGCAGCATGTTCTTCCGCTATACGCTCCAGGAGTGCACTTGCTTCACGAGCTTCATCGCTCCCTGCCATGAATTTTTTTTGCGCAGAGTTGTAGAGAAAATCGACACCCGCAGGCACGATATTTTCTGGCGAAGCTAAGAGCGTGGAACCCGCGTTTCTCCCCGCTGCGACGAGCAAGCGTCCCAGTTTTTCGCGGTAGCGCGTTTCGGTAGAAAGACTCTCTCTCGTCGTTTCGACGAGGTCGCGTGGCAACCATTTCTCGAAATTGGCATTCACAAACTTGGTGGAAATGTAGAGCAGAATGACCGTAGGCAGAAGTGAAAAGAACAAGAACGAAGTGACCAGCTTCGTGCGCAAGCTGCTTCCCAGCACCTGACGACGCCTGTCCACCACAAGCTTCACACCATTTCGAAAAACAAGGAAAACGAGAACAAAAAGAAGGAGGACGTTCAAGTTCACTGTCGCGAAGAATAAGGCCATGGGAACAAAGGCCGTATTTTCGCGTAAATTCTCTGCAAGGCGAACGACGTCAATTTCAATGTAGGCGCCAAGAGACAGCAGAAGAAGCACGGTGATGACCCAAAACACCGTGGCCGCGAACCGCGCCTTCACGTTCACGTCAAACCACCGAACACGCGCGCAATAAACCCGGAGAGCGTTTCTTCTTGAGCCTTTTCATCGTCACGCGCCTGCTTTTGGCGCTTGCCTGCGCGGGCCTGGCGCATGTGAATGTGCACGTTTGGATCTGCTGGGTATTTGGTCGAGGGAAACTCTTCCATGAGGCTATAGAACTCCCGGTTGTGGCCCCACGGCCTGCCGGCATCGAAAAGAAACATATGCACCATTTCATGATAGAGCGTGTATGGAAGGTAACACGGATTCTTCAAGAAATAAGGCTCATTCAGGGCAATGCGGCGACGTTCTGGGTAACACATCCCCAACGCACGAGCCATGCGGCCCGACAACTCAACACCCACGTTTTTCAGAACGCTCGGCTTCGTTTTCAGTTCTTCATAGGTGAGGTGCCGCAACAGGCGAGGTGCGAACTCGAAGAAGCACAGATGCGACGCGTTGAGCAGCGCCACCCGACGCGGGTCGGTCACGGAAGGGAATCCCAATCGGGATTCACACGCACATCGCCGTTGGCGCCTTCTGAAGACGTCGCTCTTGCATCGTGAAGACTTTGGCGAAGCCCGAACGTTGAAAGGACCGTGTCGCTCATGGCCAAGGGCCTTCCTGTTTTGACGTCCACATGCACAAGCCGCAGTTGCGCGTGAAAAAGAGCATCGGGAAGCCGAAACACGTCGCCCGGCGTGAAGAGCGCACCCACGGGAGGTGGTGTTTTCACAAGGGCCTGATGAACCTTCAAGCTCGATTTCCGGAATCCGGCATTCATCGAGACAACGTACAGACGGTCGCCGAGGGTGGCCGGCCTGAGGTAGCGCACCAGGGCCTCGGCCACCACGAACGTGGCGCCGTCTTCCATGCAGGAGCGAAATGAGTACCCTCGCGCCTCCATGGCATCGCAGCGCGCGCGCTCGCAATACCGAAGGTAGTTCGGATGGTGTACGATGCCACCGGCGTCGAGTTCCTCGAACTGCACGGTGAGAGGGTAGACACTGATTTCGCGATGGGTCACAGACGTATTGCTCCACGGGATTGGGAATGACACGATGGAATTCACGGAAGCCTTAGAAACGCTCTTGCCGCTCGTGGACGACATTTACGATAGATGGCTTCTGGACGCGACACAACTTCGCGAAGGGCTTGCCCAGACACACCCGGAGTCGCCCATCACCTGCGCGAAAGGCTGCGGGGCGTGCTGCCATTTCGCTGTTGTTCCCGCCACCGCGGGTGAGGCATTTGTCTTGTTGGCCAGGCTCTTGGCTGCGGGCGACACTCTCGACACCCTTCACGCACGCTTTCACGCGTATGCGAAGTCGTATTTCAGTGCCTGTGAAAAATGGGGCGGACTCCCTTTCACCGACGACCGCCAATCTCTTTTTTTAAAAGAGAAGCTCCCATGCCCCCTTCTTGTGACGGAAGGCTACCGCACACCCTTTGGGGGGCACTGCGGCGTTTTTGAAGCACGGCCTCTGATTTGCGACTATTTTCACAGCCTCGACGCCCCAAGTCTGTGCGCTGAAAAGAAACCGCACGCGAGTTTTTCACGGGTGGTGGAACGCGGTGAAGCCGCCATTGAGGAAGTGAGGGCCTTGGAAAGGGGCGTTTTTGGCCGCAGCGCTCTGGGGCACCTCCCGCTCCTTCTGGCCGCCTTGTGCACCCGCGAAGGGCTCGCGCTTTTTCTTGAAGAATACGAACTGACTGAGGAACAGGAGGCCGCCGGCGAAAACGGGCAGCACGAAGCCGACTTTGAACTTTACACCGGGCTCCTTGCCGCCTCAGGATACTCGCTCACGCAAGACGATCTTCACAATCTCATTGCAGCGCAAGAAGGTCTTTCCTCACAACGCAACGGTGCGCCCTAAGTTTTCGCGAAAGGCATTCCATGCGATTTTCTCGCTCCGTTGTTCTCGTCACGGGCGCCTCGTCAGGCATTGGGCGTGCCTTGGCAGAATCTTTTGCCCGCGAAGGGGCTCGCCTCGTTCTTGTCGCAAGGCGCAGTGAACGCCTCGAAGCGCTTGCCCGCGAACTCGGAGGGAAGGAACGTGCTCTTGCCCTCACTGCCGACGTCACCGACGAAGCCTCGATGCAAGGAGCCGTGGCCACCGCCCTGGAAACTTTTGGGCGTCTCGATGTCGTTGTTGCCAACGCAGGATTCTCGGTGAAAGGAAAAGTCGGACGGCTTCGCCTCGACGACTACCGCCGTCAGTTTGAAACCAATGTGTTTGGAGTCATGCGAACTCTCGACGCGACCCTTGCTGCGTTGAAAGCCTCGAAGGGGCGCTTCGTTGTCATGGGAAGCGTCATGAGCCATGTTTCGTTGCCTGGATACACCCCCTATTCCATGAGCAAATTCGCCGCGCGCGCCTTTGCGTAAGGGGCATGGGCAGAACTCCGTCCGCATGGCATCTCGGTGACACATGTGAGCCCGGGGTATGTGACGACGGAAATCTGGAAAGTCGACAACAGGGGCACATTCGATGCCACACGGCACGACACTCTCCCGAAGTGGTTTCCTCTTGCACCCGAAACGGCGGCAAAACGCATTGTGAATGCAGTGGAAGCCCGCAAACGCCAAGTGTCCGTCGCAGGACACGCCGCCCTTCTCATTGCCATCAACAACCTCTTCCCAGGACTGCTGTTGCGGTTGACCGCTTTTCTCACCGAAGCTCGGAAGAGACGCCTTCCGGGGCACGCCCCGTAACAAAGCTCAATAGCAAAGCACCAACCTCCACGCGCTCATTTGGCATCCGGCCTACGAACACCCGACACTCCACCCTCAGGTCGTCGTCGCCAAAACGCGCTGGCAAGTTCTTCTTGCACGAAAAGGTGCGGTAGGCCGCGCCTTCGTCTCGGCCTTTAAGTTCGGGTAAAAGTATCGTGTCCACCTTCTGACCGGCCTGCCACCACTCGTGCACAACCTCGCTTTGAAGCGCGCGCGGCGCCACCACAGGGCTCACGCAACACAAGCGCCCACCTTCCGCGAGAGTGGAGGCAACGTCGGATAGAGCGAGAGCTTCCGAAGCGAAGCCCGTTGGCTTGGGAAGCCATTCGCCTTGGGCATCTTGCAGCGCAAACTCGCCGCCCTTCACCCATACGGAAAGTACGGGGAAACGAAAGAGCCCGCCCCACATGCTGTGCGCGAGGGCGGCGAGTCCGACGCATGCCAGAGGCAAAAGAGCCCCGGCATACGCCTGCAGCCCTCGCACGCGTCCATGCAAGACCCTTCCCGGAAACGCACCCAAAAAGGCCGCCGCCAACGAGACCATCGCATATTGAGTGATGAACTTTGGAAATAGAGCCCCCACCAAAAACGATGCGGCCAGAGCGAAGGCGGCAGCCCGCAGAAGGAGTCGGTAGGGGTAGAGGCGCACCACGCGGAAAAACAAAGGGTCCCAAAGTGTGGTGCAGACCGCGAGAAGCGCTAGGCCAAGATAGAGCCACGCGCCCGTCCAGTAGAGGAACGTCAGCGAGAACATGAGAAGGTACTGGGAGAAGACCTGCGTGCCCGTGACGAGCGCCCAGTCGATGCGGCCCTGGTGCTTGAAAAGCCGGCCTCGATGGGCCTCGCCCTCGAGCCCCTCTCCCGCCTCGGCGCTTTGTTCCTGCCTCTCGCGCCAAGACGACCAAAGCCCGAAGACGAGCGACGCCACCAACAACGCGATGGCGAAAACGAGCACCCGCGAAGCCATTTCGAAGCGTCGGGAAATGAGAAGTCCTGACGCCACGCCCCACGCCATGGAAAGCCAAGGCAATGCTTTGCCCAAGGCGTGCAGCACGGGTCCGAGCCGAGATGTGAAGCGTGCAGAAAATGCAGGGTTCATTGGTTCTTTGACGTCAAAAAAACATTCGACTACGACCTGTCGAGCGCCAGGCAGGTTTCACTAGAGTTGTACCATGGAACCAGTCAGGGCCTACTTTGCACTTCTCAGGAGCTTTTCAATGGCAAAACACACCGTCACTCTCATTCCCGGCGACGGCATCGGCCCTGAAATCGCCGAAGCCGTGCAGAAAATTATGAAGGCCGCAGGCGCCGACATCCAGTGGGACGTCGCCGAAGGCGGAGAAGCTTGCGCCCTCGCAGGACGCGGCGTCATGCCCGAAGAAACCCTCGCGTCTATCAAGAGGAACAAAGTTGCGCTGAAAGGACCAACCACCACTCCCACAGGTGGTGGACACCAAAGCGCGAATGTCACCTTGCGCAAACGCCTCGACCTCTACGCGAACACGCGTCCGGCGAAAAACATTCCTGGCCTGAAAACCCGTTTCGACGGAGTCGACCTCATTATTGTGCGCGAAAACACAGAAGACACTTACGCAGGCATCGAGCACATGGTGGCTCCCAACGTCGCCCAGTGCTTGAAAATCATCACCTGGGAAGGCTCTGTGCGCGTTGCGGAATACGCCTTCGAAATGTCTCGCAACCTGGGTCGAAAGCGAGTGACTTGCGTGCACAAGGCCAACATCCACAAGCTTTCCGACGGTCTTTTTTTGAAGGCGCATGAAGAGGTCGCAAAGCGCTTCTCTGACGTCGCCTTCGACTCCATTATTGTCGACAACGCGTGCATGCAACTCGTTTCCCGTCCGGAACAGTTCGACGTCCTGTCGTTGCCAAACCTCTATGGCGACATCGTCAGCGACCTTTGCGCAGGCCTTGTCGGCGGACTTGGCGTCGCGCCCGGCGCGAACATTGGCACCACAGGCGCGGTGTTTGAAGCCGTGCATGGGTCCGCTCCCGACATCGCCGGGAAGGGCCTCGCCAACCCCACGGCTCTTTTGCTTTCTGGCGTTATGATGCTTCAACATTTGAAAGAGAATGCGACAGCCACGCGCATTGAAAAGGCGCTCATCGCCGTCCTCTCGGAAGGTAAGCATGTGACGCGCGACCTCAAGGGCACTGCTGGAACCCACGCCTTCGCCGACGCCATTTGTGCGAAGCTCTGATTCAACCGCAACGCTTCACGGAGACCCTCTCATGACAAAAAAAATTTCCCGCGTTGCAGGCATCGACCTCTTCGTTGCAGCCCGCTTCGACGATGAACTTCCCAAAACAGTCGGGGCCTTCAGCCTGAAGAACGTCACCTCGCGCGGCACCTCCGTCACAGCCAAAGACACCGGCGCCATTCTCGATGTCGGATGGGTGTGTGCTCGTTACCTGCTTGCGGCGGACAAGAACATGACGGGCGGTGCACTCGACACTGAAATCACAAAGCTGATTTCAGAAGTGGGCAAAGGCCGCGAGTGGTCGTCTTTGGTGAAACTGTATGAAATCGACGGCACGAAGGCTTTTTCGGGCTAAGAGAACTCGGCACATGAGAGGCTTTATGGATCCGCACTTCCGTTTCCTGAGGTCTCTTGGGTGGGGCATCGTGATCGTTCTGCTTGGCGGCACGACGGCCTGCAAAAAAACCAACGAGGCATCGCAAAAGAATTTCGTCACGGCGCTGGGCGACAAAAACCGACACCTTGTGGTGTGGCCCGCCTATGCCGCAGCCGACGCGAATGCGTTTGTCGGTGCGGTGTCTTCCAGCAAGTCGTTCCGTGAGGTGAGCGCACTGATGGCGAACCCCGAATTCGCGTCGTTCGTTTCACCCGAACTCTGTTGGTATGGTCGCGATGTGCCAGCATTGAAAAGCAACGACGATTCCAAAAAGCGAAACGTGCTGGCCGGCGACGACCTCCGCACCATTTACACACGCAAAGACCCAGCACTTTCAACCCAGCGTTCGGTTTCGTGTCCAAGTCTCATGAAAGCCATGGCCGACAACCCCAAACTGGCAAAACTTGCGACGCGCTTGCAGGCAAAAGCACAAGCAGCCCGCATTAAAGACCCTTGCACCTACCTTTTGTACGCTCTGACCCCACAACTGGGGCCTCGGCTCTTCGCGGGTTTGCAGGCAAAAGGAGTAGTGACAGCGCAGGAAGGAGGGCTTCCATGAAGCAAGTGCCGGAGTCTTTCGCCAGCCAGCGCGGATTTGCCATCGTTCAATTCATGATTCTCTCCACTCTTGTTTCGCACGGCATCAACTTTGGAATGCAGTACTTCCAAGAAGGCCTCAACGGAGCGTCGTCACCCACCACAGCAGTCGGAGGCGAGGGTATCGAAGCGTTAAAAGCCTTGAAACGTCTCGCCCTCCAGGAAAAGAAAACCCCGCTCGTCATTACGCCCGAGGAAATGAAAGAACTCGTGACCACCGTGCAGATTCTTCAACACGATGGGAAATACGCTTGCCCCGCGAACTTCCAAGAGCTTGCGCAAGACCCCTTATTTTCCAAGGCATTCGGCATTCGTGTGCTCAATGATGGCGGCATGGTGCCGGTAGGGGAATGATCCACAACAGAAATTGCACGTGAGGAGAAAATCGCTTTTGCAAAGAAAATTCATTTGCAGAAATGCGTTTTTTATTACCTCCACATTCGCGGGTGCACTCAGTCATTTTGCGCAAGCCTGACAGGCTTGTTGGAGTCGCTCTGAATGAACTCGAGATCGTTGCCCGTTCGCATCGCATTGATCTCGTCACTCGTGGGCGCATCCAGTGTTTTGGTGTGCGCCGTTCTTCTCGGATTCTTTCAAAAGCAGCAGATGGAACGCCAGGCTGTCACTGAAGCGCTCAGCTCTGCCGAGCGCTTCACCACCTGGACGTTGGGCTATTTCTACCAGCAAGACAACCTCCTTCACCTGGAAACCCAACAGCGGTTTTTGGGCGAGAGTCCGAACATCGTTTACAGCTACATTGTGAAAGCCAACGGGGTTGTGGATGTCGGCATTGACGGTGTGAATTCTTCGGAAGTCGGTGCAACAAAGCAGGCTTGGGAAAATCCACTTGAACTCAATTTAGAAAAGCAGGTTTCCACAAAATTCGTTGCCAACAGCACCGTAGCCAGTCGTTTCCGCGGAAAGCTGGAAGAAGGCGACAACGTTTTGCTCGTCGGGTTCCCTGTTTCCTGCCCTGAACGCGCAACACCTTGTGCTCAGCTCCGCGTGGCACTCGTTCCGCAAACGGTGCGTGGCGTGGCGAACAGGTTCACGCTCGCACTCGCGGGCGCGGGTCTTCTGGCGTCTCTTCTCACGGGTGCCGCCGTGTATTTCGTTACGGTCAGGCAAGTGAGGCCGCTGCGAAAAATCGCAGGACTCATGGAACTCACCAAAGACAGAGACACCCTCGCCCGTGACGAAGTGCGAAAAGAGCTCGGAAAAGGAAACCGCAATGAGCCGCTGGAGTTGAAGTCTCTCCGAGAGTCCCTGCTCTCCTATCTCGACACTTTGGAAATGGCCTCGGTGCATGCGGCCTTGGCGCGTTCGGCACAGGCGTTTGCGCACGATGTGAGGCGTCCCTTCTCGTTGTTCAAAACGCTCATTGCCTCTGTCGAGCAAGCGCGTGATGCGGACTCCACAAAAAAGATTCTGTCGGCAACGCTTCCTGAAGTCGATCAGGCCATGGCAAGCGTCGATGGTCTTATTGAAGACGTCATGCAGTTCGGCTCGAAAACAAAGCTCTCTCAAGAATCTGTCTCTCCCAGCCGGCTTGTGTCTCTTGCCATCGACGACCTTGCTCGACTTTACCCGGCCTCCCACATCACACTTCGGTACGAGCTGCGACATGGCGCCGAGAGCACAGTTGCGGTGGATGTTCGACGCATCCGTCGGGTCTTCGCAAATATCCTGGGGAACGCACTCGACGCCATGGGCGACACCGGTGAAATTTGGTTCCGAACGGTTGCCTCAAATGGGCAGGTCGCATTCACTCTCGGAAACTCCGGTTCGTTTATTCCGCCCGAGGAAAGAACGAGGATATTCGACGTCTTTTTCACCTCTCGAAAAAAAGGGGGTGTCGGACTCGGACTGGCCATTGTGAAGAGCATTGTTGAACTTCATGGTGGAAAAGTGCAGGTCGAAAGTTCCCAGTCTGATGCACATCCAAAAGGCGTCGTGGAGTTCACTTTCACATTGCCCTTCGGACACGAAAAAGCGCCACTTTCCAAGGAGAGGTTGCACTCGCGTTTGAGTGATGCCGAACCCGCGCAGATGCATGCAGCGCTTGCAGAAAAAGCACTAGACCAGCCAATTCCCGACGGCACAACGGAAAAACACAAACCCAAACTTGCGTATGTCGACGACTCTCGCGCGTTTCTCGTTGGCATGAAAACACGTTTCGAGAAATTTGCTGAAGTTCAGTGCTTTATTTCATCGCAAGCTCTCCTCCAACAAGCAGACCTCGATCCTTTCTTTTTGCAGAGTTTCGACCTCATTATTACCGACTTCACTTTAGGACCCTCGGACGCTCACGACGGCAGTACACTTGCTTTGGAGTTGAGACGCCAAGGCTTTCAAAAACCCATCTTGCTCTGTTCAAATGGATACACAGCAGGCGACGAAATTCACTCTGCGTTTGATGGCCGAATAGAGAAAGGAACTCCGACTTGGAGTTCGCTTGCTCAGTGGCTCACGCGGGAAACCCCCACTGGGAAAAAAACTTAGGAGAAAGTCACGCCTCGCAACGTAACGTCACTTGCACGTGGAGGCGTTTCGGAACTTGGGGAAAAGGTAATCGTATGCATACACCTTGTCGAAGGCGTAGGGCCCTTGGCATGCAGACATCGGTGCGGCGATCGTTCCAATTTCAATGTGAAGATGCGCCCCGTCGCTCCATCCCGTGGAACCGACCCTGCCAATGACCTCGCCCTTACGCACGAATTTGCCCTCGGCGGCTTGCGGCGCGCCCGCTTGAAGGTGAGCGTACCGGCTGTACATTCCCTTTCCGTGATGAACGACAATGACGTTGCCGTAGCCATTGCCGCACATATTGTCGCCCTCGGTGCACCGCGTCTCGGCGAACACAATGGCGCCGTCACCCACTGAGCGCAGCTCCGTACCCGGACCGGCGCCAAAGTCAGTGCCTTCGTGCCCACCCGCGAGTTTGTCGAAGGGAAAGCTCGTGTCGCCAAAGGCACGGCCGGTGCCAGGCGCGGCTGCGCCGCCTGCCATCGCCTCTCCCCAGCTCACGGAACAGAACTTGCTGTCGATGGATCCTCTGACCACGGCTCCTGGAAAACACGGACGCGAGCAGACTTGTTTGAGTTCCTGCGGAGAAGAGGCTCGTTTGGTGGGCCGAGGAGACGAACAGCGAAAGATGTCGGAAGTCACCAAGAGCTGGTCGCGGAACACATAGACCTTGTTTTCCGCAAGTGGGCATGGCCGACCCGCAAGTTGCAACTCGTAGTGACCAGTTGCGCTTGAGTAAACAGGTGGGGCAGTGAGGGCAATTCTTTGCCCGACAGCACCCGTCATGGCGCAATGGAATTGCTTCGTAGGATCCAGATAGGCCTGAATACTTGGGGAGCTTTTGATGAGCACAGTGGCATCTGCCATCACAGCATAATGGGTTGCCGACGATGCCCCTGGAGCCACGACGGCTTCCGCTCCGCCTTCGGCATTGAAGGCTCTTGACACACATCCCGCAGGCAACAAAGCCAAAGTCACAAAGGCAACACCGCACCGACGAGAACGAAGAGGGCGCATGGGAATCTTGAACATGAGGACTCCTTCATTGAACTTAGGATTCACTGATTTTATTGTACAATTAAAACTGCTTCAGAAAAGACTTGAGTGTAATTAACGTTACATGCATGTTGACGGATTTCTGAATTTCGGGAAAAGATTTTTGTAAGCATACACCTTGTCGAAGGCGTAGGGTCCTTCGCATGCGGTCAAGGGTGCTGCCATCGTACCAATTTCAATATGCAAGTGGGGCTTGTCGCTCCACCCTGTGGAGCCGACCCGGCCAATCATGTCGCCCTGGCGCACAAACTGGCCTTCTAAAACCTGCGCTCCCGCCTGGAGGTGAGCGTAACGGCTGTACATTCCTTTGCCGTGATGAACGACAACGACGTTTCCATAGCCATTGCCACACATGCTGTCGCCCTGAGTGCACCGAGTTTCCGCGAACACGACGGCACCGTCACCAATTGCGCAAATTTCCGCAGCCGGATGAGCATCAAAATCGGTTCCCTCGTGCCCACCAGCGAGTTTGTCGAAAGTGTAGCTCGTATCACCAAAGGCTCTACCCTGGTCGGGTGCAACTGATCCTTCTGTCAAAGCCTCTCCCCAGTTCATTGAACAAAATTTCTTGTCGATGAAACCTCTCACGACAGCCCCCGGAAAGCATGGGCGAGCGCATGTCTTTTTGAGATGCTGGGGAGTCGAAGCGCGTCGGGTAGGCCGTTGCGACGAACAGCTGAAAAGGTTTGATGCCACTAGGATCTGGTCGCGAAAAACATACACGACCCCCCGAGCAAGCGGGCAGGGTTCATTCAGAAACCTGAGTTCATAGTGCCCCGTTGCGGCCGAGTAGACTGGTGACGAAGCAAGAGGAATTCTTTGCCCCACCGCACCTGATAAAACGCAGTGTTTCTTTTTCGAGGGGTCGTTGAGTGTCTGGACCACGGGATCGGTTTTAATTGCGAAAGTGGGCACGGCCATAACAATGTAATGACCTGAATACGAGACATCGGCGACTGCCTCAGTCTCGGCGCTCCCTTGAGAATGGACAGGAATCTGAGCGCACCCAACAGTGAGCACAGAGAATCCCAGGAGGACACGACAAAAAAAACCGGAACCAAGAGGTCGCATGGGGAGCTTGAACACAAGGACTCCTTCATTGAAAACAAGCTTCTCATGATCGTCACATGATCACGAAAATCGCTCAATGAAAGATGTCACGTGCTCCGCAGTGCAGAATATGAAGAGACCTCCGCGAGGCGTGGCCGCGGCTCCCCTGCGTTACCCCATGTTCTTCACAATGGCGTCGGCAAACTGCGAGCACTTCACTTCGGTCGCACCGCTCAGGCCGCGTGCGAAGTCGTAGGTGACGATCTTCTGCTCAAGAGTTTTTTCAAATGCTTTCGCAATGACATCGCACACGGGTGTCCAGCCGAGGTACTCGAACATCATGACGCCCGACAGGATGACACTCCCTGGGTTCACTTTGTCGAGGCCGGCGTATTTCGGCGCGGTGCCGTGCGTGGCTTCAAACACGGCATAGCCATCGCCGATGTTCGCACCGGGTGCGATGCCAAGCCCGCCCACCTGGGCTGCAAGAGCGTCGGAAAGGTAGTCGCCATTGAGATTTGTGGTGGCCAGCACATCGTATTCATCTGGGCGCAAAAGCGCCTGCTGGAACATGTTGTCGGCAATGGCGTCTTTCACCAGAATTTTTCCGGCAGGAACAACGCCATTGCACTCATCCCAGGTCACAATTTGATCGCGGAATTCCGTTTTGGCGACTTCGTATCCCCAGTCGCGAAATGCCCCTTCTGTGAACTTCATGATGTTGCCTTTGTGCACAAGCGTGACGTTGCGGCGCTTGTGCTCAATGGCGTACCGGATGGCTGCACGCACGAGGCGCTTTGAACCGAATTCGCTGATGGGCTTGATGCCAAGGCCGGCGTCTTCGCGCACGGTTTTGCCCAACACGTCTTTCAGGAACGTGCGGAGTTTTTTCTGCTCTTCCGAGCGGGCCACAAACTCAATGCCTGCATAAATATCTTCCGTATTTTCGCGGAAAATAACCATGTCTACTTTGCTAGGCTCTTTCACGGGCGCCGGCACATTCGGGTACCAACGCACAGGACGCACACACTGATACAGGTCGAGCGTTTGGCGCAGAGCCACGTTCAGGCTGCGGATACCACCGCCCACCGGCGTGGTGAGCGGACCCTTTATGGACACCCGGTAGTCTTTCAGAGCTTGAATCGTCGCCTCGGGCAGCCAGTCGCCATATTCTTTGAACGAGCGTTCACCGGCAGGAACATCGAGCCAAACGACTTTCTTTTTCGCGCCATAGGCCTTCGCAACAGCTGCGTCGAAAACCTTGCGGCTCGCATGCCAAATGTCGGGCCCCGTGCCGTCGCCGATAATGAAAGGGATCACGGGCATGTCGGGAACGACCAGATTCCCCTGTGCGTCGACAGTGATTTTCGAGCCTTCGCTCGGCGCCTTGATGCTGGGGGTCGTAACAAGTGAGCTCATGGGGATTCCCTCCTAAAAAAACGTGGGGGTCCCCGGGCCGGGCGCGGCTGGCTTAGGAGCGTGTGCTCTCGCCTTTTTCCGTGCGGGCGAGGGCTTCGAGACATGCCGCGAAGTCCGGGGGATGCGGAGCGTCGAGAGTATACGCATTGCCCCCCGGACCCACAAATGCGAGGCGCGCGGCATGAAGCATGTGGCGCAACGCCGTTTGTGCGAACGGGTGCCCCACCACGTTTTGAGCGTAGGTTTTGTCGCCGAGCAGTGGGCATCCAAGGGCCTGCATATGCACTCGAATTTGGTGCGTTCGCCCCGTTTCTGGAAAACAGCGCACATGGCTTGCCTGCGCACGCGCAAACACCCGAACGGTTTCATAGCGCGTTAGGGCGGCTTTCGCATCGGAACGACGGCGCGCCCCCGCAGTCGACGAGAGGGCAAAATAGGTGTTCGCGCGCGACGTGTCTTTCGCCAGAGGCAAGGCGACCTCACCTGCAGCGACCTTGGGCGCGAAGAAGCACAAAGCCTCGTAAGTTTTGTTCACTCTCCTGTCGCGGAAGGCGTCCTCGAAATGCGCACGTGCAGCCGTCGTTCGTGCCACCACAAGCAAACCCGATGTCTCTTTGTCGAGCCGATGCACCAGAAAGAGCGACTCGAGAGGGAAATCGGCGGGACGCAGCGCCGCCAGAGCATGCAATACGGTGTCGGTACTTGAAGTGAGAGTGGCTTGAGAAGGAAGGCCTGCAGGCTTATTGACCACAAGGAAGTCTTTCTCAACAAAAACGAGATGGGCTTCTGTCAGCACAAGAGGAGAGGGCTTGGGCCTTGCCTGGCCAAGGGAGGGTGTTGAGGGCCCTTCCCAGAAAAGCTCCACAAGGTCGCCCTCGCGCAATGCCATTTTAGCCACTTTGACGCGCCGCTTGTTCAGGTAGGCGCCGCCCGCGTCTATCACCGACTTTATTTTCTTTCGGCTGAGCTCGGGAAAAAGAACGGTGGCGACGACATCAAACCGTTCGCCGTCATGTTCAGCACGGGCCTTGGACTTCACGGAAGTGATCATGCGGGCTGCCTGTCGAAGTGGGAGCCTTGAGGTCTTGAAAAACCTAAAGAGCCAAAAACCAAAATCACTGGGTGACGATGGTCGTTATATCCTCGGTAAACGAGTTGTCTACGAAGAATCCCGTAAAGGCGCCCGACGTAGAGATTTCGAAAATCTTATCGTCGTTGGTGTTGCCAACCAACAAGCGTTGCGAAGAGCGCGCCGCAAGACCCTGGGGTTTAGACCCGAGAACAGATTGGTCGGAATAAAGAACACTGCCCGAGCCGAATGTTTTGCCATCGAATGTGTAGCGCACAATTTTCGACTTCGTCGCATGCTGGTAAAGAACGTAAATTTTGCCATCGTTCATGCGCAGTGCATTCACCGCGACGTGGGTTGAGTCTGTCGGTTGACCGGTTGCGGCATAATTTAAGCTTGCCACACACGTGGGACTTCCCCCACTAAAACCTATGACGTTCACACGCGCGTTCACACCGCTGGAAGAAAGCAACAAGTACTTCGTCCCGTTTACGGTGATCATGTTCACGTGCTCTATGGTGGTGTGCGGACAAGACGCCAATGTTGTTGCTTCGAGCAGCGTGGTGGCGCTGCCCGAGGCGTTCAGTGCTTTGTCATACAACACACGCAGTATCTTTGTTCCGTTGGGAATGAGCAGGGTGTTTGGGATGAACCCCGTTATGAGGTTCGTCGTTTTCACGTCGGCAAGCTCAGTGTCGTCGGTATACCAGGCACGGTTTTTTAAAGTGCCTTTTTTCGCATCAATAAGAAGAATGGCCTCTTTTTTGGTGGAAACGCCCGGATCAAAAAAGGCGAGAAGGTTCGAGGAGTCGACAAATTTCAAAGCTGTGATGCCACCGTCGGCCCCCAGGGCGCCTTTGAGGTCAATAATCGGCGTTCGCACCTTGCCCAAAGAGTCATATCGGCTCACCACCCGCAGCGAGGAGCTGCCTATCCAGAACCCTGTGGAAATGGAGTCGGGGGTGCCTGTCACCAAAGGCGTGGCCGTGGTTTTCGCTGTGGGCGAGGCCGTGGGTGTTGCCGACGCATCGTCCGACGCATCAGAGCTTTCGTCGCTTCCGCAAGACGACGACAAAACGGCGACGATACCCAACGTGGCGAGCAAGGAAAAAGCAGGCAAACATCGTGCGAAGTAGGAAAGTGTCATCTCGGGACTCCTATGCGGGCTCGCGGTTTTCGACACCGACGCCGAGATCGCCGTCTGTCTTTTCTTTGTTGAAAATCCGCCACGCAGAGAGCACGCACACAAGGCCGAACGTGACAAAGAGGAGGAAGAAAAGCGGATGTATGAAAACGCTCAAAGCAAGAGAAACAAACGCCAAAGCACCGCACACAATAAGATTCGTCATCACCTTATCGGAAGCATTCAGAGGAAGTTCCGCTTCCAGAATCCGCTCTGTGTATCCGCTCACCACCAGGCGTCGTTCGCGCGCAGTGGTGAAGTAGCGAAATGCGCTCTTTGGAATGAAAGCGTACCGAACGATCCAAAATGGAACATGGACAACGTGGATACCGACAACCTCGATCTCCGTGCGGTGTTCATACAATGTGCCGACTTTGGTCTTGCAGACTCGCCGATGGTATTCCTGAATCTGATCTTTCGCCCGGGAAATAGCAGCGCTTTCTTTCACCTGAATGCCCGACACCGTAAGGCCGTTGGCATGCTCGAACCGAAACGACTGCTTTCCCTCGTAAACCGAAACCACACCTTCGGGCGGTGAGCCGAGCGACTCGTCGAATGGAAAGCCGTCCCAGTCGACAATCACGTTCTCACGAGGTTCGTGGAGCCGCTCGAGCCCCCAGTGTTCTTTCGGCGACTTGCGTGCGAGAATCGCCCAGCGGTAGCGTCGGCTGAAGCGACCCTCTTCCTTCAAGAACTTCGTACCATGGTCGGGGGGCTGACCCGAATATTGGTTCGCTTTCTGACTATGGCCACTCCACAGGGTGTGTGCTTCTAAAGACACAACCCAATACGGAAGACACACGCCATAGGAGCCCAAGACCTTGAACTCCGTCGCCACACGGTCGGGCCTGTGGTAGCGCTCATTCATCCACGTGAAAAACTGCTTTTCAACCGTTTCTTTGTCGAGACGGCTCGGAATAATGAAGTGATCCCCGATGATCTCTTTCGCGCCTTCGTCATAATCGATGATGAAGCCGCTATTGCAGTAGGGGCAAAGGTGTATGTAATCTTCAATATTGTATTCGAAGCTTGCCGCGCAAGACGCGCAGGAGACTTGGTACATCGCCTTCTCCGCAGCCGGTTGTCCTCTTCAAAGTAACAGAGAACACGAGAGGAAGGGCGTGGGGTGCGGCGTTAGGTTGGCGTGGCGGAAAACTTTTCCCTGAGGGATTTCAGTAAAACCCACAAAGCGCTTTCAAGAGCCTCAGGGGTGCCCCCGTTCTCGAGCACGAATGTGGCGTGAAGCCTTTTTTCCTCATCGGTGCTCTGCGCCGCCATCGCCGCAAGGGCGGACTCCCGCGGCACCCCCCTCCCTGCTTCAAGCCTTTGCACCCTCACGTCCGGCGGTGCCGTGACAAGCACAATGGCGTCGAATTCCCCCGTGCGCCCGGTCTCCACCAAAAGGCTGGCTTCATAGAACACCCAAGCCGTCGGGCAGACAGCCTCTACCCGAGCCACCTGTTCCGCAAAAAGAGCCGCGATGGCGGGATGAGTGATGGACTCAAGCCCCCTGCGCAACGCAGGGTCGGAAAACACCCTCTCCCTTACTTTCGCTCGGTCGAAGACACCTTCCGAGGTGTACACGTCCGCACCCAGAAGAGCTTCCACGGAAGTGCGGACGCTGGGAATGTTCACCACATCGCGCGCAAGAGAATCGGCATCAAGGACAAGTGCCCCAAGAGAGCCCAGAAACTTGAGGGCCGTGGACTTGCCCGACCCCATGCCGCCTGTAATGCCGATGCGCCTCACCATGTCGTGTGACTCGTCCTTCTTTTTGTTTTGCCGGCGTCGGGCACAACCGCCGCTCGCTTGCGGCCCCGAAAAAAAAGACGTTGGCACAGCGCACCATTGAAGACAAGCGCCCAGAAAGGCTTTGCTTCCGTTCATTTTTCAGCGTTTCAGAGTGCTCACCACAAAAGCATTGCGCGCCCGAGGCGCTGTTGCAAAGTCCGCATCGGCGTTCACTCTCCTTGCGAACGGCACACCAAAAATGCCCGAAGTCCCTTTGTTCGCCACAAGAAACACACTTGTTCCACTGGCACGCGCAAGCTGCCTCAATGTGAAATCGTAGAGAGCGCTTGCGGTGCCAGGCTCCGAGAAAATGTCGTGGTTCGTGAGCACAAGCGCATCGCCACGCAGAGGCCATGCCCAGGGAAACAAGGCCTCATAGCAAATCAACGCAGGCCTGAGCGGAGGATCGGGAAAAGCGACGCCCCAACTTGCCGTGCCTCCCTCCAGCACAAGCCGCTCGTCGGAATTTTCATCGAAAGGCTCCGACGCACCCTCGTTCCGCACCGAAACTCCCGCCCAAGGAACCTCGTAAAAGGGAACAAACGACGTCTTCGAAGCCACGACACCTCCCCGTGGCCTGCCGAGCCTTGTGTCGACGACTCCTTGGAACACGACGTTGGCAGCCTCAAAACGGGCTCCCATCAAAATTTCCACGCCGTTTTCAACTGCGAAGGGCTGCAACGCGATACGCATTGAAGCCGCAAGCACACGAA
Source organism: Silvanigrellales bacterium (assembly GCA_020247005.1). GTDB lineage: Bacteria > Bdellovibrionota_B > Oligoflexia > Silvanigrellales > Silvanigrellaceae > JADCJN01. The sequence goes on from JADCJN010000070.1 coordinate 28,323, forward strand.
ACGCATTCCCACTCAAATTCAAATAGGTTTCAGGAAAAAGAACGACAACCTTGCGCCACACTGGCCCTTCAAAGGCACCGCTGCTGGCAGCACCCCGCACAAGGCTCGCAACAATCTGCTGCGCAGCAACGTCGGGTGACGACGCGGCGAGTTCAGACAGAGCGCGCCGGCCAGCATCGTCGGAGCCAGGATCCACAAAAACCGAGAGGCCCGTTTCAATGCGTTCCGATTCCGGAACGGATTTCGCCTCACCTTCACGCCAAAGACGGGCAGGAGGCACGGGCAAAGGCACGGCAGAGAAGTAGAGGAGCGGCACAAACAAAAGCGTTGTGGCTTCAACCATCACGAACACACCATAGGTCGCAATCAAGCGCACACGCTTCACGTAACGGATGCACAAGGCGAGGGCCACACCTCGCAACACAGTGAGAATGGTGGCTCCCGCAACAAATCCACCCGCCGCGAACAAAAGCGCTTTTTCAGGCGCCTCCCGCGCTACGGCCGCATGGAAGTCGAAAAAGAAGGGAGCTCCCACCAGCACGGTAAAAAGCCCTGCGGCCCGAAAGGCTCCCACATGGGAAGCGACCAAGGCGAGCCTGAAAACGCCCACTGCAGACAGCGCGACCCAAGCAAGATATGCACCCCAAAAAACAAACGACCCCGCGTCGGCTGTTGCGAGCGCAAGGCCCTTAGCGCTCCAAACAAGAACCACAGCCAAGGCAAGTTGAAGCGAAACGCCGCGCGGACTTATGGCTGAGTGCATGGGCCGCTCACTCTTTCGGATCGACGAGGCCGGCGTATTCCGCAATCAGCGCATCGCTGTCTATCCAGCCTTCCGCCACTTTCACGAAGAGTTCGAGGTACACCTTGCGTTCCAAGTGGCGCTCGAGCGCTATGCGCGCTTCTGTGCCGATGGATTTCAACCGGGCACCGCCACGGCCGATGATCATGCCTTTGTGGGAGTCTTTTTGCAGAATGATGGTTGCCAGAATTTTTGTAATAGTTTTTTCGTGCTTAAAGGAGTCGATTTTCACCGCCACGTTGTATGGAATTTCCGCGCCCATTTGGCGGAACACCTGCTCGCGCACTATTTCCGCGCACACGAATTGCTGCGGCATGTCGGTGAGGTCGTCTTCAGCGTAATGAAACGGACCTTCCGGCATCAACGGAAGGAGCGAGCTGCGAAACTCCGCCACGCTTTCGGGCCGCTTCGAACTGACGCGCACGGGCCCACCTGTGAGAATTTGGCTTTCGGCCGCCGCTCGCTTGTCTTCAGGAAGGGAGTCAATGACCCCACGCAGTCCGCGGTCGATGGTCATTGCACCCAGGGCAACGGCATCTTTTTTAATCGCATCTATTTTTGTGGCTAGAACATAAACAGGCTTCGACGTTCTCTGTAATATGCCTTGCAGATAGCCAGAGTCCTCGTCTTGCCAACCTTCCGTGGAATCTACAAGGTAACAAACGACATCGGCATCCACGAGGACGTTCCAGGCCACGCGGTTCATAGTGCGGTTGATGCGGTGAAGCGACTCAGCACGGTGGATTCCGGGCGTATCGAGGAAAAGCACCTGCGAATCACCTTCGGTGTGAACACCCAAAATTCGGTTGCGCGTGGTTTGGGGTTTTGCGCTGACGACGGCAATTTTGTGACCGAGCACAGCATTTAGAAGAGTGCTTTTTCCCGCATTCGGTCGTCCTAAAAGCGCCACATATCCGCAGCGTCTAATGGAAGGAGAAAGAGTTTCTGTTGCGGGCGCGGAAGTCTCAGTCATCAAATTTTTTCCTTGGAAGGGGAGGCGAGACGGATAAGGAGTTCGGCAGTGAGCTCGCCGCGGTCGACGAGCGCCTGCATTTTCGCAGCCACGAGTTTACTCGCGTCGCGTTTTGAAACAGCAGAGGCACGGGCGAGTTCTGTTTCGCCAACAAAACCCGCAACAATAAACTCTGTGGCTTGCGGCGTGCTCATAGTGCCCACCACCTTGTAGGTGGGTGGCTGTCCCACGATACCTTGAGTCCACTGTTGAAAGCGTGTCTTCACATCAAAATGAGCAAGAGTTTCTTTCCCAATAACAAAGTCAGCAGCAAAAACCTCGAAGAGCCAACGCCTCGCGCCTTCTTCTCCAGCATCAAGAAGAAGCGCGGCCGTCACCGCCTCAAAGGAGTCTGCCAAGGCATTTTGTCGCTTCTGGCCAAGGCTGAGAGCCTCGCCCTTGCCCAGCAGCAACATTTCACCTAGTCCGAGGTCACGAGCCTTGCGCGATAAACTCTCGGTCCCCACAATGGCCGCGCGCAGCTTCGAAAGCTGACCTTCGTTCATTTCAGGATGCGCGGCCATGGCTTCGGTTGCGACGAAGAAGTTCAAGAAAGAATCACCCAAGTACTCGAGCTTTTCGTTGCTGAACACTCCCGACTTGTCGTTGGGCCAGTATACGAGGCTTGAACGGTGGATGAGGCTCGCCAGCGCTGTTTTTTTGTTTCGGTATGCGTGCCCTTGCACTTTCTCGAGCCTCGCGACGTGTTCGTCGCACCGAGGGAAGTGTCGCTTTAGTTTGTCGACGGCGAGTTTTTCAATTTGATCTTCAATGAAGCGGAAGCGCGAGGTCATGGGGCTTCCACCTCGTCGATGAAACCACCGCCCACCACTTCGTCGCCCTTATAGAGCACAGCGATTTGCCCCGGCGATACGGAACGCTGAGGCTCCCGAAACCGGAACGTCGCCTTCGGCACATCCAAATCGCCTGTGGGAGGGTGGACGCTGAGTGACCCTTGAGCCCCTGCGGCGCGGTAACGGATCTTCACTTCGAAGGCCTCGTCGTTTTGCAGTGGACGAACGGAGTGGAAGCGGCCAATACCAAAGGCACCTCGTCGCAGGGCCTCCTCTTCGCCCACGCGCACAGTTCCCGTCTCTGCATCAATGTGCGTCACGTAAAGCGGCGCTCCCGAGGCGAAGCCAAGTCCCTTTCTTTGCCCCACTGTAAACTTATGGATGCCGTCATGTGCCGCCAGAACTGTGCCATTCTCGTGCACGATGTTGCCACGAATGATGCTCTCGGGACGGGCGTGTTTTTCGATGAAGGCGGCATAATCGTTATTTGGAATAAAGCAGATTTCCATGCTCTCTTTTTTGGTCGCATTCACAAGTCCGTATTTTTCAGCGAGCGCTCGGACTTCGGGTTTTGTGTAACCTCCTAAAGGGAACAAAGTGCGCGACAAGCGCTCCTGAGTCATGGAGTAAAGAAAATAGCTTTGATCTTTGTTGGCATCCACTCCACGCAGGAGCCTGAAGACTCCAGCACCTTCGTCGCGCTCAATGCGCGCATAGTGACCCGTTGCGACGTAGTCGCAACCCAGACGCGCAGCGCGGTCCATGAGGTGGTCAAACTTCAAAAACGTATTGCAAGCCACGCAAGGGTTGGGCGTGCGGCCGCGCAAGTATTCTCGAGTGAAGTAGTCGACCACGTTTTCTCGGAAGTCTTCTTGGTAGTCGAGAACATAGAAGGGAATGCTAAGCTTGTGAGCCACAAGGCGCGCGTCGGCGACGTCGTCGAGGCTGCAACAGGTGTCGAATTTTGAACCCTGTTCCTTTGTCGGGTCGCAGCTCGCTTCGTTTTTGCCGTAGTCCCAAAGCTGCATGGTGACACCGATAACCTCAAAGCCTTGTTCCACGAGGAGCGCCGCGGCGACGCTGCTGTCGACGCCGCCCGACATGGCCACGAGCACTTTGGTCTTCGCTGGATCGAGAGTCATGTCATGTTTCCGGTGAGATGCTTTCAATGGCATGCTCTCCAACGCCGTATTCGCGAAAAAGAGCGTCTGCGAGGGCTTCCGCCGTGGGGTTGCGCACGAATCCACGGAGATAGAATTCTTGACCATCACAGCCGTGTTTCGACCAGTCGAGGGGAAGGTACGTTTCGCGTCCGCTGCTGAGGTACTCGTTCCAGTAGACGTCGAGATAGTCGACCATCAAGAGAGCGAGATCTTCAACATCGCTTTCTTTCGCGCCGTCGCGGGGAAGAAGAGCTTCGATAGGGTAGCTCATGGTGCCGTCGCGGGCAGCCAGTGTGGTGCGCACCTGCACAAAGACATCGTTGCGTTCCGCTTCAACCGTGAATCCTTCGTTCCCAAGGAACGACTGGAACTTCTTGTTCAGCAGCGTTGCCAGACGCTCGGGGGTCTCGTCGTCCCACAGCGGAGTCGCATCTTCTTGCCAACGAAGCTTGTCCATGGAGCCTCCCAAAAAGAGTGTGTTGAGTTTGAGCGGGGTGCGTCAGGCGTGTGCCGTTGATTCGGCGCCCGAGGCCTCTCCCTGACGCGAAGATGCCATGGCGGAGTGCGGAGAGTCGGCTAAATTCTGCGCAAGAGACGCAGCGAACCGCTCCACCTGGGCAATTTCGGAGGCCGTGCAAAACGGACGCAAAGCCCGAGTCGCGTTTTCGAAGGCTTCAGGGAAAAGTGGCGCCCGGTTGAGAACAGCGTTGGCAACCCAAAAGGCCGGCGCAGGCAAATGAAGCTCAAGCCCTTCGAGCCACTTGCGCGCGTCCACGTAGCGACCTGCTTCCACGAGCGCGTCCACAGCGACTTCGAGGGTGCTGCTGTCGCTTGTGTGCACCTTCCGGCGTGTCGCCAGGAATGCGAAGGCTTCGGGCTGCGCCTGCTCGAGCGAAACAAACGCTTCCGCAAGGAGAAGAGGAAGACGCGCAATGGATTGCCAGCCGAGTTGGAATAAGAATTCAGGACCCACAGACTTCAAAGCCCAGGCGGCCCGCACTTCCTCGAACTCGCTCGGGTCGACGTCAAGGGCGTAATCGCCAGGAGCCGCAAGCACCTTTTCCAACCCCAGGTTCATGGCACCGCGCGCAATGCCCAACGAACGATGGAACGACTCACCCGTGAGGAAATCGCTGGGAGCGAGCGCCGCCGCAAGGGCGTTGGACACGCGGACCATTCGGCTTTTGAGATCGAGAAGGTCGCCTTCTGTGGCGTCTTCAAACACGGCGACGGCGCGTTCCACGAGCATGCTGGTGTCGGGCTTGGCCGTGTTCGACGGATTCGTTGCATTTTTCGCTTTCGCTTGGGCAGCCAAGCCGTACACACGCGACATGAGTGCGCGCGCCTGCAAAATGGCTCGTTCGGTGACTTCCTTCACGATGTCGTCGTCATCCATGATGCTTTCCGCATCTTCCGCCGAAGAACCAACGATGCGTCGGATTTCGCCCGCCTCGAGCAACGTCGCCACGTAACGGAATCCATCGGCCGGATCCATGGCGCGAAAGCGCGCAGCCACCGCATCGAAGACTTCCGGCTCGATGTCGGCCATGAACGCAACTTCGGTTTTCGCAAACTTGAGCTTCCGCTCTTCGGCGTCCAGCACCTTGGCCTGCTCTCGTTTCACGTGGGCGCGAACGGCATCGCGCAGTGAACCTTCGGCACGGAGTCGCAGTGAGGCGCGTGCCTCTTGCACATCGACGAATCCTTGGTCCGCCAGTCGGCCCCGCCGCCAACGGAGAGCATCTTCCAGAGTCTCTTGCCGCACGAGCATGGCCGAATAGGCGAAAACGCGGCTCGCCAGACGAACATCTCGACCATAGAGCGCGCGCAGAACTTGCTGCACGATTTCAAATTCTTCTTCCCCTTCAATCCGCATCTTCACATGGAATTTGCGGTCGGGCGTCAGAACGTAGTCGTCGGGCATTTCGTCGGCCGTGCCGCCCATGCCTTCCGGTTGAATTTCAAACAGGGAAGTCACCGCACAAACGATAGTTTCTTCATCGAGCTCAAAGAACCGTTCTGCCGCAAACTCAGGGCCGACTTCAAGCCAGGCGCGAAACCATTCCACAACGCGGCTGGCAGAAACATCTTCGGAGCCCAAGGCAGAAGACTCGCTCCAAATGTCGAAATCGAGCACACGCTGGAGCTGTTCTCCGCGCAACCATTCGACGACCTCGAGGGAATCTTCCAGTCCGTGGGCCATGAGGCTCCGGTGGAGAACCGACGCGGGCACGACTTCCACGAGGACAGGAAGCAGGGGTTGCGCCACGAGCCAGTCGATGTCGAGGACGGGCGGGGCCAAAGGATTGTCGGCATCGGGCTTCCAGGGCAGATTCCGGAGGCCGCCGGCCTCCACTCCCCAACGGGAATCCTCGAGTCGACGAAGAGAGGCGTTCTCGTTTTGCATAGAGCGAAAGACTCCCGTCGCAGGCAGATGGAATGGGGCTCCAACGGAACTGCATAACCGCCATAAATCCGCCAGATCAAGAAGTTTCTTCCCCGCAGGCTCCCTGTTGGGCAAGGTTTGTCCGAAAGTTGGACGAGGACTCGCCGATACGCGACTTCAGATGCCGATGAATCCCAGGGGGAAGACGTGGGAAGGGCTAAACGCCTCGCAAAAGTTCTACAGGAAGTGCGAAAGGACCGACCGAGAGGTCAGGAACGTGGAGGGCATCAGCTCACCACGTTCTGGGGCGTCCGCGGCACTCTCCCCACTCCAGGCCTCGACTATGTGCGCTACGGGGGCCAAACCTCGTGCGTGGAAATCCGTTCGATGGGGCCTAACCCCTGCAGCATTGTTTGCGATGGGGGCAGTGGCATCGCGAAATATGGCGACGCAGCCATCGCCCGAGGCGACCGGGTCTTTCACATTCTGCTGTCTCATATGCATTACGACCACGTGATGGGCCTCACAAAGTTCGCTCCCTTCTTTCGCCCCGACACCGAAGTTCACATCTACGGGCTTGCCAAGGGTGGGTTTGGTCTGCGTGAACTCTTTGGCCGCTTCTTCTCATTCCCTTTCTTTCCTCTCGAGTTCAAAGACCTTCCTTCCCTGCCGAATCTCCACTTTCACGAGATTAATGGCATCGAAGGCGTCCTCATTGAGGGCTGCCGGGTTGAGTTCCAGCTCTTGAACCATCCTCAGGCGGCCGTGGGTTTTCGGGTGTGGAGCGCCGCCGGCGACACAAGCGTGGTGTACGCCACCGACCACGAACACGGCACGGGCACCGACGAGGCCCTTGTCGACTTTTCAAAAGATGCGACGCTTTTTTTGTACGATTCGACGTTTTCCCAGGAGGCCTACCCCAAGTTTGTAGGTTGGGGACACTCGACCGCCTTCATGGGGGCGAAGTTTGCAGCCATGGCAAAGGCGAAGTGGTTTGGACTCTTTCATCACGACCCCGACGCCCCCGACCTCCTTCTCGAAGCAAAACTCTTGCCCGAAGCTCAAAAGATCCTCCCACAGTCCTTCCTGGCCCGAGAGGGAGACACGCTGCACATGGCGAGCTTGCGTGATGACGGGCTCGAGAAAGCCCGCACGGAAGGCGCTTTTTTCAAATTTTCACAAAAAAACCATGACTTGAAAACGGGTTGACCGGTTCGGGCGATTATGGGAAATCTACGCGCGAAGGCCGTGGGCAGTGCGGCCGTTCTCGTTCCATGGCTCCTGACACCCGAGCCATGCTCCTGAGCGTTCCTCACCACGAGAATTCGAGACGACCCCATCTATGTCATTCGGAAAACCGCGTCGCCAGAAAGTGGCACCCGATCTCAGGCATCCTCGCCAACACCAGCGAATTCCCCGCGCGTTGTATCCCGCCCCGGAACCCCCCCCTGTGCCGCACCCGAACCGTCCCTCGTGGATGGCTCGCAACCCCCATCAAGTTGAGCTTGTCTTTTTCGATCTCGAGACCACAGGTGGCAACCCACACAACAGCGAAGTTATTGAAATCGCAGCAGTCAAAGTCCTCGACGGCGTTGAGGTGGGCCGGTACCAGACCCTGGTCAACCCTCGTCGGAACATTCCGCGCATGGTGCGCTCCATAACGGGAATCGACAACGACACCGTGCGCGATGCGCCCACCATCGACAAGGTGGCCGGCGAATTCCTCGACTTCGTGGGCGATGGCGTGCTGATTTCGCACGGAGCTATCAACGACTACGCATTTGTTGCCGAGTATTCGAAGCGCTATAGGAACCAACCCTTCGAAAACTTCTACATCTGTACCCACCTTTTGGTGAGCAACTTTCTGCCCAACATCCCCAACAAGAGGTTGGGTGGTCTTGCGGAATATTTTGGAGTCAATGCGGGCAAAGCCCACCGAGCCCTGGCAGACGCGGAAATGACCCGTGACGTCTTTTGGAAGATCTTTTCCATTTTGGAAAAGAACGGTTTCCATACGGTGGAAGAGCTTTTGAAGCTCCAAGCCGACAACGCGACGCTTTCGCGCTTGGGTTCGGGACTCCTCGCGCGCGACTTCGAGCGTGCTCCGACCACCCCCGGCATCGTCTACCTGTTCAATTCGAGTCGGGAAGTCACATACGTGTCCGCGACCACGAACGTGAAACGATCGCTTGCCGGTGTCACCGAGCTTTCCGACGAACGAGAATTCAACAGACTGCTCGTCGACCTGTCCGACTTTCGGTTCGAGCGCATGCCTCATTTCTTCGGCGCATTGCTGCGAGAGAAGCGTGAACTCAAGAAGCTCCATCTTCCCATCGACCCGCGGAAGTACGAGGCGCGTGCGAACGGATACGTTCAGCTCCTTCTCCCCGCTGACCTCGCCCTGCATCTTCAAGCGGCGAACAGCGGTTTTCTGCAGCTGCCCAACCCCACTGGGGAAGAGTTCGACTGGGCGGAAGAAGCCCACAACCGAAAGGGTGTCGCTTATTTTCCAAGTATGGAATCGCGCGACGACCACGGCTTCGTTCCGTTGAAGAAAGTCGACGCTGTTACCGGTCTCAACTACAGCTCGGAGCGGAACTACGCCTACCAAAATTGGGTGCCGATGGATTCGGAAGAGCTTGTTATTCCGGTGCGCAAAGCACGGCGTATTTCGGCTGCCCTGAAAACCCACAAGTTTCAGTTTAGCCGCATGCCCGACACCAACGACGTGGTGCGGGTTGGCCATCTCCAAGAGGGCCTCGGCTGGTACTTTGGGCCATTCGAGCAGCCAAAACTGGTGAAACGGTGGTTCGAAGACCTCGTGACTTTGTTTCCCTACCACGACGACACCCTTCCCTTGGAAGAGCGTCGAGAGAACCTTGAGACCATCATCCGCTACCTGCACGGTCAGCTTGGCGAAGAAAAGGCGCGCTTAGAGGCGGAACGGCGAGCGCCGCGAAATCTGTTGAAGCCTTTCGTGCGGAAAGCCATTTCCCAAAAAATTGATCGCCTCACGCTCCTGGAAGCGTTTTCGTTTAAGCCGCTGCCCACGGAACTCCCGCGCAGCGGGCTCGCGCTCATTACGAACAACGACACAAAAGAAATGGACATGATGGTGGTGGTGAATGGTCGTGTTCGCCGCGAAACCAAGCTGCCTTTGGAACAAACAGACAAGCTCAAAAGCGCGCGCTTTTTCACGCGGCTCTATATCCCGTGGCACACTGAGCTCCATGAGCCTTGGCATCCCTTGCTGTTTACCGAAGACCTCTGTTCCGACATCGAGCTTGTTTCGTATTGGCTGAGCCGCCGGCGAGGCGAGGGCGAGTGGGTCGACTTTAGCGACCTCGCGGCGCTCTACGACACTGACCTCCTCGTGTAGCGGCGAAATCAGACGCTTTGACTTTTGACCCCGGGTGAGAATGTCGTCGAGGGAGAAAGTTGATTGGTCTTTTCTCAAGCAGATACCCCCATGAATCCGTCGTCGGCTTCGTGCAGTCTGTGAAGGCTCGCGAGGCGCTTTGGTATCCGCTCACGCAACACGAACGGATTGAGTGTCTTCTTTTGCTCGATCAGTTCGTTTTTGACTCGAAGGTTTACCTCCTGTGAGGCCATGATTCGGTCGAATCGTGTCTGAGGTTCACCATGACGACGCTTGATTTTCAAAGAAATCCGTTCTTTGCTCCGTCAGCATACCTGGGGCATAAAGAAGTTTTGTAGTTCGCACCAGTCCTCGAAGAGCAAGTCCAGTTGGCCTTGCAGGATGCTCTGACCGATGCGCCCATAGCCCAGCACGTGCGTGTTGTTCTTCTGCTCTACAAAAGCTTGATCTTTCTTGTAATAGGGCCGGTCGCGCCCCATCTTCAAAGGCTCGGCGCGTCGCGGATCTTTGGCAAAACCGTATACTACTTGCGTATTGATGAATTCCGAGCCGCAATACAATCCCAGGAGTTTGAACGGTACCTTCGATTCGATGTCACCTAGCGCCTGGACAATGAGGCTGCAATTCTAGCTCCAGACCGCGCGGATCTCCGTCCAACATGATTTGAGGTCGACAGCCGTCAATGTCCAAAAAAACTGGCCTGAATTGCTTTCGCCGCAGTGCGCAACCGTGTCGAATTCCATGCAACCAGTCATGATTGGGGGAGTGCCCAAGTGAGCTCCCAGTTTTCTGGTTGGAGAACGAGGCAGAATGTGAGCGACTTTCTGGTGAGGAGGGCTCGCCATGGAAAAAGAGTTCGA
>JADCJN010000071.1 GCA_020247005.1 Silvanigrellales bacterium
AGGTTCCTACCGTACTCACCGAGGAGATGAACCTCCCCCTGCGCCCCTCCTTGCGCACCATCCCGCTCTCGGAAATCAAGAGGAACCCCAGACTCGCCTACCGCAGTCTTCTGTTGACGTCGTCGGAAAACGCACTGGGTATGCTCTACACCACCATTCCCAACGACGAGCGGGTTCTCAAGTCGCGCATTTTCAAAGACAAAGCTGAGTTCAGGCGATCCATTTCACAAGAGTTTCCCGACTTTCTCTTCCAAGAGCACACTTTGGAGGGGCTCAATCACGTCGATCCTCGTTCGCTCAGGTATCCCCTGATATTGAAACCGACTGCAGGAATTTGTTCCATTGGCGTCGTTCGTGTGGACTCCAGCACGCAATGGCCAAGCGCCGTTGAATTCCTACGCGCCGACCTCGCGAAATACGCTGGCAAGTACACGCACGATGTCGTGGAGTCGGCCAAGGTCATTATCGAGGACTACGTGGAGGGCGTCGAACTCGCGGTCGACGGCTATTTCGACGCCGATGCGAGGCCCGTTGTCCTCAACATTCTCCAGCACGCTTTCGCCAATGAGCACGACACGTCCGACAGAGTTTACTACACACGACGCTCTATGGTTCGACGCCACTTGCCTCGCATCCAGCATTTCCTCGAACGCTTTTCAGAGGTCTTCGATCTGAAGCGGTTCCCATTTCACCTTGAGGTGCGCAGCACTCCCGATGGACGCATCGTTCCCATCGAGCTCAATCCGCTGCGTTTTGCGGGCATCGGAACAACGGAGATTGCGGAGTACTCATACGGCATCAACGTGTATCGTCACTTCTTCCAGGAAACCGCACCCGACTGGAGCGCCATTCTGGCCAACGAAGATGACTCCATCTTCTCATTCTTTTGCGCCGACGTTCCAACCAACATCTACGGAACGACGGATCTCGTTATCCGCGACCGTGAACTCACCCGCGAATTTTCCGAGCTTCTCGAATACCGCATTCTCGATGTGCGGGAATCGTCCACGTTCGCAGTCGCCTTTTTCCGCACTGAGAATGAAAGCGAAGTGCAAAACCTCATGAGCCTCGACCTCGCGCGCTTCATGGAGCCACGCGACGGAACACATCCCAAAGGCTGAAGAAAATCGCTTAGCGAAACGGACTGTCTTGCCACCCTGGCACGGAAAGAAACGTGCCTGTTTCCAAGCACAGTGCAGTCAATGTGTTTCCAAAAACGCAGGCGGTGTCGACGTTCACCACACCTGTTGTTTCATTCAAAAAGGGACCTTCCAAAGGCGTATGCCCCGTAACGTGAAAGCGGCCAGGGGCGGGCGCTTCACTAGGCGCCTCCCGACTCCACAAGGCGCTGTCGAGAATACGCTGCTCCTCAATGCTCAGGCTTTCATGGAAGGCCAAGGGAGTTTCCTTGCCGCGTGTGGAAAGTTGCGCAATGACGTCGAGTTCAGCCCGGGTCGCATAGGCATGCGTCACCACAGCGCGCGCATTTTCCCAAAGCAGGGGCAACCCCACAAGGAAGGCCAGGTCCTCTCCATTCACATGCCAAGAATCCACATCATCGGGGTCGCAACCAAACGAAGCCAAGGTTTCACGGCCACCGCAGCGCATCCACCGAGTGCGCGAGAGCTCGGCAAAGTTTGCCAACGTAAGGCCGGCAGGTAAGCCTTCGGACGCGTGGCGCAACGGAATGCCGGGGCTGTAAAGGGCCAAGGTCGACGGCAAAGGCCACCCCCTCGAAATTTCAAAATTCCAAGGTGCAAGGGCCCACAGTGTTTCCGCGAACAAGGCCTCGTGATTTCCACCCACGCACGCATGGGTTCCGGCACGCACTCCCTTGCGCACATGAGCCACAACCTCTTTCACCCGGGGTCCACGGTCGACGAGGTCGCCAACGCACACAAAGAACGCGGCGACGCCATGAGAACTTGCATGCTCGTGCGCAAGGTCTTCCAGCCGTCGAAGCTCGTCGTAACAGCCATGAACGTCGCCAATAACGTACGTCCATCGCTCTCTTGGAGCCTCTTTGGCTTCAGCCGCCACGCAAATCTCCTCCGAAACGCTCCTTCACGCTTTCCACAACGCGCGCCTGAAGCCAGTTGATGTCTTTTTCCGTGAGGGTGCGCTCGCACGGTTCAACGGTGACGTTGAAAGCCACGCTTTTGTGACCTTCAGGAACGCCCTTACCGCGGAACACATCAAACACACGAATGTCGACGAGGTTCGCCGGAACCTGCGAGAGCGATCTTACACCCGAAGCTGCCGCTCCTGTGAGCGACTCCTTCACCACCGCTGCCAACTCTCCCGCGGTCACCGATTCAGAAAGAAGAAACGCGAAGTCGCGCGACACCGCGGGAAAGCGCAGCGGGGCCACGACACGTTTCTTCGTCGTCGCGCTGCCGCTGCCGCCACTGCTCACGTTGGAAGTTCCTGCCTCGTGTGCCGCGGCAACACCCACCGAGGCACCACCCCCACGCGGCACAAGGTCGACTTCCTTCAGAAGGTTCGTGAGGTTGAGTTCGAAGCCAAAAGTCACTTCTGTCACTTCAAACTTGCGCAAAGTCGCAGGATGAAACTCACCAACCCAGCCCACAGGAGCTCCGGAGTCCGACAGAATGGCTGCGCGACGCCCCGGATGCAATGCAGGCGCGAATGGGTGTGAAGAGCCAAGAGTCTCCAGGCGCAGTGTCACACCGAGGCTCGCCGCGCATTCCAGGGCGTGCGAGGCGATTTCGAGAAGTGTCCAGCCCTGCGGCCCCGCATTGTTCCACTGCTTCTCTTCACGCGGACCAAAGGCGATGCCAGCCAAACGAGGTGTTTCCGCAGGACGCAGCGCAAGCGAGGGTTCGCGAGAATAAGGAAACGCCGACTGAGGTGCGTAGTCGGCAAGCCCAAGGGAAGCCAAACCTCGGGGGGAAGCTGCCACCGCTGCTGAAAGTTCTCCCAGGCGTGCTTCGAGCCCTATCCCTTCCCCATTGGAGGGAAACACGCGGGTCCCCTCCACGTCGAAGTTTTGGTAGGTGCGGGTGCAATGGAAAAGGAGCCCGCGTTTCACGCCAAAGCTTGTGTTTCTTTGAGCGCAGCGCAGGAGGTTGGGCACCAGCGTCGTGTGCATCAGCGGTTGATCGCGAATAATCGGATTCATGAGCGCCAGGGGTTCACCCAGGGCGCACACGTGCTCAAGCCCCAGCCGTTCGAGGTCGTCCACTTTCATGAAATGGTAACCCGAAATTTCTGTGTAACCGATGGCAGCGGCACGCGCTGCGAGGGCTTCCAAAGCCGCCAGGTGCCCGTCGTCTTTCGCCGCAACCGTGGCGCCTTCGAGAGGAATCGAGGGGACCTTATCGATGCCCACGACTCGCACAATCTCTTCTGCCAAATCCGCCACGCCCGACACGTCGTGCCAACGCCAGTGAGGAAAGCTCACACGCACGGCACCTGCAGACTGGGCCGCCGCCTGCGCTCCTGCACCCGTTTGGCCCCCCACCGCCCCTGCCAAAAAAGGAGCCTGCATGCCAAAGCCAAGTGCTCCCAACAACCAAATTTGCTTGTCGAAATCAATCAGCTCAGCGCCGGCCACTCGCATGAGGTCGGACGCATTCCACACACACGCGAACCGCGCGGAGCGCGCTTCGCTCCAAGCCAGCCACCCTGCCGTAGCAAAGTGCGCTCCGCAGTCTTTGACCGCGGTCACGGAAGGGTCGACCGCGCAACCGGCACCCAGGCTTGGTCCAAACGTCTTCGCCATCTCCTTGTCGTCCACAAACGACACACCGGCCGGGTCGCGCTCCTCGGAAATCTTTGAACCAAACGCTCCTTTCCAGGTGGGCGCCACAGGCGAAGTTTCCGTGATGAGTCCAACGAGCTCGCACAGAGCCGCAAAGCGGGCTGCAACGTCGATGCCTTTTTCAAACGCGAAGCTTGAATCCGTCTTGCGTCCGTGTCGCCTCGAACTCCGCCGTACGGCAACAGGGTGCGGATTCGCAAACTCGAGAACCAGTGCGGTTGTCGACGCATCCACCTTGGAAAGGTCTCCGCCAATGACGCCCAGCAGCGCTTGCGGCGAAGCGTCATCGGCCACCACGCAGTCGGTGTCCACCAGCACTCGTTCTTTGCCATCGAGAGCCAGGAAGACCTCTCCTTCTTTGGCAGCGCGAAGGGTCAACGTCCCCTTGAGTTTCGCCACGTCGAAGGCATGCGAGGGCTGACCGTAAGCAAGCAGCACATAATTGCTGGCATCCACCACGTTGTTAATGGCGTTTTGCCCCAGGGCCTCCAAAGTCGCACGCAACCACCCCGGCGAAGGCACCACACGAACCCCTTCCACCGCGCCGAAAAACGCCGAAACGCCCAGCCGATTCGTCGCCTGCAGGGTGCGACCACCCACCTCGACGCTTGTGCGCGTGCATGCGTCCGTCAAAACAGAAGTCTCACTCGCAGAAAACCGAGGGGCAAAGGAAGGGGTTTTCCATTGCGCGGGCAGGCCCAAGAATCCCAGGCCCACAAAAATCTCGCGCGCAACGCCCTCATGGCACAACACATCGGGCCGGTTCGGTGTCACGTTGAGTTCAAGCAGCGTGTCGCGCAGAGCCAAGGCATCGAAAACAGGAACACCCACAAGACGCGCAAGGTGCTCTTCCGGCAGGCCACACGATGCTGCCACATGAAGTTCCCAAATGCCGTCTCCGTCCGTTTCCGCGTTCACGGGCAGGCCGAGTTCTTCGCGCGAACACAGCATGCCACGGCTCTCGACATCGCGGAGTTTCGCCTCCTTTATTTCCATTCCTCCCGGAAGGCTCGCACCGGGAAGCGCGGCCGCCACGTAGAGTCCGACGCGCGCGTTGCGCGCCCCACACACAATTTGACGGAGGACACTTTCGCCCACATTCACCTGGCACACCTGAAGCTTTTCAGCTTTCGGGTGTGGCTCGGCTTTTTCAATGCGACCCACGACAACACGGTCGAAGGGTTCACCGTGAATACGAACGCTTTCCACCTCAAAGCCCTGGCGTGTGAGCAGGGGCGCAAGGACACCAAGATCGAAATCGTAGCGTTCGAAAGCTTTCCCGCCTGCGGTGCGCGCTTCCGAAAGGACACGAGGCAGCGTAACAAAACGTTCGACAAACTTGAGACTGGCGAGCATGCGGGCGTTCTCCGAGCAAAAGCTTAGGCGAGATGGAAATCTTTGAGGAAAGGCACATCGCCTTCGTAAAGGGCGCGCAGGTCAGACACCGCGAATTTGCTCATGGCGATGCGATCGATGCCCATGCCGAACGCGAATCCACCGTAAACATCTGGGTCAACGCCGCACTTCAACAAAACGTTTCGATTGACGAGCCCGCAGCCTCCCAATTCGAGCCACCCCGTGTGCTTGCAACTCCGGCACCCGGCGCCGTGGCACTGCTGGCACTCGACGTCGATTTCCGCCGAGGGCTCGGTGAAAGGAAAGTAACTCGAGCGCAGTCGGAGCTTTACGGGACGTCCGAAAACCTCGCTGAAGAACACCGACAGGGTGTGCCGCATGTGGGCAAGATTCACGCCCTTGTCCACCACGAGGCATTCAATTTGTCGGAACGTCGGAATGTGGGTCATGTCGTATTCGTTCCGGTAGGTGTAACCGGCACAAACGATTTTCAACGGAACCCCGCGCTCTTTCAGGGCGTGCGCTTGCACGCTCGAGGTTTGCGTGCGCAAAACCCATTCCATTCCTTTTGCGGACGCGAGGAAAAAGGTGTCCTGCATTTCCCTCGCGGGGTGGTCGGCGGGAATATTGAGCGCTTCAAAATTAAAGAAGTCGCTCTCAATTTCGGGTCCGTCGATGTATTGAAAGCCCATGCGCTGCAGAGGTTCAACGAGCATGCGTGTGGCCACCGCAACCGGATGCCGCGACCCGAATCGAACCTCGGGAAGGGGCAAAGTGAGGTCGTCAGACTCCTGTGCAAGGCGCTTGTCCTCGGCATACGCACGGTAGCGCACAAGGAACACCTCGAGTTCCGACTCTATGTCGTTTTTCAATGCATTGATGAGGGCACCGGCCCCCTTGCGCTCCTCGGGGGGCAGCGCCCGAAGCCCCTTGAGCCACTCTTGCAGCGGAGAGTTGCGGCCAGAAAATCGCAAACGAATGTCTTCGACACGAGCGTCGTCGAGTGCTTCCAAGGAAGTGCCCGTAGCCGTCCGAAATTGGGATCGTTCTTCCGCCAAGAGGCGTTCGAGATCGGAAAGCTGGGCATAGGTCGACATGACGGACTCCGCGCACAAGAAAGGAAGGGCTGGAATTTGACAACTTCGCTAGGGTTTATAGCCTCCCCCGAGCCACGCTGCAAAGCCCACGCCTTCTCCTTTCCTCTTCGAGGAGCCTTTCATGTTCGAGATGTTTCAGATCTTCACCACAGCAGAAGCCTGGGCGAGTCTTGCCACACTGACGGCCATGGAAGTCGTCCTTGGCATCGACAACATCATCTTCATCGCTATTCTCTGCGGCGCATTGCCTGAAGCCGATCGCGAACGGGGTCGTAGAGTCGGCCTTCTCGGCGCGTTCCTCACGCGCCTCCTCGCCCTTGGCTTGGTCTCTTACATCGTGACTCTCACGGCTCCGCTTTTTTCTGTGGCGGGCACCGAATTCTCGGGCAAGGCGCTCATTTTGCTCGGGGGCGGCCTTTTCCTCCTTTACAAGGCGACCAAGGAAATTCACGGCAAGCTTGAAGGCGACGACGACGCCGCGGGAAGCGCGTCGAAAAGAGCGACTTTTCGTTCGGTTATCATTCAAGTCATCCTTCTCGACCTTGTCTTTTCCATCGACAGCGTCATTACGGCCGTCGGCATGACACCCCATATTCCCATCATGGTGATAGCAAACCTCAT
>JADCJN010000072.1 GCA_020247005.1 Silvanigrellales bacterium
CTGCAGAACTTTTCGAACTCTTTTTCCATGGCGAGGCCTCCTCACCAGAAAGTCGCTCACATTCTGCCTCGTTCTCCAACCAGAAAACTGGCACCTCACGCGGTTGTATGCGTTGATGACCTCGACGTTCGCCTTTTCGAGCGTTCCGTCGGTGGCGTGGCGCTGGTTGACGAGCGAGACCTGCCGTCTGCCCGGTCCCTTGAGGGAACGCGCTGTCTGTGTCGGCCCGAGGTTGCAGCCGTAGCAAAACGTCGTTGCGATATATCGCCCGCGCGGATTTTCAATCTTCGCTTCATGTCCTGACAACGGTCCAAAATGACGGGTCCACTCGAGCCAGTGATCCGTATCCGAAAGGATGTCGATAATATTCACCGGCGCAAGACGCTCGGACATCTGGCGATCAAGGAGGGAAAATCCGACCGGAACCGCCCGGCGTTCAATCTTCGCGATGACGGCCTCTCCGTTTTCGATCCTCACCCCTTCGTTGCCTGGAAAGGACGAGTCCGCATCTTTTGCGGCCTCGCAAAGCGCGGTGCGCATTGCGCTCACGAAGGCTGCGCCCTCCACGGGGAGGCCGACTTGCTCGCCGTAAACCGCGCGTTCGCGCTCAAATTCTTCTTTTGTGACAAGCCCGATGCGGTAGTCCGCGAACTTGTCTGCGCCTACGATGGCGAGATCTCCGGATTTGAGTTCGTTCATGACCTGCGTGAAGACGCAAAGCTCGAAGTAACGTTGCGAAACGCGCTTCAGGTCACCATCGCGCTTGACGGCGTCGCCCGAGATGAGCGGCCACCATTTCTCCGTAACCCAGGACAGGTCTGCGCTCTTGCGCACTGAAATCCAATCGCCTTTAGATTTTCGGTGCTTTTGCACCAACGAAACGGCTGCGAGGAGCGATGAATCGCTGCTTGTCGAGAGCAGGGGCATGACTTCGAGGAGGCCGAAAAGCGCTTGTCGCAATCCTTTGTAAAATCGAGGTAGAAACGGGAGATAATTGCCTCCCGCATGGGCTCCGAACGCCTCGCATTGCTCGAGAATCGCAGCGGGCTTGTCTCCAAGCGCTGCGGTGACGGCCAGGAGTTTTTCTTCCTTCGGCACTTCGGAATTGCACGCAGCAATCACGATTTCGCGCAAAATAGCGACGAGTCCATGTGTCCTCTCAATGCTTTGCAAGTGGTATTCGTCGAGCGCCTCCTTCGCGAGGCGGTGGATCTTCTGCATGCGTTTTATGAACATCTCCGCCAAGTCATCAAGTGCGCGTGCGGTCTGAAAACGGATGAGGGTCGCTGCGAGCGCGTAGCGTTTCATCTCGGCGAGATCCCGCATCGAAGCTGCGTCGAGCGAACGCGCCTCGGCTGCGAACTGGCGCAGCTTCACATCCGGAATCGCTGCGAAGACGGTCTCGCCGCGATCCAACTCGCGCAGCCAGTGCATGTGTTCAGTAAATGCGCGTATGTGTCCCACCGTTGGGCGCCTGGGCTCCTGTTTCACCGTATCCCAGGCGCTTTTGACGTTGCGCGTGCCGCGCACGAGGAGCGCATCGATTTTGGCTCGCCCACTGTCGCCGAGAGCCTGATGGAGAAGTCGGTGATAACCAGCGTTCACAACCACGCGAGCTTGCTTTGCCGCAATTTGCCGCAATGAGAAGCGTCGTAAAACCGGGAAGCTCATAACGTTGCCTGACAAGCTCCTCGATCACGATGTTGATGATGTCGGCAAGGTCGTCCTTGGCCGCTGCGGCCAAGGACGATGACAAATTCAATGTCGCCTTGGCTTTTTCTCCGTAGGGCGTAACACGCAGGAATGTGAGGATGCGTTCCATGTGCCGGACGCGCGCGTTGCCCTTGTCGTAATTTTTCAAATCTGCGGGCCACGTCTCAAGACCGACGGATTGAGCAATGTGCGTCGTTATCTCTATTGGAACGTCCGAGATCTGGGGAAAGTACCCAAGCCGTTGGAACGTTTTGAGGAGGATTAGAAATCCAGTGCGCGGCGCCGGCCGCTGCGACTGTGTCGCAGCGAACAGGAGTTCGTCATCGCTCGGCGTATAAATCGTGGCCAAATCCTTTGCCGTTGGATGTGACTTCAACCGCGGATAGGCCGTCTCGCTGATTCCGACCATGGCCTTGCTCCTACAACTGCGTCGCGCCAGTCAGAAAAACGTTCGTTTTCCTTACCAAGGCGTAGCTGTTGAATTTGTCTCGCTTTTGGCAGACTTCATCGGTAAGGAATGTCGTACAGAATATCAACGTCTGGCATCGTCTTTCTTTGGCGGGTTTGTTTCCCGAGGAGGTTCCCGTGCTCGTTGGCTACACGCGCGTTTCGACCGCCGAGCAGAGCGCAGCGCTCCAAGACGACGCGCTCAAGCGGGCCGGGTGCGGCAAGGTGTTCCACGACGCTGCCAGTGGCGCGAAAGCCGAGAGGCCTGGGCTCACAGCGGCGCTCGAGTTCATGCGCGCTGGCGACGTTCTCGTGGTCTGGCGTCTGGATCGGCTCGGCCGCTCACTGGCAGACCTACTCGAAATCGTCGGCCGGCTCGAGAAGCACGGCGTTGGCTTCATGAGCGTCACCGAATCCATCGACACAACAACTTCGGGTGGACGACTCGTCTTCCAAGTCTTTGGCGCCATGGCGGAGTTTGAGCGAAATCTCATCCGCGAACGGACGAAGGCCGGCCTCAGCTCGGCACGTGCAAGGGGAAGGCTTGGCGGGCGGCCCAAGGTGCTCAACACGCAAAAGATCGCATTGCTACACCAGCTCTATGACGAGAAAAAGCACACGGTGAAAGAGATTTGCGGGCTGCTCGGCATCACGAAGCCGTGTCTCTATGACTACATTAACGGCCGACACAAGGGCCAAGCCGAAACAGCCCGTAGTGAGTCGACGCTAACATTGCCGTCCACGCCATGAACCCCTTCAATGGAGATATTGATGAGATGCACTTCGATCATGTTGCATTACTCGTGCGTTCAATAGAGAAAACCTGCGAAAAACTTGCTAGTTTTCAGTCAATAATGGGATCGATTGAGAATTTTCCTGGTGAAGGAACTCGCGAGAGGTACATCGGACCAGAGGATGCCTCTGCTCGCCTTCTGTTGATGCAGCCGGCAGATGAAAACGGCCCGTATGCCAAAGCCATGCAACGACGCGGACCAGGCCTTCATCACTTGGCCTTGAACGTATTGGATCTCAGGGAATTCATCGAAACGCTGGCGGGAAGCGGTTGGTACCTTTTGCCTCAGAGCCTGCGCACCATTGAGCAAAGCAAAACCGCCTGGCTGGGTCGTCCCGGTGTTGGTGCACTGCTTGAGATTCACGAGCGTAATCCGAAGATCGGAGCACCTTTCGTAAGCAGGGTCGAGCTACCGATAGGAGGTCGATCAATGCTCGTAGACAGTCTACGTCCCGGAGGTGAGCGAGTCGCTGGCTTCGAGGAGTCGCCTGATAACGACGTGTGGATCAACATCGACGGCCAACGGATTGGCCTCTCGACGCTCATGTAGCTTTAAATGCTGATGAAAAAAGAACATCATCGAAAGATGACGGTTTTTCTCACGAATCCTTACCGGCCCCCAAGTCAAGGCGGGCTGAGGTCACAGCCTCTGCGGACATCTTCAATCGCTCAAAACAAAGGCATGCGAAGGCCAGCGCAAAAAATGCACACGCCTTATGCATTTGTGCCCTGAGTGCGACCGTCATAGAGCCACGCTGTTGCACGTTTTCGCCGTGACCCTACACATCCCCTTTGCGGACCTTACGAGTCGTCAAATCTCCTCTTTGGGGTCAAACCTGGGATCCCTTCCCACAGGCCCCTTCCCGGTGGCCCCCACGGTCCTTCGCTCGTGCGGCGGGACTGCATCGGGTCCTCGCCTAACAGCCAACATTTGCGAGGCCTCTATGTCGGACGTCGACTTTCAGCTCACACTTCTTTGCGCCTTCGGCGCGTTTGCTCTTTTGCTTTCGCTTGGCCGCCGCGTGCGGTTCCGCGTTTCGAAGCAGGGACTCTCACTTGCTTGGGAGCGCAAGCCAAGTCTGTGACTCCCAATGGCGACCGCTCGCGGTCGCGCTCATCAGTGGGTGATGCCATACGGCGAATGTATTTGCCGGGATTTTAACCCCGTAACAACGAGTGAGAACTGCTGCAGTCAGAATTAAAACGTCCTCGAAGCGAGCATATCAGCCGCTTTGAAGCGGTGGTATGGCCCGAAGGGGGCCATCTAGGCCGACGCAGCCCGCGCTATGCGCGGGCGAGGATAGGGCCGTAGGAGCAAGCCGCGAAGCGGCGCGCAGGGCGGGTACCGCCCGAAGGGTTCCATTGACGGCCTAGGAGCGTTCGCAGGAATCTCAACAAAGGAACTGCCGTGCCGCCATCGCAAACCCCGCTCTTGACCTTCTTAAGCGGTATCTGCGCAGGCCCCTGGGGGCCGAGCATTGGGGGATTGTCGGCGAACCGAAGGTGAGCTCCTGTCGTGTTCCCGTTTTTTTTCCGCAGCGAGTGGCGAAGCCGCGATGCGAGTACGGGGGTTCGGGGGCGGAGCCCCTGTCGGCGCTCCCGAGCGGAGCGAAGGGGGTGCCAGTGAAGAAGGGGGTGGGGGTCCGGGGGAGGGGACGAAAACCTCGCGCGCGCGTGAGACTCAAATCAAGACTCTAAAACGGACTCAAAGGAGTCTCTAAAACGGGACTCATAAAATAGACTCTAAGAAGGACTCTATAAGACTCTAGGGCGAGGTTGCCTTAGGGAGAGTAACGCAAAAGGTGCGTTTGGGTTCGTGCTATTCCGTGATAGGTTCGTGCTATTCCGTGATCGGGTTCGTGCTATTCCGTGGAAGGTTCGTGGAATTCCGTGATCGGGTTCGTGCTATTCCGTGGAAGGTTCGTGGAATTCCGTGATCAGGTTCGTGC
>JADCJN010000073.1 GCA_020247005.1 Silvanigrellales bacterium
CCTCATGGAACGCGGCGACGACTGGGGCAGCTCAAAGCGTTACGTAACCTTCAACTGATCGACAGCAGAGGAGCAGAGAAATTACAGACGCGAGGTTGCACTATCATTCTTTTCGGAAAGCCAGATGCCAAATGAAGAAAACCTTCAAGGTTCGACATCAGTACATTGCCGCAGGACTCGTTCTTTTCATGTTGGTGGGAACCGCGGCCTGTAAAAAAAATGAGAGCGAGCAAAACAATTTTATGGCAGAAACGGGCGCGCTGTGGTGGAAAAAGGAAGCGACGCTCGTCCCCCTGCCCTACTACCTGGCGAAGCCGCCTGTTCCAGGCCAGGCGACTCTAGCGACCGATGGCAGCACATTGATGTTGGAAGATGTGTTGAAGAGTTGCTGGTACTACTCCGAGAAGCCTGAGGACCCGTTTTTTTCTGCGAAGGTTGTGAGCCCGCAGGCAGTGACTCTCGACGCGTTGT
This sequence comes from Silvanigrellales bacterium, assembly GCA_020247005.1. Lineage (GTDB taxonomy): Bacteria > Bdellovibrionota_B > Oligoflexia > Silvanigrellales > Silvanigrellaceae > JADCJN01. Next base: position 472 of record JADCJN010000073.1, read on the forward strand.
TGCTTGGAATGTCGGAAGGCGAACACAAAAATACGCTCAAGCAGCTGAGAGACGCGTGGATTGGGAACGCATCAAAGGTCAACGGTGGCCTTCAAGGCTGGCAGGTTGGTGCAGTCACCGGCGCGGTTCTTGCGGTTGTGGCTGCAGCAGTCGTGGCATGTACCCTTTCCAGCTCTGGTACCTTTGCGGCGCCATGCGCCTTTATCGCCGCAAAAATTGCGGCTATCCTTCCTGGCGCGACCTCACTCACCGCTGTGTTGACGGTAGAGAACGTCATGACTGCCGCGAAAGTGGTTGGCTGGGCGGGTTCAGGCGTCGTCTCAGACGAAGCCGTGGATGCCGCTGTAAAAAAAGATTCCGTGGAATTCTCGTCCAAAGAGTTCGAGGCAAAGCTTTCAGAGCTGGTGTCTAAGGCATCTGCCGACAAGCGCATGAAGGTGGAGTGGAAGCACATGGAGGCCTTGAAAGACGTCGTGATGAAGTCTCCTTCCCTGCCGGCGACGGCTGACGTGTGCGCCAAGCCAGAACAACTCGACCGTGCTGCCGTCGCTGCCTATATCGGAGCAGCAAACCGCACCCCCACGCCCTAAGTTTTCAAGAAAAGACCAGGAGGCGAAGCCTTCAGCTTTTTCGGAATGTGAGGGCCCGACGAACCACTTTTACTTTCGTTCGTTCGGCGCGAACGTAGTCATCCAAGCGTTCCTTGAATTTCACTTCCAAAAGCCGGCTTTCCCACTGGGCCTTTTGTTTCTCAAAGTCGTCGGTGGCATCGAGTTCGAAACCTATGAACTCGAAAAAGAAAACAGACGACGCGATTTGAAGCGGTCCAACAACCTCGCCGGGCTTTATGTCCTTGAGCTTGCTTTGTAGGTCTGCGGGGAGGTCTTTGACGGCGCGAGGGGGAAGCAGCCCCTCGGTTTTCAGTGCGTCGGGTGACTCCGAATAGAGCTTCACAAGCGAAGCCAAGCTGCCACCCGTGTCCACTTCTTTTCGGATGGCGGCAACCCGCTCCTGTTTCGACTGCCTTTGACTTTCTTGAAGGTCGGGTGGCACGTTGATAACGAGGCTGCGCAGGCGAACGCGTTGGGTTGGATTCGCCGACCCACCCGCTTGCTGCATATAAAAATTCTTCACCTCGTCTTCCGTCACCGTCACCAGAGGTCGAATGACCTTGCCAATGAACCTCTGGGTTTCAAGTTGGTTGCGGAACTCGTCGCGGTGAGACTCCGGCGTCTCACCTTCCTGCGCCAGAATGCGCTGGAACTCCTCGCGCGAGACGTTCTGCTGTTTGAGGAACGCGGTGATTTCGGAATCGAGTTCCTCTTCGCCAAGGTCAATGCCCATTTCGCGCACGCGTAAGCCAAGCACCTTCTGGTTCACGAGTTGTTCCAGAAGCTGTTCGGCGTCCGCCGCAGACACCGCGCCACCCTTCAGTTGCCCGGTGGGCGACAAAGAGGTTTGTCCTTCGGACGCGGCGCGAATGGCGCGTTGGAGGTCGGAAATGAGAATGATTTCCTCGCCCACCGTGGCCAAAACGCCATCGACCGTGTTGGCGTTGAAGCCGGCTGCCTGCGAGGGCGCGGCCGTTGTCGGCATTGAGGCTGGCGTGCCTGCCTTTGCCTGTGTGTTCGATTGGCCTTTTGCCGCCAGGAACGATGCGGAAACCAGGAGCACAGTGGCCAGGGGCGCGTTGCGCCAAGGGAAGTTGGTCATTTCGGGTGTCTCGCTTGCTCAAAAATAGGAACCCGCTTGGTTATAGCGCAGTGAATCCTCAGGGCAAAGGTGCCCGAAAGGACTTCTTCCCCTCTTTTTTTGATCCGAGTTTGGGCCGAGATTGTATCTACAGATTCGAAAAAATCGTTTCAATCAATTTAGATTTTTTTAAATAAAATTCCTATAAGAATTTTTCTTAAGTCTTATGTTCCTTTAGTGCAATCATGTTCCTTTGGTGTGTTTCTTTCGTTGCTTGTAGTTTTCTTGTTACTTTCAATTGTTTCGTTCGCTCTTGATGGGCGGCGAGACGGCAATGCGACGACTGAGGCGCCTCCCGACGTTTCTTCCCCATCCACGCTGTGCAGGGCCAACAAAGGAAGCACGCCGTCGAGGGTGAGGATGGAGCCGCTGTCGCCTTTCTCGAACTTCACCTTCAGCCGACTGAACTGCGACGACACGCGGAAACCGAATGGCAACATGGTGTGGGTCGTTTCGTCGGGATGAGGAACGAATTCGTTCAATGCGACAGCGCGGAAATCTGAATCGCGCTTCGAACTCGTGATGACGACAGCCGATGCCGGCGCGGTTTTGAGTCGCCTGGCGAGAGGCAACCAGCTTTGTTCAACAAGTGCGCGCGCCTCCGACAAGGGTCTGCCGGCGAGGTCGGCGTTTTCAAGCTTCGCGAGCGCATCGCGGGCGTCGAAAAACGTAGAGACTTCCGGCGTCGCAATGGTGCGAAAGTCAGGGAGCCTGACCAACGACGTGAACGCTGCCCACTCTTCTGCAGCGACAACGGCATCCACCACAAGGAGGTCGCTCCAGGAAAAGCACGCTGACTGAGTTCCCGAGGAGACTCCTGCGCCCTGCGCAAGTGCAGCTTCATAACAAGTTCCGCCGTTGGCTGTTTTGCCGTGTGTTTCGGGAGCCGCAAGAGTCAACGGTACTTCCAGGAGTCCGGCTTTTGAATGAACAAAGGCTGTGATGCGTTGAATGCCCGAGGGGTTACGGCCCACGCAATGAGCGGCTGTCCAAAGGCGTAGGATGCGGTTTGAAGCACCGGAGCCAGGCATGTCGAACAGAGCTGTGCATTGGGTTTGAACAGCATGAGACGAGGGTGCACTGCCGGGAGTTGCCGGCAGATATTCGAATTGAACAAATCCGGCGCGTCCGTCGTTGACGATTTTTCCAACTCCGGGGGCGATATCAGCCTTCACGCAGGTTGAGGCCGCTCCGGGATCTTTGCAGGCTGCTCCGACAAGAACGCAA
>JADCJN010000074.1 GCA_020247005.1 Silvanigrellales bacterium
CCAGCAGGTCCGCGAATTCTCGAGGACGGCTCGGCTGAAAATCATTTCAGCCGAAAGCGTCATTGTCGTGGGGAATCCGGAACGCGTCGTTGACGTCACTGTAAAGCTTCCAGAAACTCTTTTTTCAAGGCAGCCCTCCGACGAGGAGCTCTTTGGCGAAGTGGATCTCCGTGGGGAACGCCTGGGAAAAATACGGCTGCGTCTTTCGCGTGACAACTTCCCCCTTCTCGATAAACGCTATTCGCTCGTTGTTCACGACCCGTGGCTGGAAGTGGAGCTCGACGCTCTCGTTCGAAAAAAGACCCCTGTAAAGGCAATTCTGGAGGGGCTGCCAAAAGAGGGTTTGGAAATCGAGCGTGTTGTGGTGAGCCCCGAAGAAGTGGAGGTCGAGGGTGCTCGCCGCGAGGTTGCGAGCCTGGAGTCGGTGAGTACGAGCCCCATCAATATCGACAATATCGACAAGAATTTTTCTTCACTTGCACGTCTCGTTCTGGGTGATTCTTCATCGGTGAAAATTCGTGACGACAAGGTGAACGTCCAGATTATTGTTGGAGCCCGGAAAACCGTGCGCGTTTTCCGTGACATCCCGGTGGAAGCGGAAGGCAAGGGACGTTTCGAATTGAAGCCCGGAGTGGTTCAGGTAGAGATTCAAGGGGAAGAAAGTTACCTGCAAACGTTACGTCCAGGGGAAGTGCGTGCGTTCGTGGATGCAAGCGATGTTTTTGAGCCCTGGCAGGACAAGAAAATTCGACTAAAAATTCCCGCCAATACAAGTCTTGTTCGGGTTGTACCCGACACTGTATCGCTCCGCTCAGCGCAATACTGAGCAGCGGCCTGAACCCCAAGTGAAACTAGCCACTCAGTTGTCACGCACATTACAATTGGTGTGCAGAATAACATCGTGGAGCTGTAGCTTGTGAGAAGAATGCTTCAACTCATTCTTCTTCTATCAACGTAACTTTGTATTCCGCACCAGAATCTTCGATCGCGGATACGACTTCGACAGCTCGGAAACGCGTATTTGGCAAAAATAAGACTTCTTCTTCATTCGGCGAAGCTGAGAATGACGAAATTTTTCGGCCGGTTTTTGAACCGATTTGGAACACAGCGCGGGCTTCACCTGAGCCTGGCACAGGTTCGTTCTTCATCGATCCGGCCCAGCGATAAGCCAAATATTCTGAAATCGAAGTGCTTAGAAAGCCTCGCTCCTCAATAATCGATTTTGAGCGAAACTTCTCTAATTCGCCTTGGGTGATTTTGGCTCCTCGGAAAACCTGCCCAATGAACCTCGGGAGTTTGTGCAGACCCTGAACGATGCAATCTGCAATGGGTTTCCAATTGATTTCGCCCTCAGTGCCGAATCTTAGATGGGCATTGATTGGGTCATATGCTGCGCCAGTGTAGACAATGATTGAAGTGATTTCTAGTTTATCTAGTTTGCTTTCTTTTACTGATGATTTGCTTTCCATTTGCGACTGAGCGAAGTCCCAAGAAGGTTGGAATTTCTCCTTGAGAATCGATTCCGTTTCTTTGTTGCATAGATTTCCTTTCTCACGTCCACCATTTTCTTGCAAAGTTGATGCAGACGAATGTGATTTCGAATTGTAGTCCCGAGATTTGCATGAAATTGAGAGAACTATCAGCGACATCGTTTTTAAAACTAAAATCGAGCGTTTGGTATTCAAAATCATAGTGTCCTTTGAGTTTATGAATGTCCGTTCGCAGAGATGAAAAATGTCTTTATTACTTTAGCAATAGTAAAAAACATGGCTCTGTAAATGTAGCTTCGAAGACACCGCTGTGCAAAGTGAGGATGAGGACGGGTTCCGGTGTGGGCTACCTGCCGGCGTCCGCGGCTCATTGGCACAGGGAGAGGGGCTATCGGAGAACCCGATCTTCGGTTTCAGGCTTTTCTCTTGCGGCTGCCTTCTTGCAAATCCACCAGACTCGAGACGAGAATGCTGTTTTCTTGAAGACAGACGTCAGAGTCAGGACAGGAGACACAAGCGCATGGGGAAGTATTTCGGAACCGATGGTATCCGCGGCGAAGCGAACATCGGAGCCATGAGCCCTTCGATGGTGCTGAAGGTGGGGCAGGCGTTTGGGCTTCTTCTTCGCGAAAAAGCAGAGCGGCCTAAGGTGATTATTGGGAAAGACACCCGTGTGAGTGGTTACATGATTGAAGGCATCCTCTCGGCGGGCCTTTGTTCTGTGGGAGCCGATGTTCTTTTCCTTGGTCCCCTTCCCACTCCGGGAGTCGCCTACCTCACCCGTGGCATGCGTGCGACAGCTGGAATCATGATTTCGGCGTCTCACAACCCTTTCCACGACAACGGCATCAAGTTTTTCGATCGCAACGGATATAAACTTCCCGACGCAGAGGAAGCGGTTATTGAACGCCTTATGGACGACCCACAAATTGAAGCCCGTTTGGCGGCCTCGTCCGATGTGGGCCGTGCTCGGCGCATTGAAGATGCCATTGGCCAGTACGCTGTCTTTTTGAAAGAGCGCTTTCCTCGCAACATGCAGCTCGACGGCATGCGTATTGTTGTGGACTGCGCCAATGGGGCCGCCTATAAAGTGGCACCGAAGGTGTTGCGAGAACTGGGTGCCGAGGTCTTTTGCATCAACGACGACCCAAGCGGTTTCAACATCAATTTAGAAGCGGGAGCGCTGCATCCCGAAAAATTGCAAGAGGAGGTCCTCCGCTACCGAGCCGATTTGGGCATCGCTCTCGACGGCGACGCCGACCGCCTCGTTGTGGTGGACGAAAAAGGGAACATTCTGGACGGCGACCAAATTATCGCCTTGTGCGCCCTGGACATGAAGTCAAAGGGCGAGCTGCGACACGACACGGTGGTGGTGACCGTCATGAGCAATAAGGGGCTCGACCTGGCCCTGACCGCCCAAGGCATACAGGTTGTTCGGACTGCCGTGGGCGACCGTTACGTCGTGGAAGAAATGCGTCGTCGGGATGCCGTCTGTGGGGGGGAACAGAGCGGTCACCTCCTTTTCCTCGATTCTTCCACCTCCGGAGACGGTATCATTGCTGCCCTCAAGGTCCTTGAAATCATTGTGCGCACCCAGCGTCCCTTGTCGGAGCTTTCGCAGGTCATGCACAAGCTTCCTCAGGTGACCCGGAATGTGAAGGTGGCCGCCAAGCCTCCTCTGGGCGCGTTGGCAAGTTTCCAGAAGAAGCTTGTGCAACTCGAGGCGGAACTTGGCGCTGCCGGACGTATTCTGGTTCGGTACAGTGGCACCGAGGCCCTGGCGCGTATTACAATAGAAGGGCCTGAGCTGCACACTATCAGAGCATACGCGCAAGAACTCGAGGAGGTGCTCATTGCCGACATCGCCTCCCGTGCGAAGTCCTCTTAGAAACACTGAGGACACCGCGGGAACTCTCGGAAGCCGCGTTGTGCGTTTCGTTCGCCTCCAGTACGCCCGCGGCGTGCGGCGGCCGGCGCGACGCCTCCACGACTCCGATGCCATTGCCTTGTCGGAGCGCAAAACCGACGAGGCCGCTTCAAGGGCCTTCCGGATCTTTCTGAAAAGTGCGGGTCTGAGCTCGTACCGTTTGCCCACCCGCTTCGGACTCATGCATTGTTACGATTCCGCACCCGATTCCAATGAACGGCCCTTGGTGATGCTTCACGGCATTGGCTCCAGTGGGCAGTGCTTCGCTTGGCTTGCCCTCATGCTCAAAGACAAACGCAGGGTCGTTTGCCCCGATCTCTTTCACTTCTGCGGCTTTTCGGAAGCGAACAATCCCGTGATGACGCACACCGAGCATACAGAAAGTGTGCGAGAATTCATTGAAGCTTTAGGGTGCGGTCCGGTTGATTTTTGCGGACTTTCTTTAGGAGGGTGGATTGGCCTGAGGCTGGCTGCCGATCATCCCCATGTGGTGAGTTCCCTCACTCTGCTCAACCCTGCCGGTTTGCGTTTGAGGCCCTATGCTCTGCGTGACACGCTTGTGCATTTGACGTGGAAGAAATTCGAAGTTCTTTACCCTGGACTGATGCGTGCGTTCCCTTACACGGGTGCTCCCCTGTTGAGTGCGGTGCTCCGACGCTCCGTGTTCCGTTTGCTCAAAGACGATGCCGTGCGCGATTTCATCAAAACCATCCACTCCGACGACTTTGTCGATGAAAAGTTGACGCGCGTCCAGGTGCCCGTGCTGCTTTTATGGGGCCACGAAGACAGGCTTCTGTCCGATGAAGCTCCTCGCGAACTCGCTTCGCGTTTGCCCAACGTTGAAGCTTGGTTCATTGAACGGTGTGCGCATATTCTTTGCCTTGAAGCGCCGTTGAACGTTTACGACTCCATGACGAAATTCCTGCGGCTCGATGCCCGCCCTGAAAATCTTTTCACGGCCACCCTGCGTCGCACCTCTGTCCGCTTCCCGCAGCACCTCATTCCCAAGGATTTCGCGCCATGATCATCGACAAAAGTTTTTCGCCTTTCATGGAACAGGTGTTTTCCGAGCGCAGGCTTTCTCGCGACGACGTCGGCAGGCTCCTCGATGCCATGATCGATGGAACCATGTCCGATGTGCGTGTGGCTGCCGTGCTCACGGGCCTGCGTTTTGTTCCTTTCGGGCAAGACATCGTGTTGGGTGCCCTTCATGCTGTTTTGCGCCACACGGAGCGGGGCACGCCTTCGAGCGAGGCGCTGGTCGATTGCAGCGGCACAGGGGGGGATGGGTCTTCCACCGTGAACATTTCAACCATGGCCGCCGTTGTGGCCGCCGCTGCCGGAGCCCGGGTGGCGAAATTTGGCAGTCGAAGCGTCACAAGCAAATGCGGCAGCGCCGACGTGCTGGAAGCCCAGGGGGTGCACCTCTCCACGTCGCTTGCGGAGGTGGATGCCGACCTGACGCGCGCGGGCATTTCGTTTCTTTACGCTCCCGCCTTCTATCCTCAGCTGCGTCACATTTCTCAAGTGAGGCGCTCGTTGGGTTTCCACACTCTCTTCGATGTTCTTGTTCCCATGGCCAATCCGCTTCCACTGACGGGTCAACTTTTGGGTGTCTACTCGAAAGACCTTCAGGTGGTGGTGGGACGTTGTTTGGTGGAACTGGGTCGTAAACGTGCTCTCGTGGTGCACAGCGATGAAGGTCTCGACGAAATTTCGGTTTGCGGCCCTACTCAAGTGTTGAAGGTTCAAGGCACTCTCAGCAGTGTGGAAATCTGGCGTCCGCAAGACTTCGGACTCCAAACCCGCTCGCTGTCCGATCTTCGAGGGGGCGGTATTGAAGAAAACGCACGTGCGTTTACCGCCGTTCTTGATGCCAAGGAGCCCAATGGCATCACAGATGCTGTGTTGCTCAATGCCGCGGGTGTGCTGTGGTGTGCAGGCCTGTGTGACGATCTTTCCAGTGGACTCGAGCAAGCGCGCGCAGCTTTGGTGTCGGGGAAGGCGCGCGCCTTGTTCGACTCCTGGCGTTCCTTGAAACGATAAACACCTCAGCTGTTCCCTCGGAGGCTTCTGCAATGCACGTACGCCCCGAACTCATGCGTCTCGAAGCTTTGCGGACAACGGATTCCCGCAATGTGCTTTTGCGAGAACGGGCTTTTTTCAACGCCTCCGCCGCCAAAAATCGCCCCTACCTGCACGAAGACGTGCAGGGTGGGGTGTTGCCACTGCGGGCGTACGAGCCTGCCCTTGCCCGTGCGCCTGAAACGGTGTTTCCTCCTCCCCTGTCCGCCGGGCCTTGTGTCTGTCTTTTTCCGGTCGATTGGTGCGAGCACGAGGAGGCGTGGAGGGTGCCTGCCTGTGGGGCCGCAAGTGTGTACCGCCTTGGCCTGACGGGCACAGAAACGGAGCTCCTTGAAACCGCGGCTTTGGGGTGTGCGGGGCTGCTTGCGCCTGCCACCGAGCTCGACGCGCCAGCGCTTCAATTCTTGGTGGAACTCGCAAGGGACTGCCACGTGACCTATGTTCCGTTGGTGTGGAACGGCAATGAACTCGACGTTGTTCTTGAAACCGACGTCCCCTACGTCGGACTGGGAGCAGCCGGCGTTTTTGCGGGTGAGCCGGTGGAAAAGGCCCTGGCTTCCTTGCGGAAATCGCGCCAGCGTTTGCCCAGCACATTGAGGGCTGTCGTGTTTCTTCCCGCCGATGCCACCGACACGCACGTGCGCATGGCCATGGACGAAGGGGCCAGCGTCGTGGTTCGTGCTGTCACCTCTTAGAAGTTGAGATTCAAATTGATGCCAATCAGGTCGCGCTTGTCCATTTTGTATAAAATGGGTGAGAGCATGGCGCGCAAACTCCAGCGTTGGCACTCGTCCCCTTCGCACTGCGGTGGCGTCAGGTTGTTTTCTTCAATCACCTGTTCGACACGGCGGTAGGTGAGGATGCTTGTGGCGAGGCCCACGGCACCGCCCGCAACAATGTCGCTCCAGTTGTGCTGGCCGTCCACTGCGCGCGCCCGTGAAACCACGCTTGCAAGAGTGAAGGCCCCCGCAGCGTAGACGAAGGCACCTGGGGCATACTGCGTGCGGTGCAGGATGGCTGAGCTGGAATACCCTGCGAACGCAAAGGCGTGGGAAGCGTGGCCGCTAAAGAACGAAAAGCGGTCGTCCTCGCGGATGCGGTTTCCGCTTGCCTGTTCTCGACCGTAAAAGGGACGGGGGCGTTGGAAAGAGACTTTTGCGGTGGTCGTGAGAATCTCGGTCACGAGGTGGGCGTGGATCCACCCTCGAAAAACGGGAGCGAGTGGGAAACGGTCGGTGGTGGCCTCCAAGAACCCCAAGGTTCCCAGAGCCCAACCGGCGCCTATGGGCGCGAGGAGTTCTTTGGGGTGTCGGCTTCGGTTTCTTTGAAGAGGCGACACTTCGTTTTTGAAGGGGTAGAGGCTCTTTGGCGTCGGCGTATAGACCTCATTGATAACCCCAATGAGGGCGAGCTCCATGGGCATCGTGATGAGGTCCTGTTCCAGGAGGCCAGGGCTCCACGAGTGCCAATTCACTTTGTCGAAATCGAGAACGATCACTCTGCTTCCTTGATTCTCCGTCCGAGGTGTGCCACTTCGCGAAGCAGCGTCGTCGGTTTCAAGGCAGTATGCGGTGATGCGTCAGATACGTTCAAGGTCGTCACGTTTTTTTAGGAAGTCATGAATCTGCGCTTGAACTTCGGGAGAATCCTCCCGTGGGTTCATGCGCACAAAGAAGAGGTACAGGCTCACGGCAACAAGCATGGTGATTCCGCACAGAATTTGACCCATGGTTGTGGTGTTGTTGAAATAATATTTCAGTTGTTCGTCAGCTTCCCGGTAAAATTCCATAAAGTAACGATAGAGGCCGTAGAAGAAGATGAAAGATACGGCCACCAGACCTTGCTTACGCCCTGGAATCCGGTGCACGAGGTGCAGAGTGAGAAGCAAGAGCCATCCTTCACCAATGCTTTGATACAGCTGGCTTGGATGCCTGGGCTGTGGACCTCCCGTTGGAAAGATGACGGCCCAAGGGACGTTCCCCTCGATGACGCGCCCGTAGAGTTCCCCGTTCATGAAGTTGCCGATGCGACCCATGGCCACTCCAAAGGGAACGGTAAGGCAGATGCGGTCGGTGAGGTGCCAAAAAGGAATGCCGTGGCGTCTTGTAAAAATGATGATTGCGGTGACGACGCCAATGATGCCGCCATGGAAAGAAAGACCGCCCTCCCACACTTTCAGGATGTCGCCCAAATTGGATTTGTAGGAGTCCCAATTGTAGATAAAAACATAGGCAAAACGTGCGCCAAGAATCATTCCAAGAATGGAATATGCAATGAGGGAATCGAGCAGGAGTGGCGAGAGCATGATGCGCTTGCGGCGCATCCACCAGCGGCACGAAAAGTAAGCGTACATGAATCCGAGGAGGTACATGGTGGAGTACCAGCGCAGGCCCCACTCCACACCGCCAAGCTGTAGGCCAAACAGAACGGCTGTGCCGACCACCAAAATGCCGAAGGCGACCTGGAGGGAGCCCAAAAGGCCGGATTCCTCGCCAGCTTGTTTCTTTTTGTTCCCTAAAAACCACAGGAGCGCGCCCAGGCCAAGCACCAATGCGGCGGCCACCGACGCTCCAGGTACTGTTTTGAGCAACGAAAAATTGAGTTCGCTGACCGTGAATATGAAGGGATCGAATTTATGGACAAAGTATTCGCCGTCAGCCATGGGGACCTCGGGAAGGATAAACAGGTGGGGTTGGCTTGCGGAACGAGGGTCTTATGAAAAGAATTTTAAGTCAACGTCCGTGGGGCCGTTGCGGCCTGCGGGAACCTCATGTAGCCTATGGCCAAAATCACACGAGACTCATGGATATCCGCGCTGTCCTTGCATCCGCACATGCATCGTAAGGGAGTACGCAATCATGGCAAGCAAAGGTATGGAAACCGTTTCCACCAACCAAATCATTTCGAGCGTTGCCGCTCAGTATAGCGACAAGCTTCCCAAGAAGGTGACGAAGGAGCTTCTCGCCACGTTTCTTCAGGCCATTGAGAACGAAATCATTTCCGGCAAAAAAGCCCGAATCGACAAACTCGGCGTCCTGTATGCAAAAGAGCGTGCCGCTCGCAAGGGCCGCAATCCCCAAACGGGGGAAGAGATCAACATTCCCGCTTCCAAGAAAGTCGCTTTCCGCCCTGCCAAGTCGCTTCGCGATGCCGTTGGCGTCAGCAAGAAATCTGCGAAGAAAAAGTAAACAACCGTTGCGGGCCGCGCCTTCCGGTGTTTTTGTGTGATATGCGCCTTCCCTCGGGAAGGCGTTTTTTTTGTCTGATTTTCGCCGCGCGGCGCCTATAGCCGCTGTTTTGAGACCTTTCGGAGGCCTTTAATAAGCCGGCAGCAGGACCCGCGAGAGCGACGAAGCTGCCATTGCGGCCAGAAGAATCGCAATCAGAGTGCCGCCGCCAATTGCCCAAAGAAGCTGCAAACGCGGACCCTCTTTGCGTCGCACCCTTTTGGTAGGAACTCCTTTGAGATCGGGAACCCCTTCCACCGAACTGTCGGGCGCGATGAAAGCGAAATGATCGCGCACCCGCTGTGTCGCGAATTCGACATACGTTCGCAAAAGGGCGTCTTTGTTTGAAAGGAAAACCCACCTTCCGAGCGAAGAGCAGACCTCGGAAGCGTTCGAGATTTCTCCTTTGGTCCACTCGTTAATAATTTCTTCCGCCAAAAGTGGGCCCCGCAATTCGCCCGAAGGCGTGCGCACGAGATAAGGCGTCTTTGCGAAAAGGGTGGTGGGTTCGGAAAGCAGAGGTTCTTCCACGTCCGAGAGAGAGGATAGAACCACTGTCACGTTGTCGGGGGCGCCCACGGTGTGAGCAAGGCGTACGAGGCGCTCGGGTGCTTCCGCCAGGGGGCCAGAAACCAGAGTCTTCAAAATGTCCTTGTCGGAAACGTACCCATGGAGACCGTCGGAGCACGTAAGATAGAGGTCACCGTCCTCGATGTGTCGGCAATAGAGGTCTGCTTTCAAATCCGCAACCACGCCCATGCCGCGCATGAGGCGCGCTTTCGTGCGCTCGCTCACGGGTCCGGGCGGGAAGTCCTTGCCCACCGTAAGAAGACCTCGTTCGAGAAAGACTCCAACGTTGTGATCGACGGTGAGGCACCAAAGGCCGTAACGGAGCTTCCCATCGGGGCGCCGCCAGGAGCGCACAAGATACGTGCGCGAGTCGCCCGCGTGCCCGATGGCAACCGAGCCGCCCGCGAACTGAAGGTAGTTGACGGTCGCGCCCATGCCCCGGCAATTTTCATCTTCCGCGCTGCGGTGAAGAATTTCGCGGTTGATGCGTTTCAAGACGTCGTCGAGAAAATCTCCAACGCGATCCACGAGAATGGAATCGGCCGCGAGGAATGCATCTCGAAGCCCCGTGACAACGAGCTGGCTTGCCACCTCGCCTCCCTTGTGGCCCCCCATTCCATCGGAAACGATGGCGATGCCATACTCCGCACTGCAGAAGTAGGCGTCCTGATTGCTCGTCCGAACGAGCCCTTGATCTGTCGCTCCCAACATCCGCAGCCGCATCGGGTCCATCCGAGTTTTGGACAATCTTCACTTGGTCCAGGAAATAGAATACGCTGCCGGGGCGGCACGCGTGTCAAAAACTCCACGGAGGAAACATGGTGGATCCGAAGTCGCTTGAAAGCGTGGCGCTCGAACTCGCCCGAACGCTCGCTTCTGTAGGCCTCGGGTTCTTCGAGGGGGGCGTTGTTTCCGAACGGAAACGCGATCGCACATTGGTGAGCGCGGCCGACAGGGAAGTGGAACGTGTGGCGCGTGATTTTCTCGCAAATGCGACACCAGAGCTCGGTTTTCTAGGAGAAGAAACGGGGAAAGTGCGGCGCCTTTCCGACGTGTCCACGCGGCAGCCAAACGCCGCATTCTCGGCAGGGGACGCCCCTCCGTCCCAAGCGCTTCTGCCCCATGAATATGGGCTCAATGACGCTGTCTTGGAGCCATTGGTGCTCAATGAAGACACCTACTGGATGCTCGACCCCATCGACGGCACCATCAACTTTCTTGCGCGCAGTCCGTTGTGGTCCACGCTCATTGCGCTCGTGCACAAAGGAACACCCGTCTTGGGTGTCGTCGTTCTGCCAGCGCTCGACGAAGTTTTCATCGCCTCCCGTGGCAATGGCGCGCGCCATGGTCGACTTTCGCAAGGGCTTGTTTCTTTTCGGCCGTGCCGTGTGCGTACCACCCGTCGTCTTGCAGAGGCGCATGTGTCGTGTTCGTCACCGCGCACCTTCACGCACCGGGGTGTCGATGGTTTCTTCCTCGACCTCTGTGCCGCGTCACAGGAACTCCGAACCCATTCCGATGCCTATGGCTACACACGTGTGTTGTGTGGAGGCATCGATGCCATGCTCGACCCCATCGTCGCCCCATACGACGTCGCGGCACTTCAGGTGCTTTTCGACGAAACGCCGGGAGCGGTGTTCACCACCTTGCATGGCCATGTCGGACCGTCGCGTCATCGCTTCGGTACCGCTGTGGGTGCGTGCAGCAGTGAACTGGCCGCAGAGGTGGTGGAACGTTACGGGGCCTGGGCCCGGAGCCAGCCGGTTCGACTTCCGAAGGGCGCCACATCAACGCAAGAGGCGTTCGTGGAAACCCATGCGCTCGCAGCTGAGCGCACACCAGGGGTACTTGATGCGGGGCCAGGAAGTGCCACGGCCGCTTGGACGCTCGCGCTCGAAAAAGGGGTTGCACGCTTTCGTCATGAGCACCCCGGCGTTCATGTTGAAGATGTTTCTCTTCTCGTGTCGTGGGAAGAGTCTGTTTCCGCAAGCGTGAAGAACGGCGCCCTTTCCACAGCCCCCAAGCTCCATGCGACTTTGGGCGTTCACGTGCGTGCTGTGGTGGAAGGGGGTTGCGGACTTCGCGTCGCCTCTCTCCCCTTGGAGGGCGCGGTGCCCGAGGGCATTGTTTCTGATGCCCTGGAAGATGCTCTGCGTGAGTCCCGCAGCAGTGTTCCGCCAGCAGCTCAACCGAAGCCTTCCCCGAAGCCGCACGAGAAGATGCCCCGCGAGATTCTCGCTTGGCGCGACCCCCTTGTGGGGCATTTTGGCCCCGATGCCTGGGACGCCTCCCTCGACTTCGGTGCGTTCCGTTCCATTCTCGCTCACGTCTCTGAATTCGCGGACGATGCGGCGGGTGAAATTCAAACCGTCAGTGTGAACGTCGGATGCGCCTCCCACAAACGTTTGCAGGTGTTTCTTGATGGCGCGCAGCAAACACTTTCTGGTGTGCGCTTCCGGGTGGGTGGCTCTGTGACCGCGCGGCGTGGCGACGAAAAACGAGCTGCGGACTTTAGCTTTTTCGAGAACGGCATTCCAAACCTGGCTCGTTTCAAAGGCGAATTCGGCGCCAAACTCAAAGTCACAAAGGAGCGCGCGCGCGCCCTTCTCGACGCACCGCTCGTCCCGGAAGATGTGTCTTACTCGCATCTCGCGGTGGACGCAGATCTGTTGGGTCTTATTTTGCACGAGGCGTTGGGGCATGCCGCCGAAGGTGACGCCATAGAGCTGGGGAGTTCTGGCTTTGGGCGCCCACGCGACGATGACGACCCTCGTTATACGATGCAAGACATCAATGTGGCTCCTCCTTGGATAGACATCGTCATCGATGGCGCCCTCGACACCTGCGGACTCCTGCCCATCGACTGTGAAGGAACGCCTCCCGTTCGGAAAACCATTGTGCGGGCAGGGCGTCTTGTTGACGGGCTTCACACGCGTCAAACGGCCCGTTCTGCGGGCCGCACTCCCGATGGCTGTGCCCGCCAAGAAAGTATTTTTCACCCCTCCATGAACCGTATGACGAGCATTTGGGTGCAGGCGCAGGGCCTGCGGCCTCTGCCCTTCGCTTCCCCCGAGGAGCGCGTCGAAAGGCCTTCTGCGGAAGCGGTGCAGGCTGTTCTGGAAAGCGATGGTTTCCTGACGCCTCACGAGCCCGTGCTGTACCTTTCGGGTTGGAAGGGCGGCACGGCAACCTGCTCGAACCTTGAGTTCCGGGCGGATGTCGCCTTCATCCACGAACTCCGACGAGGGCAGCCACCGCGTCTTTTGCGCGAGGCGAATTTCACAGGCATCGCAACCGACTGCTTCCTGAGTGCCGTTGCGGCCTATGGCCCGGTGCTCTGCCGAACCATCGGCACCTGTGGAAAAGATTCCCAGCTTGTTCCGACTTCTGATGGTGGGCCTGCCGTCTTGGTGCTTGCAAAAACACCCCGTGTCACTGTCATCGGCTCAGGAGATTCCGAGGAATGAACGCAGGTGCTTTCGGTTCTCGCGCACTCGTCCGTCGTTCTCTTTGGTCGCTTCTCGAAACGCTCCGTGAAGCGGGGCGTTTGAAAGCCTTCGTGGTGAACGGCGCATTCAAAACGGAAGTGACGTCCGTGATGTTCATGGGCTTGCGCCACACCAAGGCCCCTGAGCAGACTTCACTGCGCTTTGAAGCCAACGTGTATTTGGAATGTGAGGGCGGCCGAGCGGCCACACTCGATATCTGCACTTCGGACATGGCCCTTGTCGCTTCTCGTCTCGAACGTGCAATGGCTCTTGCCATGCCGCTCAAGCACCGCCCTGTGCTGCGCAAGCACGCGGCCTATCCCCTTGTTCCTTTGGCATCTCCTGAGCTCTTAGAGCTCGTTTCTACAGGTGGTGCCGCGGCCGCAGCGTCGCGTTTTTCAAAGGGTCTCGACGAACGTGCCAAGCGTATCGAACACCCAAGGCTCATGAGCCGGGAAGTGCATGCCACGGTCAACCACGTCGAGCGGTTTTATTTCGACTCCCTCGGGAACGAAGGGTTTGAGCCATCCGCGTTTTGTTCCCTGAACAGTGTGTTTTGGTTGCGCGACACTACGGAAGATGCCTCCGATGTTTTGGGGGCGTTGCCGACCGAGGCGGAACTCGACACGTTGGTGAACGAAGCCTCCCGGAACATCATGGCATCGGACGTGCGAAAACTCGTGCCTCGAGATGACGAAGGTGGGACTCTCGTTCTTCTGACGCCAAAAGCATTTCTCACGCTCCTCGACGATCTCGTTCTTCCCAATCTCGAGGTTCGCACGCTTCTTCGAAAAACGGGTGCTCACGAGGTGCAGCACATTGGGAGCCGCATATTGGGACGCCTGACCCTGCGCGACAATCCTCACCTTGCCTTTTCTCCCTTCAGCTCCTGTTACGACACCGATGGCACACCCACGAAGCCTGTTTCCATCGTCGAAGACGGCGTGTTGCTCCATCCGCTTTTCACCGGGGCTTTGCTTGCCGAACTTGAGTCTGAACACCCGTCGCTTGTGGGTCGTTTTGGCCTCACGGGTCATGCTATCGGGCTCGATGCGACTTCTCACACGAACCTCGACGTTGGGCTCGATGGACTTCCCGAAGTCACCTTCGCCCAGGCTGTGCAGCGTGCCCCTCAGGTGGTTGTTGTCGGAAATCTGACGGGCATGAGCGTCGATCCCCTTTCGGGCCAGTTCGCGCTCGACGCCGATGGTGCGAAGGTTCATGAGGATGGCAAGCTCGCCTACTCTACAAGTTTCACCCTCAGAGGGAACATAAAAGAGGTTCTCGTCGATGGGCACGCCGTCCTTCTTCCCCGGGAACGCTCCTTCAACCGCTGGGCTCCCGGTGTCCTCACCTCAGTGCTCACCTGCGTTCCCAAAGAACTCTCGGAGGAGTTCGACGGAGAAAACGACAGAGAAGAAAGCGAAGACGACGGAAGAGTGGACGGCGGAATTGAACAGAATCCACATCGGGAATCGAGATGAAGAAGTTCTTTATTGCAGGCATCATTGGCGTCCTTGCAGCCGTCCTTGCGCCGCTGTCTTTGGTCGGGTACGCGGGCTATGAGGTGTTCCTCGGCGACTATGATCATCTCAAAAAAGAAAAAATTCTTGAAATCTTGTCGAAAGAAACAACGGTTTATTATGCTGATGGTCAGTCGCAACTTGGCAGTTTGTTCGGTACGGAACACCGTCACTACGTTCTTTTGAAAGAAATTCCCCGTCACATGCTCGATGCCATGGTGGCTGCGGAAGACGACGGCTTTTACAAGCATGCTGGCGTCGACTTCTTGAGCACGGCAAGGGCCCTCTTCAAGAACATCACGACAGGCCGTCGGGAGGGTGCCTCCACCATCACGCAGCAAACAGTGAAGAACCTCTACGGGCGTCCGGTGACAAACTACCGTGCGAAGTTCACCGAGGCGCTCAACGCATTTAAAATCGAGAGGGTCTATTCGAAGGAAGAGATCCTCGAGTTCTACTTGAACCAGTTTCACGTCACCGGCAACGGACGCGGTGTCGGTGTGGCGGCCAAATACTACTTCGACAAAGAAGCCATGGCCTTGAATCTGACCGAGGCCGCCTTTATCGCGGGCTCCGTCAAAGGTCCGGAGCGCTATAATCCCTTTACCAAGCGGACCAAAGAAGCCCAGGCGAAGGCCCGTACAGACGCGAAAAACAGAAAAAATTACGTCTTGCGGCGCATGTTCGAAAGCCGCTTGCTGTCGGAAGATGTTTACAAGACAGCGCGCGACGAGGAAGTGCCTTTCAAACAAGGTCGCTTCCAATTCAATGAGCTTTTCATTACGGAAATTGTGCAGCGGCAAGTGGGTAAGGAAGAGATTTTAAAGGCCATTGGCGCCGAGACCATCGACCAAGTGGGTTCCATGGGGCTGCGCATGACCACCACTCTCGAACGTCCCGTACAAATCGCCGCGCAATATGGAGTGCGGCAGAATCTCAGCCGCCTTGAAATGATCCTGGGAGGTTTTCAAAAAGAAAATCCTGCGAATTTTGTTTACATCCAGAAGCCCGAAAAATTCGGATTCTATGTGGCACGTGTCGCGTCGGTTTCCCGAGAAAAAAAGAAGGAATCTGCCACGCTCTCGTTTGGTGTTTCGCAGTGCGAGGTTCCGACCGAAGGCATCGATCGCGTCGCCAAGATCACCGACCAGGCGTGGTATCGGGGTGTCGAGAAGGCGAAGGCCCTCTTTCTAGAGCAACTCCAGGAAGGCGACACCGTTCTTGCAAGCATCAAAGAAGCCAGTCCCGACGGCGAGCTCGTATGTGACATCGAGCGCAGGCCCCGCATTCAAGGCGCCCTCATCGTCCTCGACAAGGGTCGTATTGTGTCCATGGTGGGTGGGTACTCACCTAACGAATACAACCGCGCCGTGTTTGCGCGGAGGCAACCGGGCTCAACGTTTAAAACGCTCACCTTCTACCCAGCACTCCAATTGGGTTGGAATGCACTTGAACCTCTTGTGAACTCACGGAGCGTTTACACCTGGCAAGGACAGTTCTACTACCCCCGTCCCGACCACGCGCCGGTGTCGCTCGAAACAAGTTTCATTGGTGCGGGTGCGGGGTCGGAAAACCTCGCGTCTGTTTATCTGCTTGCGCGGCTCCTCGACAAACTGACCTTTTCGCAGTTTCGAGAACTCCTGGAAGCCTTGGATGTTTACAACGAGCGCATGACCGATGCTGAACTTTCCAGGGTTTTGGCTGGGAAATTTAATGTCAAATTCAACGAATGGAATTTGAAGGGCGGACTTTTCGAGTCGCTGCGTTCCGACCTGAGCCAAGACCTCAGCATCGCAAGCGACCCCCGCTTGCGTGCCATTCTGCGGAGCATGAGCTACGGGCATGGCTTCGAGGCGGAAGTCGCGCGATTGAATTCCCGGCGCGGGGCAGGCATTCCGGCCAAAGAGCGTGCCTTGCGGATTCAGGTGCTGCGGAACAATTTTCTGCGCTGGAGCCGCGTGGCCGCCAATGCGCGCGTCGCTTTGGCGCGCCTGCGCACGCTCGTAGAACAAGGCGACCTCATGACGGGGGCGGACAGGGGGCTGCTCGCCTCGTTTCGTTTGGCCGAGGGTGGCAAGAAGCTTGCGTGGATGAGTCCCGACGCCTTTCGGCCGAGTGCCGTGAGTCCCTTGCTTGCCGATCCTGTTGTGGAGGAAGCGACCCCCGACAGAATTCTGGCTGCGGCCGACTCCGAACGAGCTCTGCTTGCCGACGAAAATCTCCTTCTTGATGGTGTTTTTCCGGCATCTCTGGAAAGCGAAATCGCCGCGCAGGTGAATTCCCGATTCGAACAGGTGCAGGCAGCACCCATGGTGGAACGCCTGTTCGTGCACGACGATTTCCGGTATTCGTTGGGAATGATTTACGCACAGCAAATGACCCGTCAAATGGGAGTGGAAAGCGAAATTCAGTGGGTACCGTCGTACCCCCTTGGGGCGAACGTGGTGACCCTCGCTGAGCTTGCCCTTTCCTACCAAACCATTCTCGATGGAAACACGCACCGTTACTTTTCGACGGGCGCTGACAACCAGCTTCTGATTATTGAACGTATCGAGGACTCTCAAGGAAATCTTCTGTGGGAAGCTCAAGCGAAGAAGAACCGGCTTTTCGACCCGTTCTACACGCCTTCCATGATGTCAATTCTTCGCGGAACGGTGACAAACGGAACAGCTCGAGCCGCGCATAAAAACGTTATTCTTCGCTCCAATGTGAAGGAAGAAGATGATGTTCTTCTGAAAGCCGGCATTCGTGTTCCCATTTTCGGCAAAACGGGAACCACGAACGATTATGTGAACGCCACGTACGTTGGCTTCCTTCCCTATCCTGCCGCGGAAGGGGCGCGGTCTCTGTCGGCGGAAAACGCTTACACCATTGCGGCCTATGTGGGTTACGACACCAACGAACCCATGCGAAAACGAGGCTTCAAGGTTGCGGGCGGCACCGGTGCGCTACCAGCCTGGATTGAAACCGCGCTGGCTCTGGTGAAAGAGGAAAAGTTTGCCGAAAAACTGGATTGGAAGGGACTCGTGGAAAAAAAGAGTCCCGAGGTGCCGTTCGACTATGGCGACGACGCCATGCGCATCGCGGTCCCCGTGCACTCGAGCCTCGTGCAGCTCGCGGGTGCGTCATCGAACGCAGCTCCGGAAGACTTGGAGGCGAAAACGGACCTCAACGCAACCATCGACGATTATGCGCGCAAGGGGAGCGAGCCGCTTTTCCTTGGCGCCTTGCCGGGATCGGAAGC
>JADCJN010000075.1 GCA_020247005.1 Silvanigrellales bacterium
CCGCCAAAAATGCCCCACCGGCGCGGGATCCGGAGGGGCGTCTTGTGGTCGTCGAGGATTCGGGTTTGAAACAAAAAGAAACCGGCCGAGCAGCGCTGCGCTTGCTCGACCGGTGTTTTCTTGCATCGTATGGCGGAGAGACAGGGATTCGAACCCTGGGTGAGGTATCAGCCCACACACGATTTCCAATCGTGCTCCTTAAGCCACTCGGACATCTCTCCGGGCATACGATGCAGTCAGAACCGCTGCTTAACGTGAGAGAAACGAAAGTGCAAGCACCCCCGTTCGCTTCTCAGATCCAGTCGCAGGGAATGGGGGGTGTTGGGGAAAGAAGCCCTTCAGACTGAGCCCTTGACAGCAAGGAGGCGAAGGCTTGGGCGTCTTCGGGCGTCACGCTTCGCGTCGTTTCGTTTGCGTAGAGGTCCAGGTAGGCCGAGAGTTCGTCGCGCGAGAGGCGAGTGTGGTAAGGAGAGTGCGGGTCGGCTGCCTCCTTGAAAAAGGCGTCGCGGTGAGACTGAGCCCACAGGCACGACTCGATAAAGAGCTCAGAGAGAGACCTGCGCACCTCTTCCGAGAGGCGTCTGTGAATGACGTTCATGCCCAATGGCAACGACGAATGCTCGCGAATGCGCCATTCAAGGCCGATGTCGAGAAGGCGCTCACATCCAAACTGTGAAAACAGCAGACGCCCCTCGTGAATGAGGAGGGCGAGAGCAGGTCTTCCTTCGGACTGAAGAGCCTCGAGGCGCTGGAAAACCCGTTCGATAGGCACAATGGGCACTGTCTCTGTGGCGAAGCCCTGAAGACCCAAAAGCCGGGTCACGTTGTGTGCGGTGGTGCTTTCTCCGGGGGTCAGAAGAACGGTGGGCGGCTTGCCGGCAAGGTTTCGAAACTCCGCGGGGGATTCCTTCAGCAAAGACTCCGCATCGAACTCCTCGCCCTGGTTGCTGCCAAGAGAATCAAAAACCCCTCGCCTCGCGACCACCACGGGGCCGTAAGCGTTCCCCACCGAACACCCCATTTTCAGGGGTTGATACGACTGCCAGACTCGCCCATAGTGGAACACCGAAATGGCGCACACATCGGGTTCTCCGGTGTCGGCAAGGTGGTTCAACGACTGCGTGTCTGCTTCCTCCCAGGTGAAGGAAAACCCCCGGCTTGGGATCTTTCCTGCACGTAAGGGCCAGAACATAAAACGGTCGTCGGCGTCAGGGCTGTGGGCGATGCGGACCTGCAAGTCGCCTTTTTTCTCGCGGTTGAACATGGGGAGGCTTCTTTCTTGACCATCGTGTGGGAATGAAATAGACGCAATCTCCTGATTCAGGATCGGCGCTCAGCTTTTGAGGAGCGCCTCGCGACAAGGCTCCAAACGGAGCGTCGCATCATCGCATTGCGGGCGTTTTGGTCCTATCGCGATGGCATCCGTTGAAGCAACGCCAGGTAATAAAAGGATTCGGGCCGTGAGCACTCAGTACGCTGTCGTCAAAGTTTTCGGTCGCCAGTTCAATGTGAAGGTTGGCGACAAGATTCAAGCCAACTTCACGGAAGGCGAAGTCGGCAAGAAGCTCACGTTCTCTGACGTGCTTGCTGTCAACTCGGGTACAGGCCTCAAGGTGGGCACGCCTCTTCTCTCTGGTGCGAAGGTCACGGCCACCATTCAGGCCCAAACCCGCGGCGAGAAAATTCTTGTGTTCAAGTACCTCCGCAAGAACAAGCTCAAGAAGATTCGCGGCCACCGCCAGCCTTACACTGTGCTGACCATCGACTCCATCGAAGGCTGAGGCTTTGGCTCACGGCCTCCTCGCATTTCGGTTCATTCGGAAAGGATTTCGCTCATGGCAACCAAAAAAGCCGGTGGTTCAACCAAGAACGGCCGGGACAGCCAACCCAAGTACCGCGGCGTGAAGAAGTACGGCGGCGAGTCTGTGCTCGCTGGGAACATCATCGTCCGCCAGGTCGGCACGAAGATTCACCCTGGCCGCAACGTTGGCATGGGCCGCGACTTTACGCTGTTCGCTCTCGTTCCGGGCACGGTGAAGTTCGAATACATCGACCGCACCCGTCAGCGCGTGAGCATCGTTCCCCAGACAGAAGTCTGAAGAACCTGAGGCTCCCAAAAGAACCCTGGCGTGGCTTTCCGTCGCGCCAGGGTTGTTCTTTTCCTGAAGAAAACAGCTTGCCAGGTGCCAATCCTCTGGTAAGGAACTTCCCTAGCCGTGGTGGGCCACTTGCCCTACCTGCGGTCCCTCCCGAAGACGCGGATTCCCTCCTATGAAATTCATCGACGTTGCGGACATCAAAGTGAAAGCGGGCGACGGCGGTCCTGGCATGGCGCACTTCCGCCGTGAAAAGTACCTGCCTTTTGGCGGACCCGACGGCGGCAACGGTGGTGAAGGCGGCGACATCGTTTTTGAAGGGAGCAACGGCTTGGCCACGCTCCTCGACTTTCGTTACCTGCGCAATCACGAGGCCGAGGACGGAGGCCGAGGCGGCACAAACAACCGTCAAGGTGGCCGAGCCCCCGACACCATTCTCAAGGTCCCCTGTGGCACCATCCTCACGGATTCGGAATCCGGAGAAGTCATTGGTGAGGTTCTGTATGAGGGGCACCGGGTTCTAGTCGCCAAGGGCGGCAAGGGCGGCATGGGCAATGCTCTTTTCGCTTCTTCGCGAAACCAGGCCCCCACAAAGACGATTCCTCCCGAGTCGGGGCAGCGTCGCACGGTGCGTTTGGAACTCAAAATGATAGCCGATGTTGGCATCATTGGAGCGCCCAATGCGGGCAAGAGCACTCTGATAACAGTTATCAGTGCGGCTACCCCAAAGGTCGCCGATTACCCGTTCACAACGCTCGTGCCGAATCTTGGAGTGGTGAGTCACAAGGACGCAAACCCTTTCGTGGTTGCCGATGTTCCCGGACTCATTCCTGGTGCGAGCCAAGGCAAGGGTCTTGGGCACGATTTCCTCCGCCACGTTGAGCGCACGCGCGTGCTCATTCACTTGGTGGACGGATCCCAAGAGACATTTGAGGGCATTCGGGACGACTATGAAGGCATTCTGACAGAGCTTCGCCTCTACGACGAATCTCTGTTGAGCCGCCCGCGCCTTACTGTCATTTCGAAGCTCGACCTCATTTATGCGGACGATGCTGAAGAAGGAACAGAAGCCAGCGACGCACTCGCGACATTTCGGGATTACTTGAAGAAGAAGGGTGAGGGTTGGCTCGAAATCAGCTCCGCCCACCGCAAAGGCCTTTCCGAGCTGCTCGACGAGGTCGTTCGCGTCCTTGCCGAGTCGGCGAGTGATGCGGCTGGAATGAAGGAAAACACCAAATGAATGCACTCACGAACAACGTCCGCGAACTTCAAACAACATTCCCCATTGGGGATCGCCGCTTTTCGCGGGAAGACATGGCTGTCTTGGCTATTGCAGCGGCCATGGACAAAAAGGCGGCTCGCCCGGTGTTGCTCGACCTGCGCAGCCAGGGCGCATTCACGGAATACTTTGCCATTGTCAGCGCGACCAACGCCCGTCAGGTGTCGGCCGTGGCGGAAGGCATTCGCATGTTCTTCAAGCAGGCGTTTGGGCTGCAAGCGCTTTCGGTCGACGGCATGGAGTCGCAGACTTGGGTGCTTCTCGACTACGGGTTTCTTTTTGTGCACGTGTTCCAGGAGCCGACGCGCGAACTTTATCAACTCGAGCAGCTTTGGAGCAAAGGCCGCCTTGTAGAGTTCACGGAAGAGTCGGCAACGGCGCTCTTTGGGGAAGCCAAGGCACTCGCGGCCGCCGAAGCGGACGAGAATTGATTCAGGCGCCATGCGTTACGTTGTCATTGCCCCTTGGAAGTTAGACACGCGTGGCCCCTTGGCTGCGGCTGCGAAGCTGTACGAAGAGCGAATTGGAGCGAAGAGAGGCGACTCGTTCGAACTCATTCTTCCCTCCGCTCAGCCCGAAGGCGAGAAAGAAGCGACCCAGTTTCTGATCAAAGAGTGCCGTAAAAAACGCGAAGAGCATGCGTTGTTGGTTTTTCTTGATGAGTCGGGGCACGCCTGTGACAGCGAAGCCTTTGCGGGCAAGCTCGGGAAAGCGGCGTCTCAGGGATTCCGCACAGTCGCCTTCTGCCTTGGCGGCGCTTATGGGTTGCCCCGCGAACTCGCGGACGATGGCCCAACCGAGCTGGTGTCTCTCTCGCTGCTCACACTTGCGCACGAGCTTGCTCTGACCGTGCTCCTCGAACAGGTTTACAGGGCCCAATGTATTCACGCAGGCCACCCGTATCATCACGCACTCAAATCTCCCTTGGCGAAAGCCGCTGCCACCCTCGTTCGTGGTGGTCGCTGAGCCACAGCTTCTGGGGGCGTGAGGGGCAGGGAGGGCGCGTTGTGTGCCACTGTTGTGGGGTGCGCTCCGCATTCCAGTCGTTGAGTATTTGCACCCAGTGCTTTTGCGCTGTGGAGGCGCTGCCTTTTTCAGGGTGCGCACGGTGTGGGCGCAAGACGTGCGCCGGCGCCTGCGGCGAATTGGCGGTTTTTTCGAGCGTGTCGTGTCTGTTTACCTACGCACGTCCTCTTTCTACCCTCTTGCTTCAGGCGAAAAACGATCAGTGTGAAGAAGGACAGCAGGCGTTTCGTGACCTTTTTTTTCTGCGCGTGCAACGTGCCCTGGGTGGCCTTATTTTACGCCACGGCGTGGAGCGTGTGGTGCTCGCACCCTTGCGGATTGCAAGGCTCTTCGCGCTCGAATGGCACCCTCACTGTCTTTTTCTCGAAGCTCTCGAAGGGCTTCGTGCCCAAGGCTATGCCTTTGAAATAGACCTCCCTTTGAAGGCAGCCTGGGTGCGGCAAGCCTCGCGTGCCGCCTCGACGCGACGCAGTGAGGCCTCTCGTCCTGTTTATCAACCTCCTTGCCTCGCTCCCTTGGCGCGGTTGAAGGGAGGTGTTCTTGTTGTTGACGACGTCTTGACCAGTGGCCAAACTGCCCTGGCTCTGGCTTCCACGAAAACCCCTCGGGGCACCTCAGGCCACCGTCAGGGCCCTTTTCATCTCTTCGCGCTCTTGCGCACTCCGGTGGACACCCCATGAGCGTTGAGTCTTCCAAGCCAGTTTTTGCCGCCACGCCGGAAGGGCTTCGCACGCGCTTGTGCCAATTGCTTGCAGCTCCTCGGGCGGCTTCAGAACTGAGCGAAGGCGCTGTTTTCAGAGCGTGCCGCGGGACTCCCGATGGTTTGCCCGGCTGCCTTGCCGATGTCTTCGGGCCCCTTGTGGTCTGCACAGTTTACGCTCCTCAGCCGGCTGAACATCTCTCCCTTTGGGCCGAGTCCATTGAGGAGGTTTGCCGCTCGTTTCCCTTGCCCACGTCAGGAGCGACGCGCCCCTGGATTTTGAAAACGCGCACGCAAGACGCCGACGGCTATGCGGTGGTGCGTGCGGAAGGCCTGACAGACGAATCTGCCTTTCTGGCGAGTGAAGACGGTCTTCGGTTCGAAGTGCGCTGTGACGTGAAGCACGATTTTGGTTTGTTTCCCGATGCCCGCGAAGCGCGGCGTGTCGTGGCGCAGGAGGCAAAAGGGCGGACTGTCTTGAATCTCTTTTCGTACACCTGCGGATTTGGCCTCGCTGCCCTGCAAGGTGGCGCGGCGGGAGTGTGCAACGTCGATGCGAGCCGAGACTACTTGGCTTGGGGCAAACGGAATGCGGCGCTCAACGGCATGGATTTTCGGGTTATCCCCGAAACCGCCCAGGCGTTTTTGCGGCGCACCTTGCGTCGCAGGGAAGCGAAAGGAACAACGGAGTTCGACTTCATCGTTGCCGACCCCCCCGCATTTGGCGTGGGGCGAGATGCCGACCGACTTCTGCGCCTGTTTTGGCCTGAAATGGCAGAACTTCTTGTTGCGCTTGCCCCTGCTCGCATGGTTTTGCTCTTCAACGACAAATACTTCCGAGAGCGCAAGGCGGTGGAAGCCTTTGTCGATAAAAAATTTGGCCCAACACATGCCGCCGAATGGATCGTTTCACCCTTTGACAAAACAGGGACAAACGACCCCTTCTACCTTCCGCCCCATGTTGTTTTGCTGAGAGCAAAAGGGGCCTGAGTCCCGTCAGAAAGGTTTGAACTGCGCCGTTCTCAGTAGCCCGCGGGAAGAACGAATCGGGTGAGGCCTGTGTCAATGCCATCATCGTTGCCATCTTCATCAACCTGCTTTATCCATGAGAAAATGTAGTCGGCATCGAGCTTATGATACCCGCCTTCGCCATCTCGCACATAGCTGACGCGGTCGAGGCGCTCAGAGCCACCCCATGAATTCTTCACCACAAAATAGGTGATTTCGCCGAATTCTTCAGCGAGCGTCTTTTCTTCTGGAGTTGCTTCACCCTCGCCAACCACGAATTTTTCGCCGGTCGCAGGGTTTATGCCCTCCACGACGTAGTCTTCAATGACAGTGGAGTGGTAGCCCTGGCGTCCGGGGCCTTTCAATTCAAGCTGCTTACCCGAGAATTCGCCTTTGCCGTTGAGCGCATTGAAGTCGACGAACCAGTCGATGACAACGGGGTAACCGGCATTGAGGGCTTTCTTCACGCGTTTGAGAAGGGCCGATTGCGCTGCCGAGTGCTTGCCTGCCCAATAGGGGAAGGTGGTGCCATCCACGGGCGTGGGCGAGTCTTTCACCCATCGCGCTGCACGCCAGCCGTCGCGGCTCGCAGGATCGATAAGCCGTGCAAGGGTCGTCATTCCTGCGGAACCCGGAAGACGGACCGTGAGGTCGCTGGCCGATTTCAAGTTCGGGACGAGAGCGTCGATGTCGATGCCGAAGGCAGCATTGAGCTCGGCCTTCACCGTTGCAGGGGAACGGTCGGTTTTCAGGAGGCCGTTCTTCAGACTTTCGTCGAGATACGCCGTGGCCGCTTTTTGGCGAGCGGAAAAGGTTTGCTCGGATTCCTCGGGAATGAACTCACCTTCAAGCATGTAGCCTTGCTTGAGCGTGAGCGCCGCCGCCGTCTCAAACCAGCCGCCCGTTTGCACGGACGTCAACCGAGTAGACCGGCTGAGCAGCTGCGAGCGGTAATGGAGATAGGTGATGAAGGATTCGGAGATGTTGAGTGACTGAGCGCCGTCTGAGGAAGTCAAAACCATGGACTCAAGCCAGCTTGTGAAGCTATACGCCCAGCAGTTGCCAATGCTCTGCCATTTGGCGCTCGTGTGGGGCAGGTTGACGGTGTTCACATCGGAGAAGGATTCCGAGGGTTTGACACCACAAGACACGAGCGCTGCGGCGGCAAGTGCCGCGCTGGCGAGGAAGGCGATGGGCTTCGAGGATGGGCTCAGGAACGACATTCTGTTTCTCCTTCAGACACTTGTTGCGAACCTCATTCAGGTTCTTGCTTGAGCTATACTCAAGAATACAAGGAGTAAAGCAGAATCTTCAGTGGAAGCTTAAGAAATGATAGAGTTTTGAGAGAGATTCAACCGGCTGTTCAATCCAGGGTTGAAGACTCTTGAGGCAAAGACTAGGTTGCGGTTCGCAAAAGCAGGTTTCATGCAGACAACCCGTGAAGCCCCATCGTATTATTTGTAGCTGAAAGAGGAGGCACAAGCATGACGCCACGACAGGCGCCACTCGCGTGCCGGAGGAGCATCCCCCTGCTCTCGGGCATGATTTGGCTCGCACTTGTCACCTTCACTGCGTGTGCCACGACAGCAGGCGAAGGGAACGCGGCCACGTTTCGGAACCGGGATGTCGCCAAGAGTGTGCAGTTCCTTCAAACAGGTCGCGCGAGCTATTACGCGAACAAGTTTAAGAACCGTCGCACAGCCAACGGGGAACGTTACAATCCGGATGCCTTGACGGCAGCGCATCCAAAAGCCCCCTTCGGAACCCTTCTTCTTGTGAAGCGGAAACGCACAGGCCGTTACGTGGTGGTGCGCGTGAACGACCGTGGCCCCCACATCCGAGGCCGCATTCTCGACCTCAGCACGGCTGCGGCCCGGAAGCTCGGAATTCTCTCGAGTGGCGTTGCGGAGGTGGAGGTCTACAAGGTGGATCCCAAGTCGGTTTACGCTTCTCGCCTCTGAAGCGTTGTCTCTTCTTCCCTCCTGTGCGAACTTTGGCCAATTGTCCAATGCACATGCTCACAGGAGGCCCGCCGCCATGCCGGCATCACGTCCTATTTTTGTCATGGCTCTTTCGATGGTGGCCGCACTGTCTTCTTCGTCGGCACTTGCTCAGGCCTTGGCCCCCGATTGGAGCAGGGAGGCTCTCGCACCCCGTGGCGGAAGGCCGAACATTCTTGAACTCCCTGAAGCCGAATGGGCAAAGGCCGTGGAAGCCGGAAAACGTCATGCGCTCGCTTACCCGGTCGATGTGACGGGCGCTCTGTTTCCCTATCAACCCCTCCTGAATATTCTCGATGCCGAAACCATGGAGCCAAACCCGTTACGATGGATTTTGCGAAAGCTTGGTGGCGGTGTGGCGGGTCTGCGTTCCTTCTCCGACGTCGAGAATCTGGTGGGTGTCATTCCCTTCCCTTCGGAACGTGACGCCGGACTTTACCAGGTGCCTCGACCCAAGTTTGCGCGCGACGACGTCCGCATGGGGACAACCTTGCTGGAACACGACGGCGCACTGGGGCTTACTTTCAGTTGCGCGGCTTGCCACGCGGGGCGTTTGTTTGGCAAAAGCGTGTTGGGAATGACAAATCGATTTCCAAAGGCGAACGACTTTTTCCTGTTGGGCAAGACGATGACTCAGTCGGTTGGCGCAGGTGTGTTCGCTGCCGTCACGCGTGCCACAGAGCCCGAGAAACGAACCTACGACAGGCTGCGGACCTCCATTCGATTCATTGGGGCAAAGCCACCTCTTGTGGAAGGACTCGACACTTCGCTCGCGCAGGTAGGCCTTTCTCTTTCCAGGCGCGCGCCCGATGGCGTGGCCACGCGTGACGACCACTTCGTGCGGAATCCGGAGCCCAACCTGTTAGACAATGCACCCGCCGACAGCAAACCTGCGGTGTGGTGGACCGCCAAATACAAAACCCGTTGGTTGTCGGACGGATCCGTGGTGTCGGGAAATCCTATTTTCACGAATATCATTTGGAACGAAATTGGGCGCGGAGCGGATCTTGAGAGTGTGGAGAGCTGGCTTGCAGAGAACCCCCACGTTGTGGACGAGCTCACGGCCATGGTCTTCGCTTCGCGCTCACCCCGTTACACCGACTTCTTTCCTGCGGAAAGTATTGATGTGGCGCAGGCCAAAGAAGGCGAAAAATTGTTTGTTGAGAATTGCGCTCGCTGCCACGGTGTTTACGAAAAAGCCTGGAGCCGCTCTGATGCCGCGCTCTTGACCCCCGAAGAGAGCCTTCGAACAGATCGCATTCTTTACCACGCGCGCACCCCCGTGGTGGATGTGGGAACCGACGTCCACCGCGCGCAAGGTATGGCGGGGCTTGCCGAAGGGCTCAATCGTCTTTCCATTTCTCAACGAAACGGAGTCGTGGTTGAAGTTCAGTCTGGCTATGTTCCGCCTCCGCTCGAGGGGATCTGGGCAAGGTGGCCCTATTTTCACAACAACTCCGTTCCTTCGCTTTGCGCTGTTCTGACGCGCAGTGCCGAGCGGCCTCGAACCTTTTACGCCGGAGAGGCCGAAAACAAAGACACCGATTTTGACGTCGATTGCGTAGGCTACCCTTTGGAGGCCAAAGCACCGGCGTCGTGGAAACGGAACACGGCGCGCCGCATGGACACAAGGCGTCGTGGACTTGGCAATCAGGGGCATGACGAAGGCATTTTCCTAGACGGTGGCAAGGAAAGATATACTCCGGCTCAGAAGCGCGCTCTCATCGCTTTCCTCAAGACCCTGTGACAGGAACTTCGGCATGACAGAGGGGTGGACGATTCCCTTGTGGGAAGATGCGGACTTTTTAGCGGTAAACAAGCCAGCAGGCGTTTTTGTTCACGACTCCGAACTCGACCGTGGGGCACCTTCGTTGACGTCCGTCCTCCGTAAATCGCGAGACCTGCCTCGTCTGTCGCCTGTGCATCGGCTCGATCGCCCCACATCAGGTGTTCTCATTTTCGCGAAGACAGACCAGGGAGCATCGTCGTTTGGAAAAATGATTCAGGCACGTGCCCTGGGGAAACGCTACATCGCCGTTGTGCGTGGGGTCTTTTCAGAGTTTGTGGAGTGCAACCACCCTTTGAAGGACGATGACGATGGCGTGACACGGGACTGCGCCACGACTTTCGCACGTCTGGAATCTTGGGAATTCCCTATTGCGACAAAACGACACGCCCGCACTCGGCTTTCCCTTGTCGAAGCCTTGCCTCTCACCGGACGTCGGCATCAAATTCGCAGACATTGCAAGCATCTTGGGAATCCTATTGTCGGCGACACAGCGCATGGCGATGGCGAAGTCAATCGCCTCGCACGGCAATGCCTGGGAATCGGAGCTTTGCTTTTGCATGCTCGGGAACTATGGTTCTCGCACCCCTTGAGTGGAGTTGAGGTGCGCATAGGTGCACCCGACCCTGCTTGGCTGGACACCCTTCGGAACTCAGGACGGACCTTCTCTCCATGACATCGAAACCTGCCTCCGCGCCCACGGGGGACGCCAAGAGCGGCTCTGCTCTGCTTCTTGATCTTGGCCTCAACATCTTCCTGCCTTCATTCATCCTCATGAAACTTTCCGGGCCCGAAGCGCTGGGCAAAGGGAACGCGTTCGCACTTGCCGTCGCCATCCCCTTTTTGTACGGCATCGCGAGCGCTTTTCGTGAGCGGAAGCTCAATTGGATTGCGGGCATTGGCCTTGTCAATATTCTTGCCGCGGGTGCGCTCCAATACCTAAAGGTGGGGCATCTGGGGTATGCTTTGAAGGAGGCACTCATGCCTTCGGTGTTGGCGCTTTTTGTTCTCTCGACCTTGCGCACCAAGGCTCCCTTTGTGCACCGCGTTCTTTACACCGAGAAGCTTTTGCACGTCAGCCGCATTGAAAGACGATTGGAAGAGCGGGGGAGTCGAGGTGCCCTGGACGCCCTCCTTGTGCGAACCACACTCATACTGGCCCTTTCGTTCGTGTTGAGCGCATTCTTGAATTTTGGACTCGCTGTCACACTTCTGAAAAGCCCCGTGGAGTCGGTGGAGTTCAACCAAGAGTTTGGGAAAATGACGGCTTTGAGTTGGCCTGTCATCGTGTTGCCGAGCACGGCCGTCATGATTTTCGCTCTCTATCACATGGCCAACGGCCTCAGGAGCCTCACGGGGCTCGCATGGAAAGAGGTTCTTCGGATTGACGACGAGGCTGATGTGAATCAGTCGGAAACTGAGAACGAAAAAGAACGCACGCAACAACTCCCGTGAGGCTCAAAAGCATCCATGAGCCCTCGAGGAAATTGAACCCGGCGGTTTCCGAAAGAACCTGTCCATGCTCACTTGTCATGTCGACTTGAAAGCGCATGACGTTCCAGCCCGCATGGAGCGCGAGGCATCCGAGGAGATGCCCTTGCTTGACGAACATTGTCCCCGTGAGCAAACCGAAGAAACCGAGCGTTCCAAGAGTCGAGAGGCTCAAAGGATCTTCACGAAGGTAACGGAAATTGAATTCGTGCGCCAAGACGAACACGGTTGACGAGACCAGCACAAATGCGCCATGCGACATCACAGGTCGTTGTCGGCGTGGCCAGGTTGTGTTGGCAAGAAGGAAGAAGGGCAGGGATCGAAAGAGGATTTCTTCCTTGAAAGCCTTGAAGGGCACTGTCGCCAAGAGCGCCGGCAGGCGTTCAGCACGCCAAACGAAGGCCTTGGGCAGAAGGTCCGAGAGGAGGGGTGCAAGTCCGAATGCGAGGACGCCAAAGAGGAAGGCCGATGACGCCCATGATGTGAGCCCATCGCGATTCCCGAGAACGTGGGAGCGAGGCCCGACACAGGCTATGATGACGCCTTCCAATCTTCTTTTTTTGACGTGAGGTTCCACCGTGCGCCCTTTCCGTTGGATCCGCGCCATCGCGGTCGTTCTTGCCGTCGGATTCGTGTTTCTCGCGTTCATTGGAATTGCGCCGGCCTTCAACCGCGCGCGTCTGAGCCCCGAAAAGGCAGCCCAGGCGAAGAGGGTGCTTGCCGTGCTCGCACATGCTGACGACGAGGTCATGAGTGCAGGGTTGCTTCACCATTTTGCCCAATCGGGGGCGCGGGTCCATCTTTTGACTCTGACGGACGGTGCGGCGAACCCGAATTCGAACCTTGAGGTGTGCGAGGATCGCGATATTCGCGACTGTCGCGCGCGCGAAGTGAGGAATGCGGCAAAAAGAATCGGCATTGAGGAACTCACACTGGGCATGCTTCCCGACTCAAAACTTCTGGAGCATGTGGAGGAAGGAGCACTTTTGGTGCGGGAAGCTTGGAAACGTCTCGAACCCGATACGGTTCTGACGGTTGAACCGAGCGGATTGAATGGAAACGCCGATCACCGCGCGGCTCACATCATTGTGATGAATGCTCTGCATCAACTGGAATTGACGAAGAACGGGCCTCCCGACGTGCGGGTGTATTTGACGACGTTGCCGTTTCCCCTCAACCTCGTCCTGAGGAGCCGGATGCCGAAAGGGGGAGGGGTTGCCATGGAGCATTTTCTCTTGGATGAAGCTATGGTCCGAGTGAAGACGGAAGTCGCTTCGCTTCACGCCTCACAGGCGGGCACGTTGCAGAAAATGTCGTGGGGGCTTGGTCCCTCGGTTCTGTTTCGTTGGATGAGCCGAGAGTCTTTTTGGGTCCTGGAGGGATCCGCACTCCCTTCGTTTGTCGAGGCGTCTGTCGAGGCATCTGTCGTTCAGTGAATGGTCGCGACCGCGGCGATTGAAAACAGGATTGGAAAAACATGGGGTCTGTCAGAGGCAAGGTCGTCGTATTTGCGGCCATCGCCATTGTTGTGGCGAATGCCGCGCTGTTTTTTTGGGTGCG
The DNA here is from genome assembly GCA_020247005.1 of Silvanigrellales bacterium. Taxonomy (GTDB): domain Bacteria; phylum Bdellovibrionota_B; class Oligoflexia; order Silvanigrellales; family Silvanigrellaceae; genus JADCJN01. The sequence goes on from JADCJN010000075.1 coordinate 12,947, forward strand.
TGAAAGTGCGCCTGGCTGCTTTCTCACGAAAGATGAAATGGCAGGCCGTTGGGGAGCGGAGGGCTCGGGGAGTGGGGCTGAGGCCAGTGCTGCAGCCACGTTGGCCTTCGCTTTGGCCGTTCCTGAGGCGCGCACCAAACATGTGCGTGGCATGCTCGAGGATCATGGCCTCTACGGAAAAAGCGCCGAAGAAATTATTGCTCGCCTGGGAACGCCTGATGGTGCAAGTCCAAGCGCGGGAATGCCTGCCTACAAGCTGGACGCCCAAGGGTGGAGCCTTGTGTTTGTCATCGGCAATGCGTTTGGAAAAACAAACATCGTCCGTGACATCGTTGTTTGGAGGCACAGTTGTCCATGAAATCTATTGACGAGAAAACTGCCTTTTTTTCCCAGGAAAGCTCCCCAATGAACTCACAGAGCCCCAAAGGCGTGCTTCTTGTGAATCTCGGGACTCCCGATGCGCCCGAAACAGGCCCCGTCCGTCGTTACCTTCGCGAATTCCTTTCGGACCCGCGTGTCATCGACATTCCGCGCTTGGCGCGCTTCCTTCTTCTGAATCTCATCATTCTGCCATTGCGCCCAAAAAAATCGGCGGCAGCCTATGCGAGCATTTGGTCGCACGACGGTTTGAAGGGCTCTCCTCTTCTGGCACACGGACGCGCCCTGCAAAGTAAAGTGCAGGCTCTTCTTGGGCGCGACTATGTCGTTTCTCTTGGCATGCGTTATGGGAATCCCTCGCTTCACTCCGCGGTTAATGAGCTTGAGCGTGCGGGTACGACGTCTTTCACATGCTTGCCCTTGTTTCCTCAATACTCGTCAGCAGCCAACGGGTCGGCGGTCGAGGAAGTCATGCGTGTGGTGAAGGGGCGCTGGAACATTCCCGGCATCAACTTTTTGGGTGCGTTTTACGACCATCCGGGTTTCCTCGATGCCTTTGCGGAAATTTCGAGGCCGCAACTTGAGGCTTTCCAACCCGATTTTGTTGTGTTCAGCTACCATGGTCTTCCTGAACGCCACATGCACAAAAGTGACCCCACAGGTCGTCATTGCCTTTCTTCGCCAAACTGCTGCGACCGTATTGTTCCGGCAAATCGGTTCTGTTACCGCGCGCAATGTTTTGTGACGACACGTGGATTAGTGGAACGTCTTGGGCTAGAACCGGGACGCTTTGAGTCGACATTTCAGTCGCGTTTAGGTCGCACGCCCTGGATTAAGCCCTACACCGACGAGTTCCTGCCGGAGCTCGCCAAGAAGGGTGTCCGGCGAGTGGCCGTGCTGTGCCCGGCCTTCGTGGCTGACTGCCTCGAAACGCTGGAAGAAATTGGCGACCGCGCGCGCGCCGATTGGAAGGCCGCGGGAGGTGAGGAACTCACGCTCGTGACGTCGCTCAATTCGCACGATGTGTGGGCGAAAGTGGTTGCCGATATGGTGCGCTAACGTTCGCAGCTAAACGGCCTTCTTTTGTTGAATCCGCAGGATAGCTAATTTGGCTTTTTCGAAGTTGGGATCTTCGTTGATGGCGGCAAGAAGGAAATAAAGAGCCTGATCGAACTCTCCAAGTTTTTCGTACGCATGACCAAGGTTGAACTTCACTTTTGGATTCCTGGCATCGAGCTTCAAGGCCATAAGGTAATATTTAATGCCTTCTTTGTATTGCCCTTGTCGAACACTTGTGGTGCCAAGACCATTCAAAATCGAAATGTCTTCACCATCCAGTTCGAGGGCTTTCAGGTAATAGCGCCTGGAACGTGAGAAGTCGGCCGTTCGCATGTAAACGTCCCCCAGCCCTTTGTAAGCGGCTGCCAGCTTAGGCGACAGAGCGATTGTCATTCTAAAATACTGTTCCGATGTCACCATGTCGCCTTCCTCAAGAGCCGCTTTTGCAAGAATCATGGTGTACTTCGGGTTCTCAGGGCTCATTTTGTGGATCTGTTTTGCCACACGAATAACATTCAGGTTGTCTTTCGCATCCATGTGGATCTTGAGTTCCAGACGGAAGGCCTCCAGATAATTCGCGTTGGCGGTGTGAGCACGGGAAAGGAGTTCCAGTGCGCCTGCCCGGTCACCCTGGTCGCAAGAGAGACGCGCAAGCCCTGTGTTCGCTCGCGCACTTTCTGGCTTGAGTTCAAGGGCCATTTTGAAGTCACGCTCTGCGGATCTGTGGTCTTTTCGAATGAGTGCTTTTTCAGCGGCGTC
>JADCJN010000076.1 GCA_020247005.1 Silvanigrellales bacterium
CCTATCCGACAAAACCCAAAGCATCGCGCGGCTCGAAGCCGACTTGAAGGCGAACGAAGACAAGGCACGCGTGGAAGAAGTCTGGAAACTTCCCAAGGACGTTGTGCAGCCCGAAGGGCTCGTGCTGCTCGACGACTTTTCTCCACTCGTGGGTATCGACGCGAAAGAACAGAAAGTGAATTTATTCACCTTCAAGGCGCTTCGCTAGCATCGCTGCCCACCTGCAACTCGTACGCTTTCACAAATTTCAAGGCCTGGGCAAATGCCATGAAAAAGCAGAACACGAAGCCCGGCACGCCATCGAGAATGCCAAGTCTCAGAAAGTAACTGCGCACAAACTCAAACCAGAAGCGAAAAACGACGCGAGCCCCGAACGGGGAGTTCTGGCCTTCAAGCTCGAGCCTTTGGCGTGCCAACACTCCGGCACGCTCGTCCGTCGACTTCAAAAAAGCACTGGTCGATTCCCAGCTGTAGTGAAGAACATGGCCAGAAAGAGCACCGACACGCGTGCCGCGTCCAGGAAGAGCGACGACGTCTTCGTGCACGGCAGCCTCGTTCCACTCAAAGAACGACTTTTCGTAGAGACGCACCCGGCGCTGCTCACTCGCCCCTCCAAAACGCAAACGCCTTTTAAACAACACAAAATCACGCTCGAGCGTGGCCGCGCGAAAACACTCATGCTTGCGCTCCGCGAAGAATTGCCGGAGTCCTTCCCAGAACGAAAGGTCGGGCACCTCGTCGGCATCGAGATTCAAGATCCAAGCGTTTCGGGCAAGCTGGGACGCGCGTCTTTTCTGGGGTCCATAGCCCTCCCAGGAATGAGAGTGCCACACGGCGCCGTGCGCGCGCGCCACGCTTTCCGATGCGTCCGTGCTGCCACTGTCGAGAACGAGGATCTCGGAGACAAGCCCCTCAGACCGACTTGCGTTCTCCACCAGGGAGGGCAGCAGGCGCCTCAGGTTCCGTTCCTCGTTCTTCGTGATGATCGTGATGGTGATCAACGGCGGGCCCTTCAGGCGAGCGCACGACCGCGTGTTCGGCGGGCTTTGCGACAGGGGTGTGGGCAGGGGCAGATTCGACAGCTGCAGGAAGTTCCGAAACCACCAACTCTGAGGCGGGTTTTTGCAGAGACTCCACCTCAGCCGTAGACTCCGGGGCTAGAGTGTCCACGAGAGACGGAGCAACAGCCTCGCTTTCTAATGGTTTCAATGAGGCCACACTTGGACTCACAGGGTCGGCAACGGCGCGTCGAACGGTGTCTTCCAGGTCCGCAGTCATGATGGTGCGCGTCACATCGTCGCGGACCTCTGTCCACGAGCGCTGGGCATCGCTGGCCACCTTCTTGAATTCACCCACCCCTTTGGCCACCTTGCGGAGGGTTTTGGGGAGGTCATTCGTGCCGAAGAGCACCACTGCGATGATAACGAGGAGAACGATTTCACCCATCCCTAGGCCGAACATGCGTCCCCCGTCAAAGCTTGGCGAGCTCTTCTTCAATGATGCGTGTCATTTCGCGCGCGTCGCCAGGCGCCTTACGGCCGTTGACGAAGTACGTCGGCGTTCCCTGCACTCCGTATTTGTTGCCATCCATTTGGTCGGTCATGACGGCCGCAGCGGTGGCCGGGTCGTTCCGACAGGATTCGTACTTCGCAACATCAAGACCGAATTCTTTGCCCATGGCCACGTAGAGGTCGTTGCTCAATGTGGCGTAGTTGTCGAAGAGCTTTCCGTGTGCTTCCCAAAACTTACCCTGTTGGCCTGCGCACCGGGCCGCGATGGCTGCGGGCGCCGCTTCAGGGTGGATTTCGCGGAGAGGAAAGTCGCGATAAACCCACTTCACCTTGCCGTCGTATTTTTTCAAAATCTCTTTGAGGCTCGGAATAAACCGAGCACAGAAAGGACACTGATAGTCGGCGAATTCAACAATGGTGATTTTCGCGTCGGGCGAACCGAAGGCCGGATTCGTGCCAAGAGCGACGTCGAGCTTCGGCTCAATGGGGCGTGCCATGGCAACCTTGACCTTGCCGCTGGCCCGGGCTTGGTCGACAAGTTCCCGCATGACTCCTTGACGGGATCGGCCTTCTAGGTAGTTCTTCACCTGACCCTTGCGTTGATCCTCGGGAACCTTCTGAAGGCCTGGGTTGTCTTTGTTTTCGAGCAGGAACTTTTCAATTTCCGCTTCCGCCACAACCACTTTTTCCGAAAAGTATTTGGCCTGGGCGGCCCCTGCATCGGCAAGCTTATTGTCTTTTTGGTACTGTTCGAAGAAGTCGGCCAAATAACGCTGAACGAGGACTTCCTCGAGCGCGTTATAGTAGGCCTGCTCAGCTTCAAAAAGCTTCATTTTCTCTTCGCCGCTCAGAGCGCCTCTGTCGAGTGCCTTGTCGCCGTACTGGCCAAGAGAGGAACCCAGGGCGCCCGCGCCTCGACCCGCCGCCTGGGCGGTGTCGGTAGAGCCCACGCCCAATGGCGCGTTCAAACGAGAGATCACAGACTCTTTGTCGTGAAGAAAGAGGGGGATGACACCCACGGCCGCGCTCACGACGAAGACACCCGCGAGAAGAAGCTTTCCATTTGCCATTTCGAATCACTCCAAAAGTGAGCGCCCAAGTGCTTCCGGGCGCCAAAGACAAGACATCGATTAGCACATTATTTAAGAGCCGCCAGAGAAGCCGAGTCGGATGGCAAATTCAAGACGCTGCAAACGCGCTGGAGCAGCACACCGAAATCGGTTGGCTTCGTGAAAACCGCAACGGCGCCCAGGTCGAGTGCAGACTGCATGGTCGCACTCGTTTCGTCGTGTCCCGACAAGAAAATGAAGGGGACTTTCGAGCCCAAAGCTCTTACTTGCTGGAAAATGTCGAGACCCGACAAGGACTCGGTGAGATCGATGTCCGAAAGACAGAGATCGATTTTTCCCGACGTGACGTGCGCTATGATGTCGTCCCGATTCGCAGAGATGCTCACCTCGAAGCCGCGTCGAGTGAAGCGACGCGAAAGCGACTCCGAGAGGACATCTTGATCCTCGATGATGAGTAGGTGCTTGGTCACGCGCATTCACCCCTGAAAGTCCTGCAACGGTTGCCTGAGGCAGCGTAACACGGAATCACTTCAAACGCCGTTCAAGGTCGGCGATATCACGACGGTAAGAGGCCTCTTCAGCCTCGCCTGCAACATCTGGCAGCTTCTTGGCGGTTTCGAGGATCTTCAAGGCTGAAGTCGAACCGTCTACGGCATCGACGACTTCAGCAAGGTAGGCGTAATTGAGTTTGCTCTCCGGGCCGAACTCCAGAGCCTTCCGCAAGTCGGCCAAGGCCTTTTTGTTGTCGCCAAAGGAAAGAAATCCGCCCGGCAGCTTGTAAAAAAGACGCCCTCGGACGCGCAAAGGACCCGCGAAGTGATACTTAGGATCGATTTTCACAGCCTCATCGAGCGCACTACGCATGTCGGACGCTGAGCCCAAAGACGCCATGACACCTTTGGCGATGCCGAGGCCCCCCACTGAAATGGCATACCAGTAGTGCCCCTCCACACGGGCGGGATTCAAACGTCGCGCCTTCTCGCCCGATTCGCTGCCAACCTTGAAAACCTCGAGCTTCTCTTCTTTGCGCACGTCCCCAGGCAAAGCGAAAAAGCCCGCATAATAGGCAAGTCGTGACATCCGCCACAGAACTTCGAAGTCGTCGCCCACACGGGGCTTCGACTTTAAGAAGGCCACGAGACTTGAATGCAGTGCAGCGCGTTTTTCCCATGCGGCATCGAGCGACGCGACCGTAGGTTCGAGACTTTGGGCAAAGGCTGGCGCACACCACACGAAGGGTGCAGGTGACACCACGCATGCGGACACCGCAACGACAGACCACGATGAACGGCTTGAACGCATGCGGGTGCCCCCGAAAAAAGGTTTCCTGAGTTACTTCAGGAATACCTTGAGCGCATCAACCTTGTCGAGGCGCTCCCAAGGGAACTGCGCACGCCCAAAGTGGCCGTAGGCAGCTGTTTCACGATACGAGTAGCCTTTTGGACGCTTGAGGTCGAACTGCGAGATGATGTCGGCCGGCTTCATTTTGAAGGTTTCACGAACAGCGCCTTCGATGCGCGCACGCGCGACCTTTTCCGTGCCGAACGTCTGCACGTTGACACTCACAGGTTCGGCCACACCAATGGCATAGGCGAGCTGTACGAGGGCGCGATCGGCCAAGCCCGCCGCAACGATGTTCTTGGCGATGTAACGCCCGAAGTAAGCCGCCGAGCGGTCGACCTTGGACGGGTCTTTACCCGAGAAAGCGCCGCCGCCGTGCGCACCATGACCGCCGTACGTGTCAACGATGATTTTACGACCCGTGAGACCGCAATCGCCTTGAGGTCCACCGGTGACAAAACGACCGGTGGGGTTGATGAAGTAGCGGGTCTTCGCGTCGAGAAGGTTTGCGGGGATCGTCTTCTTCACGATCTCTTCCACCACATACTCTTGAAGTTTGGACAACGAGACGTCGTCGGTGTGCATGGTGGACACAACGACAGTGTCCACGCGTTTGATAAGGCCGTTGTGGTATTCCACAGTCACCTGAGATTTGGCGTCGGGACGAAGGAAGTCAACCTTGGCGCCTTTGCGGGCCGTCGCGAGGTTGCGCAGCACAGCATGGGAATACTGCAGCGTGGCAGGCATGAGTTCGGGTGTTTCGTTAATGGCATAGCCAAACATCATGCCCTGGTCGCCAGCGCCCATTTCCTTGTGAAGGCCTTCACCTTCGTTCACGCCCACGGCGATGTCGTGGCTTTGCGCGTCGACGGCAACGATGACGCCACAGCTCCGGTAGTCGAAGCCGTTTTCGGGATCGCTGTAACCGATGTCCTTGATCACTTCTCGCGCGATGTCGGCATACTTGCGCGCCTTTGCCTTGGCCTCATCGTTCACCGTGATTTCGCCCGCAACCACAACGAGACCGGTTTTCACAAGTGTTTCGCACGCCACGCGGGCGTCGGGGTCGAATTTCAGAAGCTCGTCGAGAATGCCGTCGGAAATTTGGTCGGCCACCTTGTCGGGGTGTCCTTCGCTCACGGACTCCGAGGTGAAATAAGTGACCTCTGGGGATGACGACTGCGCAAGCGTGGCACGAACCTGAAACATGAAGGGCCCTTTCATCGACGAAGGAAGGCGAGGGAGGGAGGGGATGGCCGATAAGCCGGATTCTGTCGGGGACCGCAATTTCTCTTGTCGCCCTCGCGGGCGTTCTTTGCAACCAACCCGGGCGTCAGGCGAGCCGAGCCGACTCTCCGCCTCTATTTGGTCTTGCTTCGGGTGGGGTTTTCCAAGCGCCCTGTCACCAGGGACACCCGTGAGCTCTTACCTCACGATTTCAACCTTACCGTCGCGACCGTGAAGTCACGCTTGGGCGGTGTGTTTTCTGTTGCACTTTCCATCGGGTTACCCCGCCTGGCCGTTAGCCAGCACCCTGCTCTGTGAAGTCCGGACTTTCCTCACTCACCTGACGGTGAACGCCAGGATCTGTGCTGCGGTCTAGCCATCCCCAAGCCACTTCCCATAGCTCAGCCGGACAAGGGGGGCAAGATCTCTTCCGGACTCATGCGCGAGCACGGATTGCATTCGAGATAGCTCGACAACAGGAGCCTACATACGCAGACCACTCAACACCTTCGCACCCCACGGGAAAGGCGCCACGCTCCTCAGCCGGCAGCGCGGCGTGGAGCTCAAGGGCACGGCCCGACGCAAAAACCCAATCTTCACTGGTAAAGGGCGCAAAAAGCTCTCCCACTTGGTCGTGGCACTGGGCGGCTCGCAACAGCATGTCGCCAAGCCGACGTGCGCGCCGGAAAGGGGGCGGCAATGACCTCAAACAATGGCCTGGCCACCGCAGAACCACCGCCGTGCGGGTGCGGGTCCACCACTGCGAGGGCGAAAAACCAAAGGAAGGACGAGGAGTATTTCCCACAGGGGACGCTTTGATAGCGTCCAAAGTAAAACGTGCGAATTCACCCCACTGAAGGGTGTTGCTGGGGCCCGCACATGCGTGCACAACCAAGGGAAGAGAGGCTGCGGCGACGTCGCGGTTTGCACGCCCCAGAGCCTCGTCGGCCACAACAAGGATGTTGATGAGACGGTCGACGGGAACATGGTCAACGCGAGCGCTGCTTTTTCCGGGCAGCCAACGCAGAGCGCCGCGCGCAATGAGAGCAACAATGCCAGCACTTGCCGTAAACGAAGGATTCCAACCTGCGTGCGGCACTTCCAACGCACCAAAAACAATGGAGGGCCTAACGATGGCCAGGCGCACCCGGCCATCCGTTCGGGCGCACGCTTCCACAAGGCGCTCTTCTGCCGTCGCTTTTGTGAGGGTGTAGGAATTCGGATGCCACTTTTCCACCAGGCGAGGCAAGAGCTCTTCTGGCAAAGGCTGCATGCCATCGCTTCCCCTGCCAAACGCATAGGCGGTGGAAACATGCACGAAGTGAATGGGCCTGGCGCACGCGTTCGCCACCGAGAACGCGTTGAGAGTCGAAGCGACATTGGCCGCCTCGTTCTCTTCCCGAGAAGCCGCAAAGGCCACACTGGCGGCGCAGTGGTAAAGAGTGTCGATGCCCTCTTGAAGAAGGCATTGCAACGCGTCGTTGTTGGGAACCGGCTGTTCCAGATCCCAATCGACCAAACGCACGCGCGCCCGTGTCTCGGCGGAGAGGTCGCAAAAGAGGGGTCCCGCCAGCAGCAACTTTAAGCGCTCTTGCGCCGCCACGCCCTTGCGTGAGCGCAAAACCACCCAGACAACCTCGCAACCCAAGCGTGCCAAAAGTGAGTGGAGAAGGGCTTGCCCCACGAACCCCGTGACACCCGTCACAAGAACACGCCGACCCGCGTTGTGGGCGAAGAGTCCTTGGGTCATGGGTGGTCCCTTTCCATGGAGTTTGGCACCCTCCCGACAGGCGGTGCGAGAAATCCGGCAGCGTCGTGTGAGCATTGAATGCGCAGACCTTCGCCGCGAAGGCGTTTCAAAAGCAGAAGCGTCCGCGCGGCCTGGCTCGCGTCGGCATGCAAAAGGGAGGTCGCGCGCACAAGGAGCCTGAACGCCGCTGCAGACGCGAACTCGGGCGACGACTCGGGCAACAATTCACGGCGTCCTGAAACAAGACCACTTGGCGAAAAAGGAACAAGGTCGAGTTCTCGGTCGTCGAAATAGGCGTCCCCTGCGTGCAAGGTCCACGATGCCAACGAGAACCCCTCCTTTTCCGGCGCAGACGAAAAAGCATCGATGGCAGAAGCGCCCATGTCGGTGGCGTAGGCGATGCCCGCATGCCCGCGCGCGTGCCCGGGCAAAGGAACAAAGCGCAGCACCGAGGCGAGGGGAGCAAGAGGAGCCGCGCTCACGGTGCCGTGCCACGGGTGCGCAAAACTCCGCACCGTCACAAGCCGCCTGCCGGCAAGAACACTTTCAACATCCCGGTAGCGAAGGCGCTCGAAGCCCAGGCGTGGCGCTTTCGCCGCAGCAACCTCGGCATCTAAAACGTGGAGTGTGGCAGACGGAAAATCGACCACGCCACCCACGTGATCGTAGTCGAGGTGCGTCAAGAGAATGTGTCTCACATCGCGGGGGTTCACACCCACCGCCTTGAGACGCTCGGCCGCCGACTGCTCCACTCCCGCCTGAGGACGCAAAGCCGCCCACCGAACGAAATATCGCTCAGGCGCAGCAAGAAAATGCCGAGGGTATCCCGCGTCAATCAGAATGGGCCCCTCGCTCGTTTCGAGCAAAGTGACGCGGGTCACGAAAGAAGGGGGCGCGACGCTAGTAAACGCCTTGCCAAAAAGCCCAAGGCCACGCGGGCAGGTGCGCCCACAATCGAAATGAAAGGCCTTCATCAGGAAGCTCTCCTTTGGGGTTGGCGCCACCGCACTTTCGCGAGCCAGACGTCGCCGAAGAACGACAGCGCGAATCCGACAGCAAAAAGGGCGCCCAAGCTTCGCATGTGACTGAAACTTGAAAAACAGAACAGAAGCGCAATAGCCGCAATGGCAATGGATGCAACGAAACTCGCTACCCCTTTCGCATCGACACCTGACTCGAATGAAGCGTTGTCATCGTGGCCTGAAAGAAGATACTGAATGCCATTGTCTCCAGTGATTCCGACAAGAACAGATCCAAAAATACTCGTTACGAAATTCACTGGCATGTCGAGAAGAAAAAACAGCCCAATGAGGGTTAATGGCCCCCAAAAACTCCCCGCAAGAATTTGTGGGAGGCGGGTCAGCTGACGGCTTCTCCACGCAAGCCATCCTAACGTTAAGGTTACGAACAGAAACGCAACGGAGAGACTTCGAAACAAAGAGGGAATGATGGTTGAAGAATATTCTTCGTACGTCACCATGGAACCGTAGGGCTCGCACGTTGTTTTACACAGGCTCCGCACTCGCTTTAAAAGACGCGTCAAACTCGCGAGCTCGATGTCTTTCACAAAAAGGCGCCCCGACGCTTCAGCCTCGCCATTGAACCAGGGCTCCATGGCGGGCGCTTCCAACGCCAACGTTTCCAGAGCACGCGCCTGCACGGGATCGCGGGCATCTTTGGTCACAAACGCAAGCACCTCCACAGGGCTCAGCACGCCACTGACTTCGGGCAACGCAGCAAGTTGCGCATACACACGCGTGACCGCATCGCGATCGGAAATGTCGGTGCGAAGAGAAATGCTCCCTTCAAAACCGCGCCGAAGCTTCATGTCGGCAAGGCTCGTGCGAAAGGGGTGCGACGCGTCGAAAAACGATTTGAGGTCGTCATTGACACTCAAATCGCGCAATGAATAAAGCCCGAACACAAGCATTCCAATGCACGCGAGCGCCACAGTGCGGGGCAGCGACTTTCGAAGGAGGCCATCGATTCCCAGTGCAAAGCCCGTGGGCCTCGACATCCACCCAGGTTCCACATGAGAGAGCTTGAGCCAACCCAACGAGTCGAAGGCCGGCAAACAAACAAACATGAGCAGCCATTCGAGTGCAGCTGCGCCGCCCGCCACCAAACCAAACTCACGGATAATCGCGAGGTCGGAAACACCCAATGCGCCAAAGCCCACCGCGGTGGTGACCGACGTCAAAAAACAAGGCAGAGCCGTGCGGGCAAGCTTTTCCGTCAACGTCGAAGCCTGAACACGAGAGAGCCCAATGAACAGGTAGTCTTGCACTCCCGCCACGCTCACCATGAGCAACAAGCCGTTGTTGAGGGGGTCGATGGCGATGCCACATGCAGAAAGCACCGCGAACACAAACGTGCCCAAAATGGCAATAAGCCCACACAGAACAACGCCACTCCGCCATGTTCCCAAGGCAAAACGGCAAAGAACAAGAATGACGACAAGGCCCGCCAGTGTCAGCAACATGTCGGCTTCAAGCGCCTTGCGAAAAGCCATTTGGAACGCACCGGGCCCTGAGGCCGTGGCCTTCAGGTGAGGCGCCTGGGCTTCGAGTTCGTCGCGCACGATTTCGAGTACTTTTTGAAAGGGCAGAGGCGACGTGTCAGTAGCCTTACGCACAAAAGGGACATCGAAAGTCATTTCAACGAACACATCGCGAGGAAGAGACTCCGGGAGTGAGTCCGCATTCAAGCCAAGAAACAAGGTTTTCCAGGGTGACTCCCTCGCAGCGCTCACATATCGGCTGGCTGCGTCTTCATGGCAAGGATAGTCGACCCAGTTCGAAATGCGCACGCTGCCGTTTCCCGGAGAAACCGTGCGAAGATGAAGAGGCGAAACGATGCCCCGCACGAGCTCGGATTTTAAGACGGCGGCTGCAATGATCTCTTTCACCGCGCAAAGATCGCTCGAAGGCAGGGGCGCCCCATCTGACCGCTCAAACGTCAGGTAAAGCGCAGCGCCCGAGTGAAACTTTTCGTTCATTTCACGGGTGAAGCGGACCGTCGCAAAATCGTCGCCGCCGATTTCATCGACGTTGCCCAGCACCTGCAAATTTCCAAGCATTGCCCAAGACAACACCAGGAAGGCGAAAACAACGGTGAGTACCGCCTTCGGCCATCGCGCGGAAAATCGAACGAGGGCCTCCAGGGCGCGTTCCATGCAAACCTCTTAGAACGCCATACCAGCAAGAGGACCGGCCACAATCCAACCCGCCCAAGACTGACTCAAGACGCGCACCGCGGGACGGATGTCCGCCTTGCCCTCTTTTACGTTGAGGTCAGGAAAATAGACCTTGTACACGTCTCCCGACCAAGCAAGCGGGCGACCATGAAAGTAATTCTTGTATTTTACTTTGCTTTCGCGTCCACCCACTTGAATGAGCTCTTCGGTTTCACGCTTGTCTTCAAATTGCTTGTCGAGTGGCATGTAGTCGCGGAGGTCTTTGCGGGGATTTAAATAAAAGGCCCGTAAATTCACCTTCACCGTTTCGTTCGTAATTGTGCTCGTGAGCGGGTACCCTTGCTCGGCCCTCACGAGGTCGCGAATTTTTCCGATGTTCGAATCAACGAACGTGTCCCAGGGCAAAATGCGCAAGGGGTTGAGGCCAAGCAGATTGGCATTCGCGTTCGAAGCATTGGCCTTCACTTTTTCCCACGATGCGGCCGTGTCGTCGACAGCACGTTCGAGGTCGCCAAGGGCGTCTTTCAAGAACGCTTCTCCGCCGCTCCGAAGGGTCATGTAGTTCCCCTTCGTCCGACGCACCTTGAGAAAGAGATCGAGGCGCCGTTTGGACGTCAGCCCTTCCACCTGCGTGAACGGCTGGATGCCGCGGTCGGTGGCAAAGAATCGCCCTCCTTCTTCCGCAAGCTCGAAGGCGCCGTCTTGCTCGTAAGCGCAAAACACGCGCAAATTGTGCAAGCCCATAGAGACAGCCGCTGTCATCGCCTGTACTTCCGCAGGCCCCACCAGCAGGAAACGATTCAAGGGGTCGATTTTGTCGGCTTCAACGGGTGTCTCCGAATCACCATCAGGATTCGAACGAAAGCTCCCCATGGCGCCCTTGAGGTCGAAGACAACCTGATTCTGCAAACCAGGCCCCGCGTTCGAGAAATCGAACCCCGCGAGACGGTCGCGGAATTTCACGGCCTCTTGCAGGATTTCGGAACAGGCGAACGCCTGTGCCTGCTGAATGTTTCTGAACTGCGAACTTGGACCAATAGGCTCAACACCTTCCAAAGCCTTGGCGTCAAAATCTTGCGACGACTTCAAGGCATCAGGGGGTGCCAGGGGCTCGGTGTAATACGCAAAACCTGCACGCCACTGCGCAGTGGGTGACATAAGCGCCAGCGCGGACGCCGCATTCCGCGTGATGGAAAGGAACATGCTGTGAACAGGGTCGGTGCCATCACCAAGGCCCGACTGACGTGTAAAAACAGTTTGCAGGCGATACACAAGACCGCGAGAGGCGTGCAATGACGAGAGCAGAGTCATGGAAAGTCGGTAGTCCGCAGGCTTCGACGCGAACGCAGGGTCGTTCACCATCTTGTGCGCTTCTGCAACAAGAGAAAGAACCTGGTATTTGTTTTTCAAACCCGACAAGCGTTCCACAAGGGCGCGAGCCTCGGCAGACATGTTTCCTTCGCCCACGACACCTGCCGCTGCGCTGCCGCCCGTATCACTCTTGGTTGCGGTCTGCGTTTTCTTGGGGGTACAGCCTCCGCTCACAAGCATCGTTGTCACGACGGTTCCAAGCAACGAAGACAGCGCAAGCGAAGAGGAAAATCTTTTTATCATGTGGGAACTCCGTTGAGAAAGCGGCGGACGTAAAGAGCATATGAGTGGCTGAAGTCATTCAATTTTCCACAAGCCTTTGCCATGAATCGACTTGAGGCATCATCGGCAGTCAGAGCAGAAACATACCAATCAACACCTAATTTTTTCACTTCTATATTCACATCAGCCACAAGAGCGTAAGAAGCAGACCACAGACCCGATCCGAGTCTCTTCATGACAATCGGATCCACACAAATGGTTTTGATGACAGCAAAGGCATCTTGGCGGAACGCATAGACATAACCCATAATGCGCCCTGATTCATCGAGCAGCGCCCGCGAAAGCGAGGCATCTATGCCAGAATCTTTATTTCCGTAAATTGATGAGAAACTGCCAAAATCTATAGGTTCAAAGAGAAAGTTTCCCTCAAACGCGGCCAACGTGACTTCGTGCAGCCGCGCCAACGTCTGAGGCCCAAGCAGAGGCAAAAGCGGCACGATGGAATACCCTTTTCGGCGCACCATTTCCGCGGAACGCGTGGTCAATTTCCAGTCGAAATTGAATTGCTGCGTGCGGAAAAAGTGGCTGTGGTACCGCATCGCCACCTCGAACCCCTCGGCGCGCAAAGCGTGTTCAAGCTGGGGCAATCGAGGAGGCTCCCAAAACAACGACACGCCGTCGTCAGGGTCAGTGCGCAGACGATAGGTTCGCCACGTCGAACCTTGGATTGGTGCATACAACTCACGCGCGCCCTGCGACCCAGCCATATTGACACTGGCGTGGAGCCATTCGCGAAGCCCATCTTCACTTTGCCCCTCGGGAAAAGGCAGCCCGAAGACACCCTCGCGCGAGCGAAAAGAAAACAAACTATTTGCAGTTGAATGCGGCGATGGCCTCAAGATGCAGCCCCTTCACTTGGGCTGGAACGATGCAGAAACGAGTGAGCTTCCGCGTAACGCTCCAAAAGCTTGAACGTCAATGGCGCCGATTGCGCTGAATAGAATTCAGCCTGAAAAGGAGCGTTCGTGCGGAGGGTCAGAAGCTCCGATCGAACCCGAGGAAGAAATTTTCTCGAACGCGGAATGGCCTTCGCAACTTCTTCGAAAATAACGAAAGGAGTGTGCCTTGGTGAGGAGAAATGCGACAGGAATTTTTCGAATATCGCGAATGATACCTTGCGCCCCAGGGCCGACTGCGTGTCGAATACACGAGCAAGCAGCATGCGGTCGAGGGGCACATGCGCGGCCTCTTCTACCATATGCGCATAATGAACTTCTCGAAACAACGCATCCACGCTCTTTTCACGCGCGTGGTGTTTACTGATGCGAATCGTCAGTTCTTCGAAAAAGAGCGCTATCCATATCCATGATGTGGAAGCACACGGCGCGGCTTCACACGCAGCTAGGAGGGCCTGCGTGGCAGCCCCTGTTTTCATGTAACGAAACTCTCTTTTCGGGTAAAGGGCAGGCGCAGCGGCTTCAACCAAACGCCAAAATGCTTCTGAATGTTTTTTTTCTTCTTCGCAAAAAAGTTCCATTTCCACGCGCGCGTCGGCGTCGATTCGAACATGTGGCGAACGCAGGAGGGTCTGGATGGCGGGCGAGAGAACGTGGTCTTCAAGGAAAACATACTTTTCTGCCAGCGCGAGGGCGGTTCTTTGGTTGTACATGAGACGAATTTCTTCATCGAGCTCTGCATAAACAGGGAGGTAAGAGAGGGGAGTGAGAGCCTCAGGAATCCATTTCGCCACAGGCGATGCACCCTGCGCAAAAGGCAGACTCGCGATATCGAACGACACCCGGCGCGCAGGCCTGGGCGTCGTGTTGTCAAAACTCAACCAGATGTCTCGCCGCCAAAACGCACGTGCGCTTGCAAGCGACCTCGCGAAAGGCATCTTGATTCGACCTCCCGTCGATTTCTTGTCAGTTACTCGTCATCACACAATCAACGTAACATATGTTGACGGGTTATCGCCGCGTGCGTCAATCCCTCCAATGCCCTCTCTCTCCAGGAGCGTCAAAACGTGAGCAACTGCGTCGCAGAGCTCCTTGAAGTTGCGCTGAAGGCTCCCAATCGAGTAGCCATCCGAGAATCTCTCACGCATGCCGTAACGTTTTCGACATTCCATGCGCGCTTAACTGCGGCGGCCAAACGCCTTGGGGACCATGGCATCGCGCCAGGCGACGTCGTTCTTCTCATGGCG
>JADCJN010000077.1 GCA_020247005.1 Silvanigrellales bacterium
ACCTTGGCTTTTGACCAACGCAGCTTGAGGTGATTTGAAGCCTCCCTCTGCAAAGCGGCTCCGAGGGGCCTACCCTCATCTTTTGCACAGCAGGCGAAAGGTTTAGCTCATGAGAACCTCCTTGCGCTTTCGTGGCGCACTGTCATCGGCGAAACGAATTCTCAATTCCGCTCCAGGATGCGCGCGTCTCAACGCAGCTTGGACTCCTTCGAAGAATCCTCTATCGGGCTTGGCAGCGCCGAACATGCACGACGCGAAGAACCATCGGGACGAATGAGAATGCCGTCGACGTCGACGTCGGAGTCGAAGAGTGTCACACGCAGAACCATTCATCTCTTCCTTTCATGAGTCCTGGCAATGCTTGAATCCCTGAGCCAGGCTTGTAGGTCAAAACCATTCGGGGTGCAGGGCTGGAGTCCCTCAAACGCCCGAAGGCGCCCCACTCGGAGACGCCTTCAAAGCTATTTCTGCTATGATTTCGGAATTTTGCAGCTTACGCTTCACCTAGACTTCATGGCATCATTTCAGTTCCAGTCTAGTCCCATACCGGTTTAGTACTCGGTAACGCGCGTTTCGAAGAAATTCTTTTCTTTTGGGATGTCCATAATTTCATTCATCCACGGAAACGGCGTTTCTTCCACGCCATAAAGGGGTTCGAGGCCAACGCTTTCGAGCCTGCGGTCGGCAATGTAACGGATGTACGTTTGGAACTGCGCCACGTTGAGCCCCACGACTTCGCCGTTTGGAAGGCAGTCGTTCACAAAGGCGTCTTCGAGTTCCACCACATGGTGGATATTTTCTCGGACGAGCTCTTTCACACGGCCCGTCCAGCACTCGGGGTTTTCAATGACGTATTGGTTGATGAGCTTTGTTCCGAAGCGGCAATGAAGCGATTCGTCGCGCACAATGTATTCAAGCTGCTCGGCGGTTCCACTCATGAGGTTGCGGCGCTTGAAGTTCAAGAGCAACACGAAAGCCGAGTAGAACTGCATCCCTTCCATGCCAAGATAATAGGCACAAAGGTTCCGCAGGAAGAGCTCCCGGCCCTCGTGCGTCTTTGTGCTGAAGCCCGCATTGAGGATGCCCTGCATAAATTGCGACTGGTAGTCGTGCTTTTCCTTTATGACGCCCACGCGCTTGAACTCGCCGAACACTTCGTTTTGATCCATGGAAAGCGACTCGACAATGTGGCTGTAGCTCCAGGAGTGGATGCTTTCCTGGAACGCCTGGCCGCACAAATACTGACGACACTCGGGGTTGGTGACGTGCGCGTAAATGGACATCACAATGTTGTCGCCCACCAGAACGTCGGTGTTCGCGAAGAAGGCGAGAATTTTTCGAATGAGGTGTTTTTCGTCCACCGTCAGGAGCCCAGGCGTTTTCCACTGCCCGATGTCGCTCGCCATGGAGATTTCCTGGGGAAGCCAGTGGTTCTTGCAGAGGTTCTTGAACTCCTCCCAGGCCCACGGATACTGGAACGGCATGAGCTGTGATTCTTGGCTGTTGATGAGCACGGGGCAAGCCCCTCCTTCAGAAGAGTTCTTGGGAAATGAAGAGTTCCAGGGGACTGTTTATTGGCAGGCTTCACAGTCGGGATTGTCGATGGCGCACTGCTTCGCCCCTTCGCCGTCCATGGCCACGTCTTGCAAGGCCGCTTGGAAAGCCTCGGCCGTGGCCAACAAGGCAGCCGAGGTGGCTGCTTCCGTGGCTGCCGACGCCGCCATGGCACTGGCTCCCAGCACGCCTCCCACGCCGACGCCAGGCCCTGACGTTCCTGCTGCAGAAGCTTTGAGGCTCGACTTCTCCACTCCAGTTGCCGCTTTCGTGCGCAAATAATAGGTCGTCTTCAAACCAGCGTGCCACGCGTAGCGATACATTTCGTCGAGCTTGCGGCCCGAAGGCGCCCCCAAATAAAGATTCAAGCTCTGCGACTGGTCGATATACAACTGACGTGAAGCAGCGCAACGAATGAGCTGTTCGGGCTCGATGTCGAACGCCGTCTGGAACAGTTCTTTTGTTTCCGCTGGCAAATCGAAATTCGATACGGAACCGTCGGCGCGTTTGAGTTCGCGTGCAAAGGACGCATCCCAGAGCTTGCGACTCTTGAGCTCGTCAACAAGGTATTCGTTGATAATAGTGTAATCACCGCCCAAATTGCTCTTCACATAAAGATTCTTGTACGAAGGCTCAATGCTTTGGCAGCAGCCCGCGATGTTCGAAATGGTCGCCGTGGGTGCGATGGCGAGGCAAAGTGAATTGCGCATGCCAGCCTTCACTTCACCGCGAAGGCGTTCCCAGTCGAGCGAGACGTGAAAGCCTTCCGTTTCCAGGAGCGTGGACGTCGGCTTTGTTTCCCCTGTCGGCGTTTGGTAGTGGCCTGGAATTTCCAGAGCGCGCACGTGCCGGCCCATGGCGCCCCACGTGTCTTGCACAACCTTGCCTTGGCTCCACGCCGACCCCTCGAACGAGCCATAACTGCCACGCTCGCGTGCCAGTGCTGCAGATGCTTCCACGGCATGGAAGCTGATGTGCTCCATGATTTTAGAGGACAGGTACACGGCTTCAGGACGGGAATAGGCAATGCGCTTCATGTAAAGCACATCCTGGAAACCCATGAGTCCAAGCCCCACAGGGCGGTGACGCTCATTGGCGCGACGCGCGCTTTCAATGGGGTAGAAGTTCTCGGAAATCACGTTGTCGAGCATGCGCATCGCCATTTTCACCGTCGACGCCAGCGCTGCCGCAGGCGAAGGCTGCTGAAAAATAGCCTTTAAGTTCACCGAACCAATGTTGCACACAGCGGTTTCATCGGCTGAAGTGTTCAACGTGATTTCCGTGCAGAGGTTGCTTGAATGCACCACGCCGGTGTGAGACTGCGGGCTTCTGAGGTTGCAAGGGTCTTTGAACGTGATCCACGGGTGGCCTGTTTCAAACAGCATGGTGAGCATCTTGCGCCACAATGAAACAGCGGGAATGCGTCGAAAATTCTTCAACTCTCCGCGGTCGCACGCCGCCTCGTACTCTTCGTACCGCGCGCGGAAGGCTTCACCAAACAAGTCGTGAAGATCACTTGTTTCCGAAGGACAAAAGAGCGTCCAGGGGGCATCGGCCTCCACACGTTCCAAAAACAGGTCGGGAACCCAATTTGCTGTATTCATGTCGGGGGTGCGGCGGCGTTCGTCACCCGTGTTTTTGCGCAACTCAAGAAAGTCCTCGATGTCGAGATGCCAGGTTTCGAGGTAGGCGCACACAGCGCCTTTGCGCTTTCCACCCTGATTCACTGCGATGGTGGACGAGTCTTGTACCTTGATGAAAGGAATAACCCCCTGGGAGCGTCCATTGGTGCCCCGGATCCACGAACCTTGAGCGCGAATTTTCGTCCAATCGTTGCCGAGTCCACCAGCGTATTTCGAGAGCATCGCATTGTCGGCGTACTGCCGGTAAATGTCGGACAGGTCGTCTTGGGTGGTGGTCAGAAAGCAGCTGCTCATTTGCGAACGGCACGTGCCGGCATTGAAGAGTGTTGGCGTCGAGGGAACATAAAGCATGCGCGAAAGCGTGTGGTAGAAGTCGGCTGCGCGGGCCGTGGCTTCGGTTGTGGTGGCCTCGGCAAGTGCCACGCCCATGGACACGCGCATCCAGAAGTGCTGAAGCGACTCGTAGCGCTTGCCTTCCTTGTGAAGAAGGTAACGATCGTAAAGGGTGTGCGCGCCCAGGTAGTCGAACAAGTAGCTGCGGTTGTGGTCGAGCTGCCCTTCCAAAAAGGCAAGGTCGAGGTCTTGCAGGCGGGGGGAGAGGTGTCCGCACGCGACCCCAAACGAGACATAGGCAGCAAGCGTGGCGTGGACTTTGTCGCTCTCGGGCCCGCTCTTGGGGAGAGCCGCAGTCGGCGAGGCTTCCGTCAGACCCAAGGTCTCGAGCGTCTCGAGGCGCAACATTTCCACCAAAACACTGGACGCGAGGTAGGAGTACTCACGGCCCATTTCGATTTTGGGGCGGAGGTCCAGCGTAATGTTCTGAAGTCCACCCGCAAAATTCACGCCGTTGAGGTCCAAATCCGCAAGGGTCACCTTCGGGTGAAAAGGCGTGTAGGACGTTGTAGGCTGTGACATGGGGTGCTCTCCTCTGTTCGTGTCCGTGAACGGGGCCGATAAACGGGCTTAGGCAAAAAGCGGTTGGACCCTCAGACGTCTGCGCTCGAGGACGCGCAAACGTCAGGGTGTTCAGGCCGGCAGGCCTCAGGGGTGGTTTCGAGAGAATCGTGGGAGCTCGCTTGACTTCGCTTCTGGCAGCTTTGTGCGCGCTCTTCCTTCGCTCACTCGACCGACGCCCTACATCTGTTCAGTGTGTCGGAAAGTTGTCTTGGCATATATAGTGTTACCGTACGCCGAAAAACGCTGTCAATGGTGTGGCACGGATTTTCCAGGCGAAGAGAACATCCCCTTGAGTGCACGAAGAAATTTTCTGAGATGACGAAAAAGCGAAAATACGAAACGCTCGCTCGCTGTGCGCCAGAAGTTACCTTCAGAGAAAAAGTGAGAGAATGAAGAGCACTCCACACCCGTATGCCCTTAAAATAATCACATTCCCGATGTCCGTTCTTTGAGAAAAGAGCCCCTTCATGAAGCAGGTTTTGCTTTGGAACTTTCATGGCCCCAATGCCCGCCCCACTGCACAGCACTTTGAAAAACACTTGCGTGATTTTCTGGCGCGCGAGCAAGTGCGTGCTCAAACTGCCCAGATCTCCGACCACGCCGGCCATGCCGGAATCGTCTGTCTGTGCGACGCTCTTACGGCCACTCGCCTTGAAAAAGCGCTGCGTCCCCAAGGACGGTGCCAAGAGGACGAGTTCATTCAAGCCTATTCAGACACGGCTTGGACCTAAAGAGCCTCACCGGCCTCCCACAAGTTCGATGTAGGCCTTCTTGTCCATGCCTTCCACAACAGCGCTCATGATGGCGAAGGGGATGTATTTCGTCCCATCGACAAACGTCGCTTTTGTTTCAGAAGGGATGGGTGAGGAAGAGCGGTAGGTGCGTGAAATGATGTCGACAATGTTTTCGCCCGTTGTTTTGATACGGCAGTCCGACGCTTCAAAAGTGCAAAGGTCGCGCACCGCATCAACACCGATGCCTGCGAGAATGAGCGCGGGCACAACAGGATTCGAGCCTGACGAAAGCAAAGAGAGTTGTTTGCGCACAAGCGCGAGCTGAAAGCCAAGCTTGCCCAGTCCTTCGCCTTTCGACACGGAGTCGAGGACGGGCATCAGCACGTGTTGAACGTATCGGGCCGAGCCCTGCAGATTGAAGTCGAAACTCAGCGAATCGCTAAAATTCACGCGTTTTGTTGCCGTTGGAAAAACACCTGTCTGACGGAAAATGTTCACCATGTCGTAGCCCGCCACAGGACGCCAGGAACGCCCGCCTCCAAAAGAACCGGCGAAGGCGGACGGGTCACGGAACTTCAATGCCATGCGCGCGTTCTGAAATTCGAATGTGCCAAACGCCGGCGCCGTGGAAGAACTTTTGCTTTCAATGGCGAAGTCGACAACGCGAACGGCGAGACCATGCTCGTTTTGAGCGAGCGTGACGGGCCTTGATTCTTCGCTCGTAATGTTCTGCAAAATGCAACGCACGCGTTTGACGTTTGGAAATGCGTGGCGCAGCGCGCCTTGTTTGTGCACGAGACCAACGCCTTGATCCTCTAAAAGATGGCGCCAGCTCACTGCCAAACCTTCGTTGCAGGTGCGTGCCATGACACCACGGTAGGAAGGTGAGAACTGAACCATGTTGAGAGTCGTGAGTCCGAGCGATTGCTCGAGCAAAGGCGAGGGGATTTGGAGAACAAGAGTGAAGCACTCCCCCTGTCCAAGCCCCTTGCAGAAGTTCGCATCATACACCGTGGGGGCAGCCACTTCCTCGGGTCTCACCGCACCGGATGCTCGTGGAAGACCCGCAGGAGACACGATTTGCGTTCCTCGAGGCACGATTTCTGTCTCATTCGGATTCCACGAAGAGACCGTCGATTGGCCTGAGGACGTCTGGCCGATTTGAGTTCCGGTTCCTTGCCGGGGTGTTCCGTTTGCGTTTGTCGATGCAGGGTCGACTTGAAACTCGGTTCCTGACACGACGCGACTGGCGTCGAACGAGGACGTGGGGCCTTTTCCTCCCCCCTCCTCACGCGCAGGCGTGTCGAGTCCGCGACGAATGGCTTTGTTGTCGGAGGAGCAAGACACGAGAATGCCCAGAACCCCAAGAGCCCCGAAAGCGGAGAGAGGGGTCAGAAAAGAACGGCAAAACGTCATGGAAACCTCCAAAGAGAAGCCGGGCTCCAGACAGGCTCACATGAGGCGCCTTTCCAGAGTGCATGGGTCCCTCATTGCAGGAATGGGGCCAAAGGAGGAGGGCGCAACATCCTGAACTCTGTGGCCCCGCACTCTTCAAAGGGTGCACACTTTGAGCACTATCCCGGCAATCGACCAATCCTTCGACAGCCTCCCACTCCCTCCCCTGTGGGTCTCCTCCCTGCTCTTTGGGCTTCTCCTCTGTGCTCTTTCGCTCCTCCTTTCGCTCCTCCTTTCGCTCCTCCTTTCGCTCCTCAATTGTGACGATTCGAAGTCACGCCCTGCGAAACCCCCAGCCTTGCGTGCCTGCGGCATAAATTCTGCATAAGTTCCGACCAAAGGCGCGTTGACAGCGGTTGTTCCCGCTGTTACCCGTCCGGCCAGAAGGCGTGCTCATCGCGCCGAACGGAATCGACGACAAGGGAAAGGAAACCACCCATGGCACAGGCGACGAAGTTCTCGAAACGAGCCCCGGGCGCGCGGTCACTCTCGCAAACAGGCCGCACGGGCGGACACAAAGCGGCGACACGTGCTGTTGCCACTCTTGTGACCACGGCGGCTCTTGCGGCGCTTTTTTCTCTTCACACCGCGTGCGGCCTTCTGGAGAGCGATGCACGCAAGAAGGCCGGAACCCAAGAGCCCCTACCCGGGGCACGCATGCCTGCACCCGAGGGTGAACGCCAAAACGTAACGCTCTCGTTGGCGGTTGGCGCAGATGCAGGCTCCTTTGTCGCAGCACTCCCTCGGCACGACACACACGAAATTGAAGTGAAGTACGTCGATTCTCCGGAAACGGCGCCCTACTTCGGACGCGTCCGTGGCGCGCTGGAAGCAGGTCGCACGCTTTCGGTGGGTGCGGTTCGCACGTTGCCGAAGGTGCGGGTGTCCGTGAATCTTTTCGCCGGCTCCGAGCTGGTGGCACTCTGCGAAACGAGCCTCCTCGACTTGTCGGCTGGCAAGGCCACCACTTTGGAAGCTCGGCTTGTGTGTACGCCCGCCACTGTGGCGTCGAAAGACAACGGAACTGTCGACTCTGGCAAACCCATCACGCTCCCTATTGTCGCCATCACGCGCAACACCAAAGACCTCGGCCTCACCCCTGAATTTCGCAACGCCACGGAAGATCTCCTGACGCGCGCGCGCGAAGGCCTTTTGTTTCTGAACACCGCCGTCACCTTCGACGACGGCCGCAGCCAACGCGCGTCCCGTGCGGAACTCGCTTACCTGCCCGCAGAGCAAACCTCGCAGACGTCTGCATCCCGTCAGAACGGCACGCTCCAACTCCGTTTTGTTGAAACCTCGTCGCAAGCAATGTTGCTGCATCTCGCTTCCGGAGCGCTTTCGGTGGAAGCCCTCAAAGGGCTTCTTGATGGCGAAGGAACCGTGCAAATTGATGGACGCTTGCTCGCTCGTGTTTCCACCGGCAACGCAACGAGCTCTGAATACGTCGATGCAACCTTGAACCTCTCGGCGCGCGAAGCACAGGGTGCGAGAATTGTCACCGACGGCAAAACGCGCGCGCTGCGCGTTTCTCTTGAGGCCCATTTCACATCCATCGACGGAGTGAGCGTCGCGAAGGGGAGCCTCCCTTCTCTTCCGCTCGACTTCGTTTTGCGGGATGCAACTTCAAAAACCCCCGCGGAAATTTCTGTTGGTTCCTACAACGTCGAAAACATGTGGGACGACAGCGAAGCGAAGGGTGTCCACTACGAAGATTATTCGTCGGCCACATCGAACTGGTACGCCGACAAAATTTACTTGCCAAAAGCGCGCAGTGTGGCCAAAGCCATTGCGCTCGCGGGCGCGCCCGACATTCTGGCGCTCGAGGAAATTGAGAGTGGCCTGAACACCTCCCGCTCCCTTGAACTCTTGAAGCCCGAGCTTGCCAAACTCGGCTACCGTTACTTTGAACTTGGACACCAGCAAGACGACAACCCCGTGGCCGTCACCACGGCGCTCGTGAGCAAATTCCCCATCGTGCAAAGTTTCAATCTTCCCTTCGTTTTTAAAGACGAAGCGGCCGATGCACGCATGGCGGAAGAACTCGCGGGCTCCTCGCGTGACCCTCATGTTTCCGAAGTCGTTGTCGGTGGCCGCATTTTGCGCGTCTACAGCGCGCATTGGAAGAGCAAACGCAGCGGCGATGCCATAGGCGATCGCATGCGCCTTTTCACGGGTCAGCTCATAAAGGCCGACATGGACGCCGCTCGCAAGGCGTCTCCTCTGCTCGACATGGTTGTGTTGGGAGACTTCAACACCGACTACACCGACAAAGCCGTGGTCGAAGGCCTCCGTTCCACGGGCGACGAAACGCGCATGCTCCAAACAGCGCCTTCCGACGACCTCTACAACTTGTGGTTCGAACTGCCCGAGCAAGAACGTTGCAGCTATTCTTTCGACGGCAAACGCACCTGCATCGACAACATTCTTGTGAACGACGCCCTCTTCGATGACGTCGGATTCCAAATCGTCGACAATTCCTTCCGCGTCGTTGGACACAAGGGCCTGCCCCGCGAGATCCTCCTCAACGCCGATGGCACGCCTCTGCGCTCCCAGCTCACGAAATCGAAAGTGGGCAGCGGCCCCCTCGTCACAAAGCATCTGGCTGTGGGCTACTCCGACCACCTCCCCCTGGTTTTCACCCTGAAGCTTATGGGCGTCTCAAACTCCGGCGATTCGAAAAAGGGCATTACGAAGGCGACGCGTGTCAACCCATCCACCACTCACCTTGGCTCCAACACACTGAATGAAGATGTTGTTCCTGTGTGCACGGACGCTGAACCCACGCTCGATGTGCGCCTGGAAGATGTGTTCCTGCCTCAAAATTTTGGCCGATGCATAAACATTCAGGGCGTTGCTTTGCCACTGCGCCGGGTCGGCGACCGCGACACGGGCGTCGTTCTGACGGAAGGCCCTGCGGCCGGGCGCACGCTCATTGTGGGCGCCACGCGCTCGTACGGCGCGAACAGGTCGTGGATAGCTCAAACACTGAGTCCTCTTGCGGGCGCAGGCAACCTGACTGCCGTCAAGGGCCGCATTGGTTTCTTCGCCGGCAGGCTGGCGGTTCTTCCCCACGACGTGGCCACCGACATCACTCTTGTTCCTTTCGTCAAATGCGGTTCCCTGGCCGACGTGAAGGCGTCTTTGGTGGACGTTCTTCCCTCTGCATTCGAAGCAAACAAGCTTTCATGCGTGTCTGTTGATGGCGCGACCGTGGAAATCAAAGACGGCGCTCTTCCCGCAGCCGATGCGTCGGGCACGCCAAATAAGATAAACGTGGGCCTCCTCACCCCTGCAAACGGGATGGCCTCACTTGCTTTGCGCATGAACACCGACGAAGCCCGGCGCCTCTTCCCGTCACCCGGTCGTTACCTTGTGGAAGGGTTTGGGGCTCTCGACCACTTCGCTCCTCGCAATGAGTGGCAAGTGAATCTGGTCGCGTTTGGCCTGAAAACCGGAGCCCTTCTGACCGCTGTGCCCAAAGCAGACTAAAAAGCGGCTGTCCGTTGGGTGACAAACGACTGACAGCCGAGGCGCTGCACCACACGCACAGGAAGTGCTCTTTCCTGCTTCACTGAAGGGGTGTCCCCTTTCCCTTGGAGCACTTCCCGTGAAATCGCAACGCCCTTTTTCGCGCGCGCGGCATGCCTTGTTTCCTTCGCTTACGACTGTGGTGACGCTCTCGACATGCGCCTTGTTGGCACAAACGACTGGCTGCTCATCGCGGAGGTTCAACGACGCAAGCTCTCGCAGTGTTTCCCCCACTGACACCAGTTCAGGAAACGCGTCTCAGGGAACACAGGCCGACGAACCTATTTCCGAGAACGCAAGGACCATCCGTGTTGCCGACGACAAGGCGGGCTTGCTGCTCGACCAAGCGTCCAAGATTCTTGAAGTGAACGGCGCAAGCATGGAAAAAGCAGACATTTGCTCTTCTCTGAAGGGTAAGTTGACTTTCGATGGCTCGACGCTTCCCACCGCTCCCACGAAAGAAACGTTGGCCTATTTCTCGCTTCTTTCAAGCCTCGCTTACAAAGACGAAGCTTTTGTCAAAACGTGGATGGACGCACTCGGCTTCAAAGCTCTGACGCGCGTGTACGACAAAACAACCGACACGCCCGCCTACGTGTTTGAAGCCGAGGCGTTTCTTGTTGTCGCCTTCAGTGGAACAGCCTCTCTCTCGAACTGGGCCACCGACCTCGACCTCGTTTTCGACAAGACGCTTTTCAAGGCCAACGTTCACAAAGGGTTCTTAAGAGCCTACCGCGGCGGCAAGAACGGTGCCGGCCTCATGCAAAAAGGCGTGCGCGCAGTGCTTCTGGAAGCCCTCAAGACCCATGGGTATCCACAAAAGAAACTCTTTCTCACAGGCCATAGTCTGGGCGGGGCCCTCACCACCCTTCTTGCATCTGACTTGAAAGTGAATGAGCAGTTCGGAAACCTCCCCGACGCCGGGACAAGCTGCAAAGACCTGACCCCCGGCTCCAGCACCCTGGGTGGCATCGTGACGTTCGGCGTCACCCGCGTTGGCAACGCGGCTTTCGCAGAATGCTACAACCGAGTGCTTGGGAACCAGACGTGGCGAGTGGTGAACAACTTCGACGTTTTTCCTCTCATGGCCACCCGTCAGTTTTACTCCCACACAGGCCAGCGCGTTTTCTTGAGCGATCAAGGCATCGAATTTACGCGAGGCCAATATGAAGAGCCTCAAGAAGGGCTTATGAATTTCATGGCGCACCTGGCCAAGGGCGGACTTTTGAAGAACGCCCTCGACCACGTTTCCTACACCACACGTCTGGGGAACTCTATCGAGAGCAAGTGCAATGCCAAGCACCCTGTGACGCAAAAGCTTGGCCTTTAAGCCGGGCCCTTCTCAACCCGGGGCTCGAGCCCATCGTAGCCAATGAGACGCTCTTCTCCTTCCAGAATGGTCGCGAGGTTCACGGGCCGATTCCAGACCTTGTAGAGGTTCATAATCGTTTCCATCGCCCAATCCATCTTCAGGTCTTTGCCCTGGTGCTGGTGCCGCAAAAGAAGCTCGCCTCGGTTGCGGAAATTTCCGTCTACAACGTCAATGAGCGGCTGTCCGAAGTTGGTGAGCGCATCAAGAAGTTGTGACTTTATTGCCCCAAAGTCACGGTCGGCAATAACAGCCTGGCCCGTGCGGCGGTCGACACCCCAAGTAAAGAGTTTGGCTTCTTCGCAGAAGTCCTCGTCAAGAAACTCATCGATAAAAGTGATGTCGTTGTGGTACTTACGGATCTCGAATATTTTTTCGAGTCCCTTGTTTGTTTTTTTGTCCCATGCGCGACGCACGGCAGGGTCGTCGCACAGAAGGTAGTCGAGGCCGTGCTGGCCACGGTTCCAGCGGTTCTCAATGTGCCGCATGAGCTCGACGCCCACTTTGTAGGGGTTGAGCCTCTGCCCACTCGTTGCCGTCACGCCGGCGTAGTGGTCGCAGTAGTCAATGCACTCGCTGTCGTTGAGCATGTATTGGGTCATTATTTTCGAATGCCAGTAAACAGCCCAGCCTTCATTCATGATCTTTGTTTGGCCTTGCGGCGCGTAGTAATAGGCCTCTTCCCTTACGATGGAAAGCACGTCCCGCTGCCACGCGTTGAGAGGCGCATGGTCGACCAGGAATTTCAGGATGTCGCGACGCGGCGTTTCTGGAAAGCGCTTTTCTTTCTCCGCTTCCGAAACGAGTTTGCGCTGTTGTTCCTTTAAGTACTCTTCAGGGTTGATGTAGCCTTCCATGTAGCCACGGTGCGAAGGAAGCTTCGGCACGGGCCGCCTATCGGGAGCGAGCAATTGACTGTCGTAGTCGCCAATGTCGTGCACGCGGGGATTCTTCGCTTCGCGACGGATGTGCGGGGCATGCTGATCGATGAGGTTTTCCAAGGAGAGGCAAACATCGATGAAGTTTTCGACCTCGTCGTGACCCACTTCTTCGATATACCGGCGGATGCGGCTGCCATGATTTGCCATTTCGTCGAGCATTTTTCGGTTCGTGTGCGCAAAGCAATAGTTGTTTTTGAAGAAATCACAATGCCCATAGACGTGCGCAATAACCGTCTTTTGATCCACAAGGCTGTTGCTTTTCAAAAGGTAGGCGTAACAAGGATCGTTGTTAATCACCATTTCATAAATGAGCGACAACCCGTATTCGTACGATTTCGAGAGGTGCTCATATTCCATGCCAAAGCGCCAATGCGGATAACGGGTGGGAAACCCGCCATAAGACGCAATTTCGCTCATTTGCTGGTAGTTCACCATCTCGAAGATGGTGGGAAAGAAGTCGAGCCCCAAGTTGCGCGCGTGCGACTCGATTTCGGCGACGATGTCGCGGAGCTCTGATGTCAGCTCGCTCGTAAGGCGTGGGTCCATGACCATGTCACTTTCCTTTCCCAAGGAACGCCTTTAAGGCGCCCATGATGCCGTCGCGATCTTTGATTTGATGCATGACGACGACGTTGTCTTCACCGCCTGCATTGGGATAGTGCTTTTCGAGATCTTTGAGAAACTGTCCGCTGCCGTAACGGCTCTCTACCTGGCCGTAACAAAAGAGGTTCGAAGAAGGCAAAAGCGAGGTATCGAGGAGCTGCATGCACTCGTTCGTGTCGTTGCCACTCCAGTTGTCACCGTCCGAAAAGTGGAAGAGGTAAACGTTCCACTCATCAATAGGGTAGTTCTCTTTGATGATTTTATCGCACAGCTTGTATGCGCTGGAGATGAGCGTGCCGCCCGACTCCTTCGTGTGGTAGAAGGTTTGCTCGTCAACCTCACGCGCCACGGCGTCATGAATAATGTAGCGGGTGTCGAGGTTGTCGTAGTTGCGCTTGAGCCAGGTGTCGAGCCAGAACGATGTCAGTCGAACAATTTCCTTTTGCTCATCGCCCATGGAACCTGACACGTCCATCATGTAAATGATGGCGGCCGAAGCCTCGGGTTTTTCTTCCACCTTGAAACTTCGGAAACGCTTGTCTTCTTTTATGGGGACGATGGTGGGATTGTTCGGGTCGTAGTCGCCCACGGAAATTTGCCGCTTCAAAGCTTCCTTGTAGGTTCGCTTAAAGTTGCGCAGGCTCTCGGGCCCCGTGCGCAACACCCCATGGTAACGGTACTTCTTGCTGTGAACGTTCTTCTTGCCTTTGTCTTCAATGCGAGGGAGCTGAAGCTCTTCGGCAAGAATATCGGCAAGCTCATCGAGTGAAACGTCGACGTCCATGCCGTGCTCACCGGCGTCTTTTCCCGCCTCTCCTTCACCAGGTTGAGGTTGCCCCTTGTTCAAAGGATCGCCAGGCTCGCCCTCCCCCTGCCCGACGCCTTTTTGCTGATTGCCCCCGAATTGAAAACGCGGGAGATCGATGCGCGGCAGAGGGATGGTCACCTGCTTGTTGCCTTGGCGGCCAATAAGCTCTCCCGAAGAGATGTACCTCTTCAGGTTCTCTTTGATCCGGCCTCGGACGATTCTCCGGAACCGATTCACATCGGTTTCCATCTTCATTGCGAACCTCCAAAGCACAGGTGTTTTGTGTCAAGTGCGGGACAACGTCAGCCTTGCGACCGCTTCACGTCTCCGCGCGCGAAGATGGAAGCCACGAAATGCAAAGCGTCGGTGGCGCAGATGTCACAATAGCCGTAGTTCTTAATGAGTCGGTTCTTTACGACATCAATTTTCACCTGCGTTTCTTTGTCCACCACATTGCTCACAAGACTTGTGAGTTTAATGGTGTCTTTTTGGTCCTCGAACAACTTGAGTTCAAGGGCCTTGTGCAGGCGCTCATTGGTTTTGTAGTCGAAAGTCTTCCCCTCGAGCGCCAAAGCGCCGATGTAATTCATAATTTCGCGACGGAAGTCGTCCTTACGAGAGTCAGGGATGTCGATTTTCTCTTCGATGCTCCGCATGAGCCGCTCGTCGGGTTCTTCGCTTTGGCCCGTGTACTTGTTCCGCACGCGTTCTTTTTGTGTGTATGCCTTCACGTTGTCGATGTAATTGCCGCAGAGCTTCGAGATAGCCTCTTCGTCGGCAGAAATCGCACGCTGAACCTCGTTCTTCACGACGTCTTCATATTCCTGCTTCACAACGGCAAGCAGCTCGCGGTAGCGCTTCTTCGTTTCCTCGTCTCGAATGAGGCTGTGATTCTTCAAGCCGCTTTCAAGCTCGTTGAGCACAATGAAAGGATTGATGCAGCCGTTGCCTTTATCGTCGACAAGCGCATTCGAGATTTTGTCTTGCACGTAGCGGGGCGAAATGCCATCGAGGCCTTCGCGCATGGCTTCCTTGCGCAGTTCCTTGATGTTGTCTTCAGTGTAACCGGGCAGTGTCTTTCCATCGTACAGCTTGAGCTTCTGCATGAGGGTCAGGTTGGCCTTCTTGGGCTCCTCGAGCCGCGTGAGAATGGCCCACATGGAAGCCGTTTCCACGGTATGCGGAGCCACATGAATGTGCGGCACGCTTTCGGAGTTGAAGTCTTTTTTATAGATCTTCACCTCTTCCTTGAGCTTTGTGATGTAAGGCACATCTATTTTCACGGTGCGGTCGCGAAGCGCTTCCATGAACTCGTTGTTCTGCAGCTTGCGGTACTCGGGCTCGTTGGTGTGCCCAATAATGACTTCATCGATGTCGGTTTGGGCGAATTTCTTGGGCTTGATTTTATGCTCTTGGGAAGCCCCCAGAAGGTCGTAGAGGAACGCCACGTCGAGCTTCAGCATTTCGACGAACTCAACGACGCCACGGTTGGCGATATTAAACTCGCCGTCGAAGTTGAACGCGCGCGGATCGGAGTCGGAGCCATATTCTGCGATTTTACGGTAGTTGATGTCGCCCGTGAGTTCTGTGGAGTCCTGGTTTTTCTCGTCTTTCGGCTGGAATGTTCCAATGCCCACCCTGTCTTTTTCCGACAAAAGAAGGCGACGCACACGAATGTGGTTCTTCATGAGAGAACCCCAGTCGCCGTTGTAGTGCTTCATGAGCTCGGCGAAGACGTAACGACACGCAGGGTTCAAATTGCCTTCAATGAAGATGCGATCATCGAAGTTACGCCCCTTGTTGAGCATGGAAAGGACCTTCACCCGTGCTTCCTCGGGAATGAGGCGCAGGGGATCTTCATGCATGGGGCAATCCATGGAGTCTTCCATCTTCAGTTTGGAAGACAGGTTCACCCACTTATAGGTGTATAGGGCGCCTTCGGGCTGGTAGCTGTACCACTCGACACCTTTCTTCAAAAGCCTCGCGAGCGTCGACTTGGCAGAACCCACAGGGCCGTGAAGCAAAAGAACACGTTTCTCTGTGCCGTAACGCAAAGAAGCGGCTTTGAAGAAGTTCACAAGCTTGGCGATGTGGACATCGAGGCCGAACACCGCGTCTTTGCCGTTGCCAAGAGGATCGTCGAAAAATTTGTAGTGAGTGAGCTTTTTCTTGTGTTCAACGAAATCGTACGTGCCAAAGTGCATGATGAGGTCGAACATGCGCGAAAACGCGCTGCGGGCGACTTTCGGGTTTTTCTGCACGATTTCAATGTAGTCTTCGAAGCTGCCTTCCCAGTTGAGCTCGTTGTAATGCTGCGGGCTGTAAACTTCCTTAACGAGTTCGAACACACTGCCGGATGCCGTCATGGGACGCTTCCTCCGAAGGGGTGGGGCCCTGTTTCCTCACAAGACTTTCTAACATGTTAACGAAACCGACGAACGCGGTCAAAGTCTGAGACCGAATCAAATCGGCATTGGTGTTTTCCGAGAACCGCACCGACTCAAACGGTCTTGTACAGATTCTCGATTAGAGCACGCCGTGTTTCGTAAATCTTCAGGCGGTTCAGCGCACCGCTCGAAAGGCGCTCTCCGTCGTGTTCCGAAAAGGGCTTTTCCAGCACAATGAATTTCTTTATGGTTGCGAACCGCGAAAGCGTCTCGTTCACTGAAGTCACGATGGCCTGCACCTTCTCGCGGACCTCCTCAGGCGCAAGGCGGTAGGCCGCCTGGCCCTCGGCCGAGAGCACAATGAGCGCACCAAGGTAAGGCATTCTGTCGCCCACCACACACGCATCCACAATCAGGTCGTGCTCTTTAAAAAGGCCCTCCAGCCGCACGGGCGACACGGTGACGCCACCCGCCGTGACAAAGAGGTGCTTCTTGCGCCCCGTGATGGCAAATCCGAACGGGGTCATTTGAGCTACATCTCCGGTTTCCTGCCAGCTCCCAGCGCCTTGGAATGCCGGAGACGAGAGTTTGTATTCCAACAACGACTGCGCACCCAGACGAAACGAAACATGCGGAAGCGGGCTGCCAATGAGATTAAAGTGCGGCGCTTCAAAGGTGTTGGACGACAAAAGACCCGCCGCAGCCGTAACGCCATAGGTTTCCACGACCGGGACGCCAAGGTTCTCGAGCACACGCACGTGCGACTCTTGGGCCGGAGCAAGACCATGAATGACGCAGCGAAGATTGCCCACGGCTTCGTCGACAAAAGCTTGACCCACAGCCGTGCGGGACGCAAACCGAAGAAGCTGGCCAGCCGCATCGAACACCGCTTCGGGCAACTTCAACGCCCTGCCCGACCCCAAAAAGCGCCTGGCGTCTTCGATGCGTTCACTGGTGGCCGTGCGGGTTTTGAAACGCGGCCGACTCGCCACCTTTTCCACGTACGACACCATGGTTTCGAGCTCCGGCTGGCTCGCGAAAATGAGCGTCGGACGTAAAATACGCAGGTTTGTTTCCCAGTCGGTTGCCTGGTTCGGGAAACCCAGAACACCGTTGCGCAAGAGAGTGGTGAAGCGAGACAAGTGGCTAAAAGGGTTTGACGGAGGCACAAGCTCCAGCGTCTTCCAAACGAGCGAAGACGGCGCCTGCAGGTGAATAATGAAGTTTTGAGCCGTGGCGACGAGGGCATCGGGCGTGAGCTCTTCGGGCTTCTGGAAACCATCGTGTCCGAACGAAACAAAGCGGAAGCGACCGACGCGCGCGTGCGCCCAGGCTTCGGCCATTCGCCGGAGGGCACCGCTCGCATCAGCCTGCTCTTGCGCAGCACGAACTTCGGGGTCGGTTTTAAACAGACGGAAAAGGCGAAAGACATCGGGCTCGGAAAAGGCGTCTTGCGGCAACCACAGGTGCTTGCCGACTTCATAAACAGGGAGCCCCAACACGCCAAGGTGCGCCACGAATTCATCGCCGTCGGTGGCGAGCGCAGTGCACTGAAAATGCTCCGCGCACCAGCGGATATCAGCCACGCCCGCCAGAACCGGCATGAACATGACGTCGACCCCCGCACACAGGGCTCCCAGCATGGCCACGAAACCCGCGTAGCTGTTTCGACCAAGGTAAAGCAACGAGCGCGATGGGCGTTCGCCTGAAGTCGGCTGCGCGGTTTCGGGAAGAGGAAAAACCTTCAGCCAGTTTTCCGCAGAACGGCCCACATGGGCCACGAGATCCCGACCTGAAAACTGATTCCACGCTCCATTGCCATACGCCCGGGCCACGCCGTTTTGAGAACGCGCCGACTGGCGGAGGAGTGTTGAAAGGAACTGCTCAGCACCTTCGAACGTCGCGGGGGTCAGGACACTTGTCTGCATCAGGGGCTCCATCCAAGTACGGCCAGGCCACGTCCTCAGACCGCGACGCGAGGACTGGCGGACCGGACCATGATGACGTTCTTCACAATGTCGAAATAGGTTCGGCGGGCGGGAACTTGAATGGCGTCATCGAACTCAGGAAAATAACCCGTGAGAGCGCGCCCGTATGTGCATCCTGTGTCGATGCCCACACACACCGGACGCCCCGAGGGAATCGTCTTCCGGAACAGGCCCTGCTTGGCATCGTGACCAAAGACAATGAGTTCGGGACCATTGTGGAGTTCGTGCCAGCGGAATTTTTCGATGGGCGGGAGCACGGCACGAGGCCTTTCGCCAGAGCCCGTGCGGCCCGGACGCTCCGCACGAGGCGACATGGAATGAAATTGAGTGCTGGAAAGCGCAGCAGGCACTTCCTTGGATGCTGCCGAAGCCGCCGCAGATTGCTGCAAGACCTCTGACCGGTACCCCGAAGGCACAACGACAAGGCGACGGCCACTTTCCGCATTTTCCCACCGCACATAGCGGGCCGTGAGCAGCATGCGCTCACTGCTCGACAAAAGCCCCTGCGACGGATCGACTCCGGCGTGCACGATGATGAGAGGATATTCGTCTTCCCAGCCCTTTCGCTGCACCCGAGGCGAAACCGTTGTGGTGTAGGCGTGCGGCAGCGACGACAGGAGATCGAAAACGGCACGCTTGTGGTAGCGAATCAAATGCAGAGTTTGCTGGGTGTGCTCGGGTAAACTTTGGAGACCCTTCTTTTGCGCCTGGACGATGGACGCCCAAAGCGCCCAGTCATGGTTGCCCTTAATGCAGACGGCCTGATTTTCTTGGATGATTTCGTAGACGCCCACCGGATCGGGACCTTTGGTGAAAAGATCACCCACAAGCACAAGCTGGAAGCGAGAAAGACGCTCGCGTGCTTTTTTGAGAAGGTCAGCCAGTTCCCGCGCACAGCCATGGACATCGCCCACAATAAAAAGGGGGTCCCGATCGCGCGAAGGCGCGAGCTGCTTTATGACGAGATTTTGAGCATGATCCTGCAATTGACACCGCCCGTTCACGCGTGGAACGCTGCAGCGTAACAATATTGCTACCCTCCCGCAAATTTTTCTCCCCTTGCCGGCGTGAAATCTTTGTCGCTCTCGTAGAAAGCTTGCATGCTGCCCAAAGCCCTCCTGCCGTTTTTCCTCAGCTTCACCCTCTCGGGCGGGCTTATTGCCTTCCCAGGAACGGTGCTTGAGACCCTCCTCAAAAGTTTTGGCTTTACGCCCACTCTCTTTGGAATCGCTTTGTTCGTTCAAGGCAGTTTCGCCCTTCTTGGGACGCGGGCGTTCTCGAAAGCGAGCCTCCGCCTGCCCTCCCTTCACGCCCTCGAAGGCGCAGCCCTTCTTTTGCCCGCAGTCGGAATTGCAATCGTTTACCTCTGCGACCCCATCCTCTCGCTTCTGAGCCTCCCCCCTGTGCCAGCCGCCCTGCGCCTTGTGGGTTATGCCGCGTTGGGAGCAGGAGTCGGGGGAAGCGGCATTTTGAACAATGCCTTCGCACTCAGAGGTGCCGACACCACGCGCGCTCTGGGCTTTCTCAATATGGCTTTCACGGCGGGCGCTGTGGCGCTTCCTGCTGCCACCAGTGGACTTTTGTCGCAGTCTCACCTTTTCGAACCTTTCGCGTTTCTCCGTGAGCATGCCTGGCGCATCCCCATGGCCGCCCTGTTTCTCGCTTTTCTGATATTGGCGAGTTTTTGCTTTCGCATCGCGTAAAAAACAAAACTCGCCCCAGAGACAAGAACAGACGAAAGAACTAAGACGCAGCCAGCACGCACCCTGTCCGCCCCATCCACACCCGCTCGAGACGCCCCTTTCCATCCCCGCTTTCCTCTCGTCGCGGCCTGCCTCCTGCTTTTTTGTTACGTTGGTGCCGAAGTCGGCCTGTCGGTGACGTGGGTCCCTTTTCTTGTCCGTGAAGTCGGCATCGCTGAAGCCTCAGCCCGCATGGCAAGTCCCTTTTTCTGGGGAGGGCTTTTTTTGGCACGTCTCGGTTTTGCTGTGTTTCCTCCTCCTGTGCGCCAACTCCCCGCATACCTCACAGCGTTTGGCGTTGGCGTGCTCGCCTGCCTCAGCCTTGCCCTGTGCACGGTTTCGAGGCATGGGGAGCATCCATTCTCGCTTGG
The DNA here is from genome assembly GCA_020247005.1 of Silvanigrellales bacterium. Classification (GTDB taxonomy): domain Bacteria; phylum Bdellovibrionota_B; class Oligoflexia; order Silvanigrellales; family Silvanigrellaceae; genus JADCJN01. The sequence continues at coordinate 20,084 of JADCJN010000077.1, forward strand.
ACCCGTGTCCCCCATTCTTGACTTTTTGACCCCGGGCACGCCTTCTGCGTGGCTCGCACTCGCAGGGATGTCGGGGGCTTTTATTGGGGCGAGCTACAGTTTCGTTTTGGCCATGCTCACTGGCGTTTACTCGGGCATTCAAACCAGCCGCGCGGCGTTTGCGGCCGCGCAATGCGGCGTGGCGGGAGCGGTGTTGGTGCCTCCCGCACTTGGAGCCTACATCGACGCCACGAGCTTCACCGGAGGCCTCAGTTTCGTTTTCGCCACAATGGTGCCGTTCACTTTGGTAGCGTTTGTTCTGTATTCCCGTTCACGAGAATCGCGATAACCCAGGAGGGGCAATTTTTTACAAAGAAACATGGAGACAAATTTAAACGTTTCGTTACTTTTGCGGCACTGATTTTTTTGAGCGGAGTCGCCTGCGGCAAAGCCGGAAAGACATCTCCGCAACTGCCAGAATCACCCGATACTCCAGAAAATCCGAAAGACGATGTTTTTGCCGACGGCGTAACGGATTCAGAAAAAAATTCTTTGCTCTTACCCGAAATCGACTCGAAATGTGACGGGAAAGCCAAGCAGCTTGAAAAGAAAATGTCGATTGGGAACGAAACAAGGCGTTTTCTTGTTCATGTCCCACCGCGGGCCGATTGTTCACGCAAAATGCCTGTTCTTTTCGTTCTTCATGGTGGCGGCGGAAGAGCGGACGACGCCGAAAATGTGACCCCCTTCAAAGCCATTGCCAACAGGGAAGGATTCCTTGTCGTTTACCCCGACGGTGTTGGCAAAACTTTGAGCCTTTCAAAGTGCATTGATGCAAAACGCACTTATTCCACGGGGAATTCCAATGGGGCCATGATGTCGTTGCGGCTTGCTTGTGAAGCTCCCCAGGTCTTTGCCGCCGTCGCTGCAAACGCCGGGTCTTTGGCAACCCCCTTGGCGCCAGCCTGCACCTTGGCCAGTGTTCCCCCCGTTTCTGTTTTGTTGATGCACGGCACCGCCGACACGTTTTCTCCTGACGCAGGAGGCGGAGGCCAGACCACCAAAGGGAAGAAAGGGTCCCTGCTGGGAATAGAGCAAACCGCCGCGCTCTTCGTGAGGCGCAATGCCTGCACGTCCACCTCCACCGAAGCCGCAATGCCAGCCGCTTTCCTCTCCTAGGCACGGGTGCGTTGAGCATGGACTTCAACGCCAGCGAATACGCATGGGCCTTTTTGAAGGCGCACTCCCGGTAACACACGCCTATTGCAGGGGCGAAGGGTGAGGCATTACAGTCACTGTAATGCCTCTGCCATTTTGTTTCTTTAAGCCCGCAAGGGGAAAGCGCGCCCATGCCGCAAACACACGTCACCTTGCCTCAGGTTTCCTTCCGGATGCGCAAGAACAAAAGAGCACTCCTTTGTCTGCTTTTTCTGAGCTTTGACTTTGCCGCGAGCCACACCGCTCGGGCGCAAACGCCAGGCAACGACCCCTTGCTCCTTCCCGACCCCGAAGCCTACCGCGACCCTCTGGACACCCGGGATGCTGCCGGAAAACCCATCCCCGTGGGCTCCGATGGCACCGCCGCAGAAAAGGGGGACCCTGTTTCACCCGAGCGCAGTCCACACCCCCAAGGCACCCGACACCCCCAAGACAGGCTCCTGTGGGGAGGCGAGCTTCGCTTCGATGTTCTTCTCGAAGACTCTTTCTCGTCCGGAGAGGCTGGAGCCGACCTTTTGTTGCGCGCACGAACACCCGAACGAGAGGGCTTTTTCGTGCAAGCAGAAGCCGCCCTGGCTCACGACGATGAAGGCGTGAAAACGAAAGAACTCTTCCTAGGGCGCCGCTACGGCTTCGCAGAGGCGCGCGCGGGACTTCAAAAGAAACAACTCGGAAGGCACCAGCAACTCGACGACACCGACAGGCTCTCGCTCTCAAAGCCCGTGGTTTACGACGCTCTCGAGGAATTCGATTTTGCCGCCCGTGAAATTCGCGTCGGGTTTGTGGACGCAAGCCGCTTGGGCGATGCCGCTCTGGCCCCGGGTTTTGATTCCCATGTCTCGTTTGGCAGCGGCAGCGCCACGAACTTCAACATCCTCGCCTTCGCGGGCGAACTCTCGCCTCAGGCTCCCCTGCAGTATGGCGGATGGGCACTGCTCCAGGCGCAGCGCTACCGTTCGAGGCGGGAACCCGTGTGGTCGGCGGCCGCTTTTTTAGGAAGTGAATCGGAAAAAGGTGCCTGGGCCGTGGAAGCCATTGCCGGCAAAGACCCCTTCGAAACAGACTGGGAACGCACTTTCAACCGCGACGACACGCAGGTTGTTTTCTGGAGCACAAGCGTCGAAGGTGGCTTCACAGCACTTTCCAGTGGGGGAGTTGCAGGGCAACACGGGTGGCGACTCACCCCTTTCCTACTTGGAAGTTACTTCGTACCGCGACAAAGCAAGTCGAAACAAAACACACTCCAAGGTGTGGGAGGCCTCCGATGGCAGCAGGGC
>JADCJN010000078.1 GCA_020247005.1 Silvanigrellales bacterium
ATCCAGGGCATCGCAGCCAATCTGCAGGGAAGGGCAGCCTCTTGAGAAAACGTAAAACGGCCCAACCGCTCACAGACATTTATAAATGGGGCCTAACGTGAGCCTTGCGGTGAGCAGTTCGAACAGCAGTCTCTTTCCCACCCCTTGGTCAAAGCCCGGGGACGAACGCAGCCTTTTCCTGAGGAGAAGTGCGCGCAACCATGCAGGCCTTGGTTGCGTTGAAGGGCACGGCCAGCCGCGTGGGCGAAGGCAAGGAAACGCACTCGCCTTGGTTTCGATTCGTCTGCAGGCACCCCGAGCCGCCCGCGTAAGTGATGAGGCACCGCCTGAGAAGCGTTGTATCGCAGTGCACGAAAATTTCGGGTTGCCCGGCCTCCAGGGGAGGTTTTTCGGGCACGGTGCCCATGTCGCTGGCATCCACCGCAGTGGCACCAAACACCGACTCCAGAGTGCGCACGTCTCCTTCGCTCAGCACCACGTTCTTCCACGACTTCCATGTGTCGCGCACAGCGCTGCAGTAATTCATAATCGATTGAGCATCGTAGGCGCCCACGCTCAGTGTCTTTATTTTGAGAGCGGCATTGTCGGCACGGGTTGCAAGAATGTGTGTTTTATTGCTTGCCCAGCAAGCCTTGTCGGCCGTCTCAACGTCGAGTCTGTCTTGCTCGTGAGCGAGGCCAAGGACGTGTCCAAGCTCATGCAAAATGACCACCGCGAGTTCTTTTTCGAAGTGGGCGTTTCCGAAGGTTCCTATGGTTTTCAAAGACTCGCGGCATAAGGTGACATCGGACCCCGGCCCCACGCGGGTGCCAGACGTAGAAGGGTGCGAACGCTTGAGAAAAGGGTGCGCCGTGGCTGCGGCCCCCGACGGGCAGGCGGGGCCTCCGGTTGAGGTCTGCGACGAAATGCGAACTTCCAAGCCTGGCGCGCCACTGCAAGGGTCGGCCCCAAAACGAAACGAAACTGGCGTGCGGTTGTTGTACTGTTCCACCACCTTGGATTCCAGGTTCGCGCGAACCTGAGCGGGAATCCACTCAGAGCTCGCGGCCCAACACACGTCGAAGTTCTTTCGACTCGCATCGGTGAGGTCGGAATAAACAAGGCCCTGGGACGTGCCCGAAGAGTCACTTCGATTGCAGCTCAGCAGCCCCATGCTGAAAAGGAAAAAACCCAAACGAAAAAGCATCAGGGCTCCTCCAGACCGGTGAAAATGATGTCCCGTACGGCCGTTTCCGCGTCATCAATGGCTTGGCGACCCATCCAGTGAACAAGGCCAAAGCCAAGGCCAGCGGAAGCAACCTGCCCCACCACAGGAACCCACTTTGCGAGTTCTTTGCCAGCCATGCGCCCCAACTGCCTTTTCAGAGCAGATTTGACGAATTCTCGTGTGCCGTAAGCGAGCATTTTTTTGGCCACCAGCGACACCGCGGAGGGGAGCTCCTGACGTCCGGAGCCATAGAGACGCTCGAGGGTTTCACTGTCGAGCTTGTAGCATTTCAAGATCCAGGCATTCATACGCAAGATGATGGCGATGTCGGCGGCGATGTCGGCGCCGGGAATCGGGTTGAAGCCGTTCGCGGCCGCAAGCCCCGCGAAGACTTTCACATACCGGGAGGCCACTTCGCGTTTGGAAGCGAGTTGTCCGTCGGTGTAGGCTTGCGCAGCGAAAATGAATTTGTCGCGTTTCCTTTCAGAAAGCCCTGCCACGAGCGCGTCTTCGAACGCAGGAAAGTCGAACTTGCGCGGGTATGGAGACGACACGAGCCACAACGAGTGGGTGCTTTGGAATTGACGCTCCAGGTCAGCGCGTTGGAGTGCGATGGTTTCTTCTGGCGTAAGGCCGTCCCGGCGCGCATTTTCAACGTCTTGGTCGACCATGGAACGCACGATGTGGACGTCTTTGCCAAACCGTTTCACAAGGGTCGATTTGAGGGTCAAATCGTCTTCATAAACACGCTTTGCGACCACGAGAACAAACGCATCGTACTGGGCCAGGTCGAGGTCCTCAATATAGGTTTCCTTGGGGAAGCGCGCGGTGCCGCACCCCGGCAAGTCGACGAGTATGAGTCCCCCCACCGAAAAGGCCTGTGGCTCCTCGGTGGTTTCGGTTGAACCCGTTTGCGCGACTTTTTCGCCGTAAAGCGCGTTGATGAGGCTCGACTTGCCCACACCGGAACGGCCTATGACAGCGATGCGAACCTGAACCCCTTCCAGGGCGTCAATTTCTTTGCGAAGAAGATCTTCGCCTTTCCCATCGGCGAAAAAGAGTCCAATGAGTTCGTCGACGCGCATGAAGATTCCCTCGGGTTAGGGGGTGCTTTGTTGCTGCACCTGGCCAGAATCGGGAGTCGGCGAAGCCGATTGCTGCTGCTGTTGCTGCTGCGGAGTGTCGGCGGCGGGCGTGCCGGTGCCTTGTGGCGCAGTGCCCTTGAACAATTGGGAAGGCGTTTCGAATTCCGAAGGCCAAGGATACGCGTTCGTCTGCTTCACCTGCTGTGTTCCGTTGGAAAGTTGGTAGGTGCCCTTGACCCCTGTGTCGGCGGGGAACTGGACGTCGCCCTTCCAGTCGTTGGCAACGACATTCACTTTGCTTTGGGTGAATTTCTGCCCCTTGTCGTCGTAGGAAACCATGACCTGATTTTCGGGGTAGGACACCTCGAGGTAACGAAGGGTGCTCGCTGCATTGTCGATGCGGTCGAGAGCGACACAATCGCCGTATTTGCGTTTGCCATCCACCAGCACGAAAGCGCACGTTTCCTTCGTTCGGCCGGCGAACGCTCGGGTGCGCACATACTTGCGCAGGAGCTTCTTGTTGACGTCCAGTTCCTGGGCTTCAAAGCGCACGTGGGCGTATATTTCACCGGCGGTGGCGTCGTGGCAAAGGTAACGCATGACATCGGGGTGGCTGACGGGAAGCCCATCGTATTGCTTGAAATCGTGATTGTCGCAGCGAGCGCGCATGGCCCACTGCACATTCGCAGTCCATTCTCGCGTCGCATCGTTGCTTCTGTTGGGTTTGCTTTCCTCTACGCATTTTTTGAAGTCGAAGGCCGTTGTGAGCTTAAAGCCCCCTGTGGCCGTTTCAAAGCGTGTCGCTTGCAAAGCCGAACGCACACACGACTCTGTCTTCGACTCCAAGTCCGAAAGGCTCGGAGCGAGGGCCTTCGGCGAAGGTGGCGTGAGTTCGAAGAGGTAGTTGAGGCGCGAAAGGTCGTCTACATTGGCGTTGACAGCCGCTTCGTTGAGGAACGGTTCAACCTTCGCTGGACTCAAGCCCAACTCCGCTTTCGGAAGTGTCGTCCCGCTACCTGTGGTGCCTTCAGGAACGACGCCACCTTCCGTGATGTTTTCACCCGTCGTTGTGGGGGAAGTGCTTGGCGTGCCACGCGCCGAAGGGGACACCGAGGGCACCGTCGAGGGGGTCGAGAGGCTGATAGGGTCTTGCGTTGCGCTGTCACCGCCTTTGTCTTTCTTCTTCGTACAGGCGCCGGTCAACGCGAGGGCGCTCGCACCCGCCGACAAAAGTGCAACAAGCGAGAAGACCGGCCCCACGGCCCCCTGACACATGGTGGAAGTCCGAACAGGCATGGTGTTTCCTTTCAGGCGGCGGGCGTTTCCTCCAAGTGTCGCGTTCGGCGAGGAAGAAGTAAAGAGCGATGGAATGAGGTCGCCCTCGAGAAAGGGAAGGTGCAAGGGTTCCTTATGGCGCCACCAGAGCACGAAAGGCCACTCAGACCTTCCGCAAAGTGCCTGCAACAAAGGCGTCGGGCAGGGCCTCCCGCGCGGCGGCGACGTCGTGTGGGGCCACCATCACCGCGTAGCCCATTCCCATGTTCCACACCGTGTAGGCCTCTTCGTCGGGAATGCCGCCCCACGTTTGGAAAGCCTTCATCACGGAGGGTGTCGGGATATTTGCAAAGGGAACATCGTAGGTGAGGCCTTCAGGAAGCACGCGGGAAAGGTTCGTGAGGCCACCTCCCGTAATGTGCGACATGGCCTTCACGCGAACTCGGGTTTGGAGTGCAAGAATTTCGTTGACATAGAGACGCGTGGGCTCGGTGAGGAGGTCGCCCAGGGTGCTTCCCTCGAACGCCGACTGAAGCGACTCGTTTCGGTCGCGCAGAATTTTGCGCACGAGCGAGAATCCGTTCGCATGGAATCCGCTCGACGGGAGGCCAAGAATCACGTCGCCCTCGCACAGGCTTTTGCCGTCAACGAGCTTGGTTTTTTCCACTTCACCCACTGCGAAACCGGCCAGGTCGAATTTTTTCTCGTCATAGAAACCCGGCATTTCCGCAGTTTCGCCACCCAAAAGAAGACAGCCGCTGCGGCGGCACGCGTCTTGAATCCCGCGCACCACGCGGTGGGCGACTTCGACGTCGAGCTTGCCACAGGCGTAGTAGTCGAGAAAAAACAGAGGGCGTGCGCCGCAGACAATGAGATCGTTCACACTCATGGCCACGAGGTCTTGCCCCAGAGCTTCAAAGCGCCCCGCCGCAATAGAAAGTTCCAGTTTTGTACCCACACCGTCGGTGCATGCCACAAGGTAGCGGTCGGGTCCGTAAGGATACAGCCCGGCGAAGCCCCCTATGTGAGGATTGTCTTTCTTCAACAAAGAAACGAGATTCTCGCCGGCTTCAATGCTCACCCCGGAGCTCGCATAGGTGCTGGCTATGGTTTTCGACATGGAACTCGTCTCCCGTGAGGGGCGGCCAAAAAGGGGGCCGCACTTTGTGACGTCAAAACTCAAAAACTCAAGCAAAGGTAAACTCAACCAGGGAAAAGGTGCGAGCGCACCGCACGCACGAGCAGGGCATGTTCACTCTCCCTGGCCCGCGCATGAAGGCTCGCTGCAGAGTCGGTAGGCCACACAGGCACTTCGCAGGCATCGACAAGGGCGCCCCCGTCGAGAACAGCAGTGACTTCGTGAACAGACAGGCCCCACCTTGGAAAACGGTGTTCTACCGCGAACGAAAACGCGTGTGCGCCTCGGTACTGGTCGAGGTGTGCAGGGTGGAGGTTCCACGCGCGAGCCTGGGGGTAGCGTTGTGCAAAGCCACTGAGGAACGTCTCACTGAGCACTCTCATGTAGCCCGCCAGAACGAGGAGACGCAACGGTTTGCCAGAGGGGTCGTGTTCGTGAAGAAGCGCAGCCAAGGCTTGGAGCATCGCTTTCTCGTGAGCGGCGCGTTGTGCAAAATGAGTATGTGGCACGACACCCGTGGGGATTCCGCGCGCCGCGGCGCGCCCCAAGACGCCTGCGCCTTCGACGTTTGACACGACCGCGGCCATGGCGCCCGGAAAAGCGTCCGCCAAAGCTTCAAAGTTGCTCCCCTGTCCACTCGCAAATACGGCAATCATGGCGAGACGTCTTCGAATTCAGCAGCCACGTCGCGTCGGAAATGGGGTGCGGTGTCTGTGCCGAGCACACACCGCTTTATGGCAGCATACGCACGCGCTCTGGCCGCGCCGAAGGTTTCACCGGTGCCAAGGTAACCAAAGGCGCGCCCCCCCCGCGTGCGTCCATCGGGTTCAATGGCCGACGGCACAAGAGCCACGTCGGGTGACTCGAAGGCGAGGCCAAAGCCCGGACCCACGAACGAGCGCGCCGGAGAAGAGCCCTGAGGGTATTCCGGCGCGGCACCCACTACGTACACGCGCTTGCGGCCATCATGTTCGAACGTTGCTCCTTGCGGCCGATGCAGTGCGAACGGAAGACCTTGTGCCGTGCGGAAAAGTTCCATGGCAAATTCTCGTCCGAGCCCGGGCAACACGCTCTGTGTTTCAGGGTCGCCAAGCCTGCAATTGAACTCCAAGAGCCATGCTTTTCCTGACGCATCGACCATGATTCCCGCAAACAAAAAGCCGGAGTAGGGCGTGCCTCGAGACGCCAGCAACGAAAGCGCGGACGAAAACAGGGCGTTCACCTGTGTCTGCAGCGACGCCGAAACGTCCACGGGACACACGCTGCCCATGCCTCCCGTGTTGGGCCCGCTCTGCCCGTCATCACGTCGTTTGTAGTCGCGTGCGAAAGGAAGCAGACGGAATTCGGTGCCGTTGCACAGCGCAAGAACACTGATTTCATCGCCCTCAAGAAGCTCTTCCGCAAGAAACTGTGCTTCCTGTTTCGTTTTCGTGGCGCTGGGAGAAAGCAAGCCGAAGGCTTGGCGTTCCCAAGCGGGTACGTGCTCGCGCGCTGAAGACAAGGCGTCGGACACGTCGCTCGGGTCGCGGCAAATGAAAACACCTTTGCCAGACGCGAGACCGTCGAATTTCAATGCGCACGGCAGGCGTAAACTTGCGGCTTCGCCCGCAAGGAAACGCTCCACAAGGGCTTGGAGCTCTTTCCAACCATAAACTTCACCTGCCGCACCGGGAATGTTGGCCGCGCAGGCGAGTTCCTTGCAAAGAACCTTGCTTGCCTCGAGCGAAGCTCCGCCCACATTCGGCCCCAGACACGCAACCCCTAGGGCACTGCACGCTTCCTGCAGTCCTTGGCACAAAGGAAGTTCCGGTCCACTCACCACGAGTCCCACACCATTTTCTTTTGCGAACCGCGCAATGCCTTGCACTTCGGAGTGAGGGCACTCGCGGTATTTGCCGTCGGTGCGGACCTTGTCCCAGGCCCGTTTGCCCGGAGCGCAATACACGGTGGTGACCTCGGGCAGTCGCGCAAAGAAGTCGAACAGGCTCCAGTCGCGGCCCCCGTTTCCCACCACAAGAATTTTGGAGGGCAGGCGCAGCGAGTCTTCAAGCTCCTGCATCGCGACAGGCGAAAGGGGCCAGGGCACAAGGGTTTTCTGACACACCTCAAAGGGGGTTGTGTCGGGGAGGAACAACGAGAACATCTCGCGGTAACGCTTGCCAATGGATTCCGCGAGACTTGCGACGAAAGCGGCGTCTTGGAATTTGGGGTGGTGCGCGAGGTCGGGGCCGAAGGCGTCGGGGTTTCCAAAGCGGGCAATGAGCTCTTCGCGCAGGAATTCTTTCGAGAGCTGGCGAGGGGAGGGAAGTTGAGCTTCGGCTGCGAGCCAGTAGCGCGAGGAGTCGGGAGTGTGCACTTCGTCGACGAGCACCAGGGACAGTTTCGTTTTCTTGGCTGGAACCTGCGGGTCGAGATTTGAAACATCGTCGAGATGTGCGAGTCCGAATTCATATTTCGTGTCGACAAGCACCAAGGAGCGTTTCGCAGCGACCTCGCGTCCGTGCGCGAAGAGTTCGAACGCCTTTGCTTTGACCTCAGCAAGCAAGGTGCTCGCGTCAAAGGACTCTGTGAGACCCTTCTCGCGAAGGAAACGCGCGAGCACGGGAACCATGGCGTCTTCGGAAAGGGGTTTGTCGTGTCCACTTTCGGCTTTTGTCGTGGGAGTCAGAACGGGCTCGGGCAACACAGCGTTGCGCGCGAGCCCGTGCGGAAGGCTGACACCGTAAACCTCTCGAACGCCCGGCGCGCCTTTCGTTTCATAGAGGCGCCACAAACTGCCGGTGAGCACGCCACGCACCACAAATTCGAAAGGCAACACGAGAGCTTCGCGCGCAAGAACGTGGACGCTCCCCAAACAACCCACCAAATGATTCGGCACGATGTGAGCCGTGTCTTGGAAGAACCATGTGGAGAGGGCCTGCAGAATTTCACCTTTTCCTGGCACTTCGAAAGGCAAAAGAACGTCGAAGGCTGAAATGCGGTTGGTTGTGTGAAGAATGCGCCTCTCGTTCGAGAGCACAAGAGAGTTCCGAACCTTGCCAAAGTGGACAGACTGGACAGCAGCAAGGGCATGAGTCACCTGAGATCTCCCAGAGGCAAACCGTTTTAGGGAAGAGTTGCAAAGGGCGGTAAGTGCCCAAAGTGTGTGAGGGCTTCGGTGAGCAGGGCAGCCGACTGTGTGGGCGCGTTTGCGCCGCCTGCAAAAATGCCCCGGCTCATGGGAAACAAGATTTCGCGCGGACCCTGCGTGACGCACTCTTTCACAATGGAAAAAGCGGCGCCCTGTGCCCCGAGGCCAGGCGCCAAGACGGAAAGGCCCGACGCATGGAGCTCGCTGGAAAGAAGGATGTCGCGGTGCGCGGCACCCACCACCACCCCACCCAGGTTTTCTAGGCTGGCCTGGCCCGATGCCACGACGCGCGCCTGTTCTGCCACCGTGCTCACGAGGGTGCGCCAGTTTTGCTGGAGACTGGCAAGAGCACCCGAGGAAGACTCCGAGGTGCGGCAAAGCACGTGCACGCGCCCCTGCGCACCGCGCGCTCGCGCACACGTTTCGAGGGCCAAGCGGATGCTCCCCTCGCCCAAAAAGGGGTTGATGGTCACGCCGTGAACACCCAGTGTTTCGAATGCGAACGTGAGTGAGCCTCGTAACGAGTTTTCAATTTCTGAGAACTTGGCATCGAGAAGAATGAAATAACGATGGCCAAACTTTGCGACGAATTCTTCCAAGAGACCGATACCGGCAGAGCCGTGCCGCAGAAAGAAAGCGAGGTTGGGCTTCAGCCAGCGCACGCTTGCGCGCGTGGAGTCGGCCTCCAACACGGCTTGATGGGCCGACAAGACTTTCTTGAAGTGGTTTAGGGTCTGACCGCCTTCCGGATCGATTCCCAAGACGAGGAGCGGAGATGTCACCGCCACCGGCTTCGTGGGTGCTCCGGCAGAAGTGTCGTTCACACGCGAGGACTCCGGACTTTTTCCGCTCATCTCTCTGGCCCTTTCCGTCGAGGCCCTTTTTCAGTCGAATTTCTCGCCGAATGTCTCCTTCAGAACGGATGAAAGATCAACTCCGCGGTTTTTGCGTCGAAGTCCAACCGGTGGTAAAGCTCGGGCTTCCTTCAAGCCCCCGGAGTGCCCCTCACGTGTCAGCCACCCGTGTCGGAACGTGGAAGAAAACAAGCTTCAGCTTAGCGCTGGGAGTGCTGGTTTACGCGTCCGCATGGATTCTGCTGCCCGGACTGGCACATCTGCTTGGCGGCGAGCCCCCGCCTGTTCTCGTTGAATCTCTGCCTCCGGGTCCTCACGGGGCCAACATGTGGCTCGTGCATGTTCCTGCTGCACTCGCCGTCGGAGCCTTGAATCTTTTTTGCTCAATCTTCAGCGGCCGAGCGCTTCGCCACGCGGTGAACGCGGCGCGCAAGGAGTCGGCGGAGAGGGTGTTGGAGCTCGAAGAAAAGAATGGGGTTCTCTCGAAGTTGGGTCGCGATCTCGAGCACGCGCTCACCGAGCGGAGTCATCGGCTCAATGAGGTGTTCGAAGGTTTGCCCGGCGAGCTTCTTTGGGCCAGCCGCGACTTGCGCTGCGTCCGCGTGAATTCCCAGCTGGCCGTGGGGCAGGGGCTCTATCCTCGCGACTTCGAAGGGCGCCCTGTGGGTTTCACGGGGCGCGAACTCGACAAACACATTCGCCTCGCGCTGCAGGAATTTTTTCCGAGTAGCAAAACATCCCTTCAAATGCTCTTGAACATGCCCTTTGCCGGGGGCCAGCAAGAAGCCCGCATGGTCTCCATGCAAAAGATCCGGAACGGCGAAGATGCCTTGGTGCTCACGCAATCGTTTTCAGCGCGTTCGTTTTCAGCAGATATGGGGTCGACTCCTCCGTTGAGTTCTGAGCGTCTGGCGTCCCTGGGGGAAATGGTGGCCGGCATCGCTCATGAAATCAACAATCCACTGGCTATCATCAACGGCCGTGTGCAAATTTTAAGAACGAAAACCGTGTCAGGCCAGCTCACGAATGAAGAGCTTTTGCTCGCCCTCGACAAGCTTTCTCAAACCGTTTTCCGCGTGAGCAAAATCATCACAGGACTTCGTTCCTTTGTGCGGCCCGGAACAGGCGAGCAGCCAGAAGATGTCGTACCTGCACGTGCCATTGAAGACGCCCTCGACTTTTGCAAGGGACGTTTCCACAAGCAGAACATCCGTATTGTGCTTGAGGTCACCAGCAACCGACTTGTGCACTGTGTTCCCGTCCAGCTTTCTCAAATTTTGCTGAATCTTCTCAACAACAGTCTCCATGCTCTGGACGGTTGTTCCGAAAAATGGGTGCGCATTGAGGCCCACGATGTGGACGACAGCGTGCGCTTCAAGGTGGTGGACAGCGGGCCAGGCGTGCCTGTGGAAATTGCGGAACGGATTTTCGAACCGTTTTTCACCACCAAAGAAATGTCCAAGGGCACAGGCCTTGGACTCTCTATTTCACGAGGCCTCGCGGAAGCCAACGGAGGCACGCTCGCCATGGAACGCGGCGCGTCTCACACGAGTTTTCTGCTCACGTTGCCTTCGGTTCCCGACAGCGGCGGACAGTCGCAGCAGGTGGAAAGCGAAGTCGTTCCAGACGACTTGCCAGGCTGACGGACGTCAGTCTTTCTTCCAGAAAGCGAAGCGGCGTTTGGGTTTGTCGCTGGCCTCTTCGGTTCCTGCAGCGCGCGCGTCACGAGGCGCTTCAGGAGCTTGCGGTGCTGTGGGCTTAGCCGGTGCGGAGGCGTACTTCGCGCGGAGTTCCGCCGTCGATTCCGACTTCACTCGGAACGATGGTGCGCCTGTGGGAACCGCTTCGGGCGCGCGAGGTGGCGTCAGCCTAGGTTGCTCAGCCTGAACCGCGGGACGATGAGAGGCAGGCCGTGCCGCAAGGGGAGGGCGAGTGTCGTGGCGAGGAGGAGGAAGCGGGCTGTTGCCCTCCGAGTAGGCCGAGTGCGGCTCACTGCCGTACCTTTCCGGGGGACGGTTGGGCTCGCGCCCGCGAGGGCGACGATCGGGTTGCGAAGACCGGTGAGAAGACGGTTGGCTTTGGCGAGGAGAGTGCCCCCCACTGCCGCGTTCTCCTGCGCTCTGTGAAGGGCGCGTCGTTTCTGAGCGTGTCCTTTCGGCTCCCCGTGGCTGAGCCGTGCCGCGCACCTGTTCGGCTTGACGTCCGCCGCTTTGCGAAGACGTGGGTCCACGTCCACCACTTTGCGTCGCGGGTGCACGACCGCGTCCTCCCCGGGAGCCCCCTCCGCCTCCACTTTGGCGCAATTGAGCGCGGTGATCGCGGCCCTCTTGCATGGCGCGTTGAATGGGGCTTGGGCCTCTGGGGAGTGCAGGGCCGCGGCCCGTGCGTGCGTCTTCGTATCGCTTGCGCAGGGTGTCGCAGGCTGGGGTATTGAAGGCGTGTTCGGCCACAATAGTGATTTTGCAATTGCTTGTGCGCTCCACGTCGCGCAAAAGCGAGGCTTGGTCTTCGTCCACCAGGCTCCACGCGACACCGGTGCGTCCGGCGCGTCCGGCGCGGCCAATGCGGTGCACGTAAGTTTCGGGAACGTCGGGAAGGTCGAAGTTCACGACGACCTCCACTTCTTCAACGTCGAGCCCACGGGCCGCGATGTCGGTGGCCACAAGGATACGCGACTTGCCGTCTTTGAACGACGCAAGCGCACGTTGGCGCGCGGCCTGCGACTTGTTCGAGTGGAAAGGCTCGGCACTGATGCCTTCCGCCTGGAGCTTCTCGGCAATGCGGTTGGCGACGTGCTTCATGCGCGTAAACACAATGCAGCGGTTGATGCCTTTTTCTTCCAACAGCGTTTTGAGCAGCGTAATGCGGTCTTTCGTTTCCACGAAATAGCAGAATTGCTCAATGGTTTCGGCGGTTGTGCTGACCGGAGCGACTTCAACACGGGCTGGGTTTTTCAAAATGCCCGCTGCAAGCTGCTCAATTTCTTTTGGCATGGTCGCCGAGAACAGCAGAGTTTGGCGCTTCTGTGGGAGCACAGTCACAACTTTGCGGATGTCCTTAATGAAGCCCATGTCGAACATGCGGTCGGCTTCGTCGAGAACGAAGACTTCCACCGACGACAAATCGCATTCGCCTTGGCCCATGAGGTCGAGCAAACGTCCCGGGGTTGCCACAAGGACTTCCGGATTGCGGCGCAAGGCGGCCTTTTGGGGCTCAATGCCGACGCCTCCGTACACGACGCAAACGCCAAGCTTGGTTGAGCGGCCATAGGTGGTGAAACTTTCGGCCACTTGAATGGCAAGCTCACGTGTTGGCGCGAGCACCAAACAACGGGGCCCCCTGCGTGTGCCCGGGCGGGGCTGGCGCAGGAAGAAATCGAGAATGGGCAGGGCGAAAGCGGCGGTTTTTCCAGTGCCAGTTTGGGCCAGACC
>JADCJN010000079.1 GCA_020247005.1 Silvanigrellales bacterium
CGCTCCCCACCCAACGGAAGGGGGCAGGCTTTTCAAAGCATATGCAAAAGACTACGTTCCCGGGGTCGACTTTTATTCCCCGGGCCCAAGGGGTGCAAGCGCACCGTGCCCACATGCAGACACTTCTGGAGGCGCCTTTCCCCGTGAGCGAACACGACGCACCCTCGGAGCCTTCCTTCCAGTCGTTCACTCGCGCTGAACTGAGCGACTACTTGAGGCAGATCATCGCCTTCTTCCCTGAAAATCTTCCGCAGAAATTTTCACGTTCGATGCTCGAAAACATTCTTTGCCCGCGGGGCTACTGGCACGATCTCGATGCCCCCTTCGTGCAAGAACTTCTGATAGACCTTCGCGACGAAGGGCTTGTGAATCTTGTTTTCCGTGAAGACACCTATCTGACCTTCGTAGCGGAAAGGAAAGCCGAGGTTGCTGCGGAGCTTGGCTCCTTTCGGCCCTCGGTCTCTTAACCTCGGAGTTTTAAGTCATTCCACACGTTCCATGCGGCTGGAATGTAGGGGCCGCCTGCTTCATGTGCGCCACTCCACCACGTTGCGATGGCCGACAAGGCCGGACGGGAGCCGTGTGCGATGGCGTCCCGGAGTGAGGCCCTGTCCAAACCGGCGAGGGAAAGAAGTTCGGCTTCGAGAGCAACGGTTTCCTTTTCCTCGTCAGAAGTCAGGAACGGACTTTGGCCTTGTGTGCGCAGAGCGATGCCGTGGGCCAAATGCCCGGCTTCATGAGCCCAAAGGGAAAGGGTGCGGGTGTCGGGCGTGGCGTCAGGAACCTCGGCGAGAAAAAACGCGTCGACATCGGCGACACTCAGAGCGTGCCATTCGGGCTCACAAACGTAACATGCGTTCCGCTCAAAGCCTGGCACAACGGCCACCGCCGCCCGACTCGTCGCCTCTTCAAACGCGGAAACCGAAACGTTGAGCGATTGAAGCACGCTCCTCCCCCCGGGAGTGCGGGGCCAGTTTGCAAGTGCGACAAGAAACGCCTCCCGTGTGCGGACGCGTGGGTCGTCGGGGGCAGCAGACGCCGCGCACGCCGCATGTGGGAAGGGTGGGTTCACAAAAATGCCCTTGGATGGAATGAGAAAAGGCATCCGTGGTGGGGGGTGAGAGTACGAGGTGGCGGCAAGGTTCGCCTCGCGGGGAGGTGCACCCAAACGCACGAGCGCGTCTTCCGTGCGAAACAGAACCTCCGACAAAGCCTCCGGAAAAAGAGAAGGTGCTGCCAAGCAAAGCACTCGAGTGGCTTCCAGGCGCGCCCAGGCACCCCTTTCATTCCAACTTGTTTGCGCAGCGTGACGCTTTTCCTCTAGGCTCCGTTGTTGCCAAGGTTCCTGGCCGCGAACAAGCTTCTGAACACGTTGAATGTCGGCTTCCCACACCGCGGGTTCGAGAAACGCGGGTCGCAGGCCTTCTTTCCACACCACCTCGTTCTTTTTCGGAGAGTCTTCTTTCATGCTGTCCTCTTTTCTCCGAAGTCTCACTTTTTCTGATGTGAACGGACTCATTCGAACTCTCGCGCGGCGCCCGGCTACGGAGGCCGACTTTCGGTCGGTGCCTGCCATTCGAAAGAATGCGGAGTCGGAGGGCGCTTACGAAGCATTCGAAGAGGCGTTGCCACGGTTGCGAAAAGGGGTGCTGCGTTCTGTGCTGCGGTACGAAAAAAAGCAGTTCAGGGTCATGTTCGGAATTCACATGGTGGACGTCCATGTGAGCATTCTTTCAGCGCTCCTTGCAGTGCAAATTCTGCGGACATTTGAACCGTCGCCTTCCGGTTTTGCCATTTCGGCGCTCCTCTTCGAGGCCCCCACGGCCACTCAGAAGTTTCTGCTCGCAGCCGCGTTGGCTCTCACCGTGTTTCTTTTGAACGTGTTTGCAGCGTGCCTGCACGCGCAGAAGATAGAACGCGAAATGCTCCTCGTCTACCGCATTCAGACGAAGCTCGCCTCCTATGTGCAAAGGTTTGTGTTCGCCATGAGCCGTCAGGCTCGGGTGCGAGTTCCTGCGGGCGACATCACCAACTTGGCACAAAACGACGCCCGCCGCATTTCAGAGTTTTTCGCACATGCCATGGTCGACTTTCCTATCCTCTTTCTTTCCGTCGCAGTCGTCGTCATCCTCATGCGCGTGATGCTGGGGCCGGCTGCTTACCTTGGACTCGCCATCGTCCTTTTGCAGATTCCCATTTCGAGCGCATTTTCTTGGCTTGGAGGCAAGCTTCATGGGGAGCTCATGCGGCGTTCCGACGCGCGCGTTTCCCTCGTCTCGGAGTGGGTTCAAGCGGCACGCCTTGTGCGCTATTTTGGGTGGGGCGAAAGGTTCGCCGCCGACATCCGCGCCCGTTCCGCCTCTGAGTTCCGACAAGACCTGAAAGTGAAGGGTCAATATTCATTTGCGTTTTCGCTTTCCACGAGCTGGAGCTTCGTGGTGTGTTTAGGTCTTTTCGCGGGCTTCCTTTGGTTCCAAGGAAACGTGGGTGCGTCTGAAATTTTCGCGGCTATTTGGTTGTCCTCCATTCTGGGGCACCAACTCAACCCCCTTCCGTGGTTCGTGGCCATTCTTGCGGAGTCCCGTGTGGGGGCGCGTCGCCTCGAAGGTTTGTTTCGTTTGCGCACGCAGGTCGAGGAGTTCGAGCCTTTGGAAGACGTCGCTCGTGCCGCGGCACAGGTGCCTTCGCAAACGCTCAAGGCGCTCGCATCGTGGGCCTGTTCGCGCCCAAGTTCCCTTCGATTCGGCTATGCGCTTGAAGGCGTCACCGTGAAGTTCGAGGACGCTGTGTCACCGCTGTTCGAAAATCTCTCGCTGGTTTTTCCGGCGGGAGCGCTCACGGCCGTAACGGGTTCCGTAGGTGCGGGCAAATCGGTGCTGTTGCAATTGCTTCTGGGAGATGTCGTTCCCACCAAAGGCGTGGTTTGGCTCCTTGTCGACGTTGCCCCCCAACATGCCTATGAAGGACTCTTTTCTGCCCGCGTGCCTTTGCACACACCCGAGGTTTTGGAATTTGTGCGCGGATTCGAAACCTATGTTCCCCAAGAGGCTTTCGTGGCGAGCGCTTCGCTGCGCGAGAATGTGCCGTTGATTTATCTCGACTCTTCCGCTGAGTTTGAAGACGAGGCCGCCGTTGTGAAGAGCCTGGAAGCCGCCTCATTGGAAATAGATGCGCGCACTTTTCCCGACGGGCTTGCTACGGAACTCGGGGAGCGCGGCGTGAATCTTTCCGGCGGCCAGAAGCAGCGCCTGTCGCTTGCTCGCAGCGTGTTTCGTTCGCAAGACCCCGGTGTCAATATCATTTTGCTCGACGACCCCCTGAGCGCTGTGGACAAGGACACGGAGCGTCTGCTCGCATGGAGTCTTTTCGACGGCGTGTGGAACGATGGCTCCCGCACGGTGATTTGGGCCACGCACCGGCTCGAATTCCTCGACCGAGCAACGCTCGTCGTGGATCTCGATGCGGTGAAAAGGAGCGGGAAATGACAACCCAAGACGCGAAGACGCGTTTTGTTGCAGAAGAAAAACGCCAACGTGGCGGCTTTGGCCTTGGCTTTTATGCCCGGTACTTTCGCTCTATGCGTGGGCTTGCTCTTTTTGGTCCTCCCCTTTTTTTCCTGACGGTTGTCGATACGTTTTTCGCCAACGGATTTCGCTGGCTTGTTGCCCTTCGGGCAGAGGGGTGCACGGGCCAATTGTGCGAAACAAGACCTTCCTTCGAAGTGGCGTTGCGCCGAGGCATCGAAAGCCTTTCTGAACCCCGGTACCTGTGGATGCTTGGCTGTTGGATTTTCGCAGGCATTTTCATTCGCGCGGTGAACTGGACGGGTGCACTCGGCTTCCTCTCCAATGGCGGGCGTGCCTTGCACGACGACATGGTCGATTCCCTTTCGCGTGTGCGCGTTTCTTTTTTCGACGAGAACCCGACGGGGCGCATTGTCAGGCGCTTTTCTGGCGACTACTCGCAGCTCAAACACGAAATTCCGAACTACGTTATTGACATCATCACGAGTGTTCTGGAGCTCGCTTGGGTGTTGGTCTTGGTGCTTTTGCAGGCGCCGTTGGCGGCGTTGGCATGCTTTCCCTGCGGCTTTTTTTATTTCCGCATTCAAAGCCTTTATAAGCCCGCTTCGCGAGAAACCCAGCGCCTTTCAAAAATATTGGAAACGCCTGTCTGGAGTTTGTTTACAGAAAGCGTCGCAGGATACCAAACCATCCGAGCCTATGGCCGCGCGGAACGCTTTACCCGCCAGCTCGACGCCCATGTCAGGCGCGCTGCCTACGGCGCGCTGGCGCAAAGCCGGCTCACGCGTTGGCTCAATGTTCGGCTCAAACTCACAAGCGAGTTGTTTGGCCTGAGCGTGGCGTTGTTCATTTGTTGGTCGTGTGCTTCAGGCCGCATGGGTGTGGGTACGGCCGGTTTTCTGATGAGTCTCACCATAGGGCTTGACGTCACCATGCAGTGGCTCACGCGCACGCTTTCCCTCATTGAGGGGACCATGGTCTCGCTCGAGCGCATTTTGGAATACCGAGACCTCCCGCACGAGGCGACGCCTGCGGTGGCAAAGGGTGTTCTTGAAACGGCTGCTGTGCGCGATCTTGTGCTTGAAAATCTCGTGGCTTCTTACCGTGCCGACCTCCCTCTTGTATTGAAAGGCGCGAGTGGCACTTTGAGGGCTGGCAGACGAGTCGGGATTATTGGAAAGACAGGGGCTGGCAAGTCCACTCTTTTTCAAGCGTTTTACCGCATGCTCCATGTTCATTCCGGTCGCATTCTGTATGGCGGCATCGACCTTGCGGACCTCGACATCCGAGAGGCGCGCCGGCTTTTTGGAATTGTGCCGCAAGAACCGCATGTGTTTTCGGGAACCCTTCGGTTCAACCTCGACCGTCTTGGAGAACACACCGATGAGCGGCTTTGGGACGTGCTCCGGCGCGCTTCCTTGGAAACCTTTGTCAAGAACCTGCCCGGGGGACTGGATGCACCCGTGTATGAACGAGGTGCGAATTTTTCTGTGGGCGAGCGTCAGCTCCTTTGCTTGGCGCGCGCCGCTTTGCTCAAGGCTCCTGTCATGCTGATGGACGAGCCCACTTCGAGCGTCGACAAGGACACCGACATTCTCATTACAGAAAGTGCGCGCACCCTTTTTGCAGGCCGCACCTTGTGTATCATTGCGCATCGACTCGAAACGGTTCTTTCTTGCGATGAGGTGTTTCTCATCGATGACGGTCGTGTGGTGTGCCAGGGCGCTCCTGCCGAGGTGACAGAGACGTTCTTGAAACGTTTCGAAGGCGCACGCGTTGAAGACGCCTTGAGCTAGACAGTCGCCCTCAGCATGCACCCCGCCCTTGCGGGGTGTCTTGAGAATCCGAGCGGTGTCGAGTACTCGTGAAAGAACTCAACCCTGCAAGGCTAGACAAGGACAATCCCATGATGCACCGCGCAGCACCCTCTTGCTTCTCACAGTCCTCTGCGGAATCTGGGGCCCACGCTGTGCGCTTAGGGGCCATGCGGAGCGTCACGGGCTCTGGGCAGCCCACCAAAATCCGCGTGCTTATTACAGGCAAACTCGCGGATGTCGCGGTGGCGACCCTGCAGAATCCGCCCCCGGAACTTGCGCTCCCAGTGCCCCTCGACATTGTTTCCTTGCCCGACTGCTCGCGCGAAGTCCTGCTGGGCGAAGTCGCCACGGCACATGTGCTTGTGACACGTTCCGAAACCGACGTGGATGCCGAAGTTCTCAAGCGGGCAAAGGTGCTTTCCGTTGTGGCCCGTGCGGCCGTGGGGTACGGCAACATCGACCTCGACGCCTGCACGGAGGCCGGGGTGCTGGTGGTGAACACGCCCGGTAAAAATACAAATTCCGCCGCCGAACTCACGCTTGGCTTGCTGTTGTCGCTCATTCGTAAAATTCCGGGAGCCCACGCGAGCACGTCGGCGGGGGGCTGGAATCGACACCAATTCACGGGCACCGAGCTCCAAGGCAAAACCATCGGCATTGTGGGTTTGGGCAATGTGGGGCACCGCGTGGCGAAGTTTGCGCGCGGGTTCGACATGCGTGTGCTCGCCTTCGACCCCTACCTTGCCGACGACGTGTTTCGGCGCAATGGCGCGGAGCGCAAAACTTCACTCGAGGAAATGCTTCCCGAATGCGATGTGCTCACCGTTCACACCCCCTTGAACAAAGAAACAAAGGGAATGGTGGGTGAAATTGAGCTGCGGAAACTTCGCAAGGGGGCCTTGGTTCTGAATGCGGCTCGGGGCGGCATCATTTCTGAAAAGGCACTGTTGAAGGTTCTTCAGGAAGGCTACGTGCGCGGGGCCGGAATCGACACCTGGGACAACGAACCCAAGCCTCTGGAAGGCCTCGTTGCGCACCCCGGCGTTGTGGCGACGCCGCACATCGGCGCGTCGACCGAGGAAGCCCAGCACCGCATTGGCGAAACCGTAGCCATCCAAGTGCTCAAGGCGCTCCGCGGTGAAATTGTCGACTATCCGGTGAACCTTCCCCATGTCCGTGTGTTGGGAACAGGATCGGCGCGGCAGTATGCCGTCCTTGCGGAGAAGCTGGGACGCGTGGCGGCGCAAATCTTCGACTTCCGGCCGCAGCGCTTGCGGCTTGCGGTGTCGGCCGATGTGAAGGCCGAAGAATACCAAGTCTTGCGCCTTTCCGCCTTGAAGGGTTTCTTGTCGCATTCTTCCGACGAGTACGTGAGCTATGTGAATGCCGAGCGCCTCATGGAAAAGCGAGGGCTTGGATTCGTGGTGGAAGCAGCGACCTCCACTTCGGCGGGTGTGGGCCCTGCAGCGGCGGGACTTTTGCTCGAGGTGCAGGGCACGGAAGCCTCCGAAAAAGTGGAGGTGGGGGCGGTGCTCTACGACGGCACCCACCCCCGTCTTTGTTACCTCAATGGTTTCGAGTTCGAAATCGAGCCCGAGGGCGAAATGCTTATTTTGCAGAACCACGACCGTCCGGGCGTCATTGGGCACGTCGGAGGGTACCTTGCTCAAGCAAGCATCAATATCGCTCAATTTGAGCTTTCTCGAAACAAACGAGGCGGAATGGCACTTTCCATCATCCGCGTCGATGGAACGCTCGATGGCGAGACAGTGCAAGGGCTGCGGAAGCTGCCCAATGTCATTTCCGCGCGGATGGTCACAGGCCTGTAACCTTGGCAACGGCCCGACTCTCTTGTTAAACTCCCTGCTGGTGGTCCCCCGAGGAGGATGAGGCATACATGAGCGATGACAAAACCGTCGTTGCCGCGAACCCGGCCGAGAGCATCCATACGACCGGCCGGAACAACGCCGCCGTGCTCCTCCAGTACGACGGTGGCGCAGCGGGGAAGCGTTTTATTCTGACGGGGACGCAAGCGCTCATTGGCCGCAGGGCGGACAAGGTCCAGGTCTGGATAGACGATGCCTCAGTGTCGCGAGAGCACTGTCGCATCGATTTCCATGGAAACAAGGCTTACGTCACAGACTTGGGTTCACTCAACCATTCCTACATCAACGATCAAATGATCATTCAAAGCGCGGAACTCACGCATGGCGACATGCTCCGCGTGGGCAACGTTCGGCTCCGTTACTACAGCCACGGCAGCGCCGATCAGCTCTTGTTCGACCGCATTTATCGCATGGCGGTCCAAGATCGCATGCTTGAAATCTTCCGCAAAGACTACCTCCTCGAAAAGCTGGAGGAAGATTTTCGTCTGGCGAAAACCAATAGCCTCCATCTTGCCCTGCTCATGTTCGACCTCGACAAGTTCAAGAGCATCAACGACACCCACGGGCATGACGCTGGTGACTTCGTCTTGAAAGAAGTTTGCAACTACATAAAGCCGCTTGTCCGCCCCGAAGACACTTTCGCTCGTTTCGGGGGCGAGGAGTTCTGTCTCCTGTTGCCCAAGCTGACACTCGACGAAGCCTTCCTTTTTGGGGAACGTGTCCGTCAGCTCATTGAAAAGAGCGTGTTCGACTACGAAGGCACTCTCATTCCCGTCACGTTGTCTATCGGCGTGGCAAGTTGCATGGATCCGGCCCTCACCAGCGCCATTGACTTCATCAAAGCGGCCGATGCGTGCGTCTACAAATCGAAAAACGCGGGACGCAACCGAGTCTCTCGCCCATGAGGCCGTTCGCCATGTCGACTTTTCTTCGTGTGCCCGCCGCATTTCTTTGCATCACTTTGGCGGCGTCGGTTGTTGGGCATGCCGCTTGCACTTCCACCAAAGGCGACGTGACAGCCGCGATTCCTCCGGAACCCCTGTCCGACGATGCTTACGCGCCCGTCTACGACAAATGGTTTCGCAAGGTGAGCCTGGTCGACCAGTTTCAAAAGCGTTTAGACGCTTCTGCCGTGCTCTTCACCGACGACATGCGCAAGGCCTATGCCGAGCGTTGGGTGCGCATTCGGGGTGACAGGGAGGCTGAAATAGAAGCGCTTGCGGGCGGGAAACTCGCT
The DNA here is from genome assembly GCA_020247005.1 of Silvanigrellales bacterium. GTDB lineage: Bacteria > Bdellovibrionota_B > Oligoflexia > Silvanigrellales > Silvanigrellaceae > JADCJN01. The sequence goes on from JADCJN010000079.1 coordinate 8,465, forward strand.
GTCTTCGTGAGCGTGTTCACACCGGAAACAGACTACCTCGACCTCGACAATCGCCAGCTGTGGAGCCATTCTCTTCAGCTTGGCGCGCAAGGGGCAAGCCCTGTGGCTGTGAAACGCCTCTCTGCGAAGTCTGCCTTTTCGCCCTTCTTTCCCTTCGTGAACCGTTGGACGTCGGATTTTTTGGTGCTGTTCGATGCGTCTTCGTCGAGTCTGCAAGGCGCGGGTTTGGTGAATGCACCGCAGGCGTCTTTTCAAATGCGTTCGGCGCTCGCCTCGCTCGAATTCACCTGGAAGTAGGCGGCGTGGGTGTGCTTTGAGTCGGCGCCTGCTCGGATGCGGGCAGTGGTTTCGCAAGCGCGGCGCACTCGACAATGTCTCCGTCCCAAGAAACTGCACTGACGTTGCGCCCGGCGTCGAGTGTGAAATTCAGGGTGCATTCCGTTGTGGTCGTATAAAGAGTCGGGTCTCTTCGGAAGCGGTGTTGGCCTGGCGAGCTCCGGAGGGTTTCCCGCTCTCGGGCGTAGGTCATCATCCGGGTGCCGTCTTTCAGGTCGTAGGTGCGGTGGGGCGCCCCGAACCGACTCACCAATGTGGCCTCCGATTGCCCGCGCCAATTTTGCAGGCGGGAGTCGACATCGTGCGCAGTCACGCAGCCTGTGGCCAAGAAGGCCGTCGCAAGGCCGCCCGCGGCAGAGCCCATTCGTGCCAGGCCGCCCCGACGGTTCCGAAAGCCCACTTTTAAAGGCGCTTCTCGCTTTTTCAAAGAACCTCCGTGGGGAAACGCTCGCAGGTGGCGCCGGGGCCTTTCTTGGCGCAGGAGCCACGGTCGTTCAGTGTTTCTCCGCATTCAGGGCACAGCCCAAGGCAGTCGGGGCGGCAGAGGGGAAATGTGGGCAACGATGTTTCCAGAACGTCGAGCAGAAACGCATCGAGTTCTACATGCGTGCCATCGAATTCGTATGAGGTGAGGTCAGCTTCCGAGAGCTCGCGCTCGCCGCGAAGGCTGACAGTCGACTCTTGTGGGTCTGCCGTGGGGGTTTCGGGAGCGAAAAAGGCGGTTTGCTCACTTTCCACCAAGGTGCGGTGGAGGGTCAGAGAGCGCACACATTCAAGTTCTGGAAGCTGGCGGATGTGAGCCTGAGCGCGCACCAATCCGCTTTCCTTGCGGAGGGTGATTTCGAACTCCAAATGGCCTTCGTCTGAAAGCTGACGTTCTGCGAAATAGGGCTGAAGCCAGGGCGTGTTCACATCGCTCCAGCGCAAAATGCGAGCCTGCGACATTGAAGAACTTTGTGCGTTTGGCGGGTTCTGCGGCGATGCCGGCGCATTTGCAACGGGGGCGCCTTTAGAAACGTAACGGACAACCAGAACCGGGTTCACAGCGGCGAGGGGGATGCGGATGCTTTTCATGTGGAAGCCTCTGGGGCGTTTTCTTCCCGGCGGAATTGAGCACGCGCGCCGGCGAGGCCGACGACGGCCGTGAGCGCGCCGACAAGGAGGAGTGTGAAGGAAACAACGAGGGAGCGAGCCCCGTTCATCGATTCGTACAGAAGTCCCAGGGTCACCGGCCCGGCAATGCGTGCGCCTGCGGAAAGTCCTTGTGCCGTGCTGAGGGCAAGCCCTTGTTGGGAGGCAGGAGCAAGACGGCTGACAATAGACGACAGCGCCGGATTTGAAAGGCCGGTGCCGAGTGCCAAAAGCACAAGGCCGGCATAGAGGAGGGGAACCCGAGGGGCAAAAAGAGGGATGCTGGCCACCCCGACGGCCAAAAACAATTGCCCCAGAATAAGTGTGGGCACTTCGCCGATTCTTTTGAGGACAGGGCGCGCAAGACCCCCATTCACAACAAGAACCGACACGCCAATGACAATAAAGGCTTGGTAGATAGAGGCGTCGGCAAGTGCGTAGGCGTCGCGCAGGGCGATGGGAAGTATGGTTTCGACTCCCACGAAACTGAACACCTGCAGGAACTGGAGCAAAAGAACGACCGCAAATCCGGGCGTGCGAAGAAGAGCGGCAAGGTCGGTGCGCCACGAGGACGGTGCGGGTTCCAAAGGGGAGCGTGAAAACTGCGCCGCCGAGTGGGGTTCGAGTGCAGCCTCGGCGTCGAGCAGGCGTTGGCGAAGGCCTTTCGACTCAGGCATCCGCCAGGCCACAGCCGCCAGGTTCACGACGTTGAGGGCCGCACCTGCAAAGGCCACTGCACGCAGCGTGTCGTGTTCCCAGAAAGTGGCCACCGCGGCGCCCAAAGCGGGCCCTATGGCGAAGCCCGCACCGAAAGCAAGTCCGATAAGGATCATGTACCGGGAGCGTTCCCGGGGAGACGTGAGGTCGGCGATGCAGGCTTGCGCGACGCCGATGTTTCCGGCCGCAATGCCTGCCACGAAACGCACTGCGGTGAGAGCCAAAATGGTTTGGCCTGCGGGTGCAAGCGTGCCGACGAACCCTGTGGCAAGTTGGGCCAGGGTAGAGAGCGCCACGGTGCCAACGAGCACGGGTTTGCGTCCGATGCGGTCGGAGAGGCGGCCCAGCGTGACCACCGACACGAGCGTTCCTACGCTGAACCAGGTGGAAAGTGCGGCGGCGTGGGTGGTGGATGCCCCCAGTTCCCGAGCGACGTTGGCAATGATAGGAATGAACATCCCGAAGCCCACGAGGTCGAGCAGGATCGTGAGAAACACGGCCCCCAATGTGCGACGGCGGGCCTTTTCAAACGCGTTGAGCGGTGGCTTCATGAATAAAATCTCGTAGGGCGGGAGCGTTTACGCTCTTTGGTTTGAACAAGCCCCCGCAAAAAAGTCAAACGCCATTCCCTTTTGGCAGGAGAGAGCAGCCATGCCCAGTTTCGACATCGTCTCGGAAGTCAACGTCCAGGAGGTCGACAATGCCGTCAATCAGGCACAAAAAGAAATCCAAAGCCGGTACGACTTCAAAGGAGCCAAGTTCGAAATCTTGTTCGACAAGACGAAGTGTGAGGTCAAACTCTCCGCCGATGAAGACTCCAGGCTGCAGGCCCTTTACGACGTGCTGACTTCGAAACTCTTCAAGCGTGGGGTGGAACTCGGTTCGCTCGACGTGGGGAAGCCCGAGCAAACGGGCGGCATGACGCGCAAGCAGACCATCGGCATTCGGCAGGGGCTCGAAACCGAGAAGGCAAAGGCCGTAGTGAAGCTCATCAAAGAGACTAAACTCAAGGTCGATGCCGCCATTCAAGACAAACAGGTGAGGGTGACAGCCAAGAAAATCGACGACCTTCAAGAGGTCATTGCGAAGCTCCGCGAAAACCAGGGGACGCTCGGCATTCCCCTTCAGTACGTGAACATGCGAAGCTAAGTCGGTTGCACACCCTTCTTCCCTGTGGAGCACTTTGCATGATTGCTGTGACCCGCCTCGACGGAGAACGCGTTTTCTTGAACGAACGAAACATCCAATGGGTGGAGTCCCTGCCCGACACGGCTGTCACTTTTCTTGGCGGCGCGCGTTTGCTCATACGTGAAGATGTTCACTCGCTCATGTCGCTCATTGAGCATGCTTCACGGGTTGGCACCACGTTGCCAAGTTCACATGCGGATGAGAGCCCGAGTGCCAGTGGATACGGGGCACGCGCAGAAAACGAATCGACCCCTTAAATTCGTTTTTTGCTCAATTTTGCTTTTTATGAATTTGAGCCTTGTGACCCATGCCCAGCCTTCCCACTGGGCGCCAATGGGCTGACATGTCTTTTTCAGCCGCCCCCTCCTATTAGCTATCCGGCCAGTTTAAACTGTGAAGGCTCCTCCCAAAAAGCGAGTTCTTTCCCCCCCCACAGGAGACTGGCGTGCAAGGTACTTTGAAGTTGACAGCAGCGTTCTCGTTGTTTGCGCTTTCGTCACTCGCGGCTTCCCCCGCATGGGCAAGCATCCTTCCCCCCAACGATCTCCACCTTCGCGACAACCCCTCCATTCTTGCGAACATGACCGAAGAGCAATTCAACGACATCATCAACGAGGTCGTGGCCATTTATAAGCCCCTCGCGGCAGCGCAGGGTGCCACGCTCAAAACGAACAACCTCTGGTCGAACACAACGGTGAACGCGTCCGCTCAGCAAAATGGCAATGAGTGGATCATCAACATGTATGGTGGCCTCGCACGACGCGCGGAAGTCACTCCTGATGGCTTCGCCATGGTGGTGTGCCATGAGCTTGGCCACCACTTCGGCGGCTTTGTGTTTTATGGGAACAACGACTGGGCGTCTTCGGAAGGGCAGTCTGACTATTTCGCAACACAGTCGTGCGCCCGTCAAATCTGGCGTTCGCAACTCGCAGAAAATGCGGCGTACGCCTCTGAAGTCACGGGCACGGAAAAGCAGAAGTGCGACGGCACCTGGAGCACGGGCAACGACAGAAATCTGTGCTACCGCACGGTGGCAGCAGGCAAGAGCCTCGCCACTCTTTTGTCCGCTCTGAACAACGGCGGCGTGCCGAAAACCGACACACCCGACCGCACGCAGGTCCGCACCACACTCACGTCCCACCCCCAGGCCCAGTGCCGCCTCGACACCTATTTCGCGGGCTCTTTGTGCAAGGCGGAGTTCGACGAAAACGTCATTCCCGCCCGCAACCACCCCTCCGGCCAAACGAGCATCGCCGCGGAAGAAGTCGCTGCTCAGTCGAGCTGTATGGCAGCCACCGGTTGGGTGTCCGGCAACCGCCCTCGGTGCTGGTTCGCTCCCAAAATGGATTTCCAGGCGCTCCGCTTTGGCTCCACCGATCTGCGAGACAAAGGAAACGGGAACGGCGCTGCGGATCCCGGAGAGTCGCTTCAAGTGCGCTTTGCATTGAGCAACGGGACACAGACGGCAACAACGAACGTGACAGGAGTTCTTTCCACTCCCACGGCAGGTGTGAGCATCGTCGGTGCCCAAGCGCGTTGGCCCGACCTTCCTGTTGGAAGCGATCCCAAGTTCTCGAATGAGGCTTTTGCGGTGCAGCTGGCCCCAACCCTCAAATGCGGACAAACGTTCGACCTCGAACTGGCTGCAAGCAGCGCGCAAGGCCAAATGACCATCAGCAAAACGTTCTTGGTCGGCAAACTCGTGGAGTCGGCCTTGGGCGCAAACGAAACACGCACAGAGATTCCCGACAACGACAAGGCGGGTATCGAGTCGACCATTTCAAGCGAGAAGGGTGGCAACGCCACAAGCGCGAAAGTTGAACTCGCCATTGCCCACCCGTTTCCTTCCGACCTCACCATTTCCTTGGTTTCTCCGGAAGGAACGGAAGCCCGCGTCTACCCTCAGCAGGGAACATCGCTTGCTGTGCTCAAGGCCAGCAAGGGTTTGCGCAAGGCGCTCGCAAAGGGCCTCGCTCAAGGCATCTACCAAACCTTTGATGTGCAGCTTGCGACGGCGAACAGCAAAGGCGACTGGAAGCTGAAGGTCATCGACAAGGCCGCACGCGATGTGGGCACGCTCGAAAAGTGGGGGCTCACCCTGTCGAAGGCGGAATGCGCAGGCCCTTCGGCTGTTGCGTCAAAGTAACAAAGAAAGAACAACCGAGGCAGGCTCCGCGTTCACTTCAGCTTTTTGAGCTTGGCATAGTCGGCTTTCAGGTCTTCGTCTGAAATCTTGCTCGTGTCAAAGTTGGGCATGGTGATAGGCCCCTCTCGGACTGTGAGAATGAAGTCGGCTTCCGACAATGCGGTGCCGGCGATTTTTTTGCCGTTCGAGCTCGCTGTCTCGGTGCCCGTTGCGCCGTGGCACACGGCGCAGTTCGAAGTGTACGCCGCCGAAAGCGTCACGACGGTTTCACCCGGCTTCACTGTTGGGGCTGGCGTGGCCGCAGCTTTCAGGTCGGCAATGTATTTTTTCAGTGCTGCCAATTCATTCGTGGTCAAGGGTGTGCCAAAGTCGGGTGGCATGGGGTCGCTTGGGCTTTCGAACACTCGGATACGCACGCGATCGGCAAGCTTTTTGAAGTTCTCTTCGACATCAAGAGCAAGGGGTGTGGTGTCGGACGGCACGAAGCCGCTTGGGGCTGCCGTGTGGCAGTTCATGCATTTGAGTTCCATGAGCGGCTTGATGTCGGACTTGAATGTGGGCGCCGTGGCTAGCACCTCGACTTCGTCGACAGGAGCGTCGCCGAAGTCGAAGGTGCCGCACGCCGCGAGGAATGCCAGGCTGGCAAGGCCCACGGCGCAGGCACTCCACACAGGACCTCTGCTCGTCGTGCGGGAAGTCTTCATGGAGCGACCTCCTCTTGGCTCAATGTTTCTTTTTTCGTGCCTTTTGAGGCCTTCGGGGCTTTCGAAGCCTTCGGGGCTTTCGAACTTGGGGCTTTTTCGCTTCGGTTTTTCCGGGGCGCTGTGGCTGCTTCTTTTGCGCTGGGCCTGGGCCTGCTCATGGAGCTCGCTGTCTGAGAGGGGCCTCCGAGAGGATAGATGGCGGCCAGGTGCAAGCGCGGCATGTACAAACGAGCGGGAACCACAAGGTAAGCCAGACCCGCCGAAACGCCTGTGGGTGCGTGACGCCAACCTGCCGCAATTTGAAACCACACGGGCAGCGGCGCATCGTCAAGAGTGTCTTTTGTTTTAAGGGTGGTTTTGTCCGCAGGGATTTTGAGTTGCGCTTCCGTGTTTTTCATCCCCAACATGACATTGCTCCAGATGCCTAGTGAGGAAAAAAGGACGCCGGGCGCGACATAGTACGCCATGGTTTTGAACGTAAAGACGTCGTTGGCATCGGCTGCCGTAATGGCTCCTTTCGCCTCACCCGAAGTCATGTGGAGGCCCGCGTCGAAAGTGAGCGCGAATGTGCGGCTCATGGTGGCCTGCAGAGTTCCGCCACCGCCGTAAGCCAGCTGACTGAGCTTGGCTTTCACGCCGAGAAGCCCTTCCACCCCAGGCATCAGGTAACCAGCGTAGAGGTTGAATCCAAGCTTCATCTGTTTACTCACACTAAAAAGGCCATATCCTTTGAGCGTGGGCACGGCATGAATGGGCGACGACGGCACTTTTTCCTTCTTGGCGCCCACGGTTGTGTTGGGCTTCGGCAAAAAACTCGTGTCAAATTTCAGCCCCAAGCCAAACTTTCCAATGGCGGGTTCCGCGATAGGAAGGCCGTCAAGCAGCGTGGCGCTCACACGTGCGAGGCGCTCCGCCTGTTGTTCCCAGTTCACGGCACGTGCTTCAGAAGCCCACAGCGTGGCCACGAGGAGCGCCAGGCACGGGCTCCCGAATTTGAATGATGCTGCAAGGCCGAAAAGAGAGTGCATGCGTCCTTCCGAGGTCGCCTGAGATCGTCTGATGTCGTGACTCAACTTGGAGCTTCGGCAGCAGCGGCGCCAAGCATAAGCGGCCAGTGAGCCTCAGGAGTGTCAAAAGCGCGGCGGGTCTGTTCGCTACCGCGGGCCAATGCCATCAAGCCTGGAGTGGCCTTTGTCGATACACTCCATATGAAGATTGCGGAGCGCCTCACATTTTCGAGTCGAAAGACGAGCCTCGGCAGCTACGCCCAAGGCTCTTGGGCTCTCATGTTCGCTTTTTTGGCCTTCTTTTTCCTTGCACTCCTGACCTTCGGTGCGCCGGAATCTCATGCTTCCGTGGCCTCGAAGATGGCCCGTACGCCCGCAGTGAAACGCATTCTCGACACCTATGGTTTTCCAGCCGACCCTTCTGTGAACGAGGCATCCGAATTTCCGAGAGGGTGGGTCGACCCGTCGAAACAACCCGCCCGTGCCCTCTTGCTGGGCCGCCCGTCACGTGTGCCTCACAAGAACCTTGCGGTGGAAGTGGGGCTTTTTCTTCCGGGTAAGTTGGCCATACTCGAAGGCACCCACGAAGCCATTGCGCTTCACAACGCGGCTTTAAGCCTCTGGATAAAAGGCGGCGAGGCGGCAGCACGGGAAGCTGAAAGCTTGCTCGAAGAGGCCCAAGAAAAGATCAGAGCCTTGCCAGCCTCCAGCGTCGAGCGCGCCTCGGTGCAACTGTTGCGAGGCCACATGGCCTTCGCCCGTTACGTTGACCTCGTGCGCGGCGACAGCCACACGTCGGACAAAGGGACCCCTGAAAAGAGGGCTCGCGAGAAAAGTGAACCGGAGAAAAGTGAACCGGTGAAAAGCGAACCGGAGAAAAGCAAAAACCAGGGCGACGAAGTGCGAACCGCACGAAACCGAATGCTTTCGGCGTACGGCGACGCTCTCGAGCGTCGCGATGTCGTGGGTCTGTTTGCTTCGCCCGATGCCGCCGTCGACGGTACACAGCTTCGAGCCGGTCTCACCGTGGGTTTTTTTCCGGCGCGCCCTCACTTGAAGAGCGGAGCCCTGACTGCACAGGTCACGGCACAGAGTGGGGGAAGCGCCGAGGCCAACCTCGAGACCCTGGGGCGTCGACCGCTCCTGTCGGAATATCCCATGGATCCCCTCCGGAACCTCCGTTCGCAGGCCATTCCCGCCCTGTGGAATTTGGCCATCTTGCAGGCGACCGTGAACAACTGGCAATCGGCATTCGAGGTGGCCAACGCTCTCGATAGCGTTTTTGAAAGACTTGGCAATCGCGCCCCTTTGTTTCACGGCGAAGCGGCGAACCCACTCGTGGAGGCCTACGATGTCAACACGGTTGCCAACGCCGTGTGGTTGCTCCCCCGGCACCGCGCCGACATGAGCGCCTCCCTTTCGCTTCTGCGCGCCGGAGCGCTGGGCCTTGCGGGCGACCCCATTGGCGTCCTTGAGGAAGCGGACAAAGCCATTCGTCGTGCGGACTCTCTGCTCCTGTCGGCAGTGGGTTTTCACTTGGCGTCTGACGTTTATTTAGGCCTCGGGAACGACGCTTTGGCAGCTCGCACCTTCGAGTGGGCCTTCGCTATGGATGCGCGTTACCCTGCACGCGTGCCTTCTGTTGTTTTCTTTTCGGCAGAAAATGCCTTTTGGAGAGGAGATCGCAAGCGCGCCCTTGCCGGATTCAAAACCTTTCTGGAAACGTTCGGTGATCCCGTTTATGGCCCTTGGGCGCGTCTGCGCCTTGCCTCTCTGGCGCACGCAAGCGAAGACCTGGGTTCAGCGGAATTGGAGTACAACCGCATTCGGCGTCTCACGCCTGCACACCCTGCTTCCCTTGACGCGCTCGTGCGGCTTTTTTGCCTCGAAAATGCAGACGCCATTCCAGGTGCCGCCGATTTGGTTCGCAAAGGTTTTTCGAACGTACGTGGAACAAAGGGAACGCGTGTTCGCGCGCAGGCACTTGCGGATGTTCTTGCCGCCGTGAGCAACGCGGCGCCGCACTTGAAGGAGCAGGCATCGGCCTGCGCCCTGGGTTCAAAAATGGCGCTGACGGCGGAAGAGACTGCAGGGGCGCGCACTCGGGAAGCGGTCGCGGCTCGTGCAGATGCCCTGCTCGCGCACGTCGACACCTTTGAAAAAGACCATGCCGAAAGTGACTTCTCGGTTCTTCACGCAGCACGCAAAAAAAACCTCGCGCTTGGACGCGAGGGGCAAAAAGTTCTTGCCAAGAACGACTGCATCGCCGCACTGGGTTTCTATGCCAAACATGGAGAGCGTTTGTTTTCGAGCAATGCAGCTGACACCTTGGGAGAGTTCCGTTGGCGAACGAATGAGCGTCAGTTTCTGTCTCGGTGCGCCTTCCTCGTGAAGCAAGGGGACATTCGCGCCTCCGACAAGAACGCAAACGAGGCCGCTGTCAAAACCGCCGAGGACGTGAACAGGCGTGCGTTGGCTGGTGCTTGGGAGCCCTCCACTCTGGAACTCCAAAGTGCGCTTGCAGCCTTCGTGGCAGCGCCAGGGCCAAAAACGGAACAGGCCCTTCTGCAGAAAGTGGGTCGAAAAGATCTCTTGGCCGCAGCCGAAAAGAAAGAGAAGGCGGGTTTGTTTCTCGTGAGTCAACCCGATTTTTGGCGTCTCGTGGCAGCGTCACGTTTGTTGTCGGCGAGCCTCGCACGCTCAGGGCCACAGCGTTCTACACAGAACTCCTTAGCCTTACGCGCACAGAGGGGTCCTCAGGAAAATGCCTTCTTGGAGCGCGTGCTCGCAGATCCCTCGTTGGTTGCGAAAGACGACCGCTCTTGTCTTGCGGTTGTTTCGGCGTTCGAAAGGCTGCCACGTTCGCGTATGGAAGGCGTTTTTAAGTCACAGGACGTTAAAACGTGGCTCGAGAATCTGGAACCCGACGACACCCAGGCGGCCTCCAAGAAGCCTCAAGCCGCGGGCTGCCTCAAGCTCCTTGCCAACCGGTTTTTGCTCGAAGCGCGCGAAGGGCGATCAAAAATCCTCGAAAAATCCCTTTTGTTGCCTTGGCTTCAGGCCAAAGGCGTGGCTCGTGCCACCGACGAATGGCTCGAGCACGCCTGGCGGCTTGAAAGGCGCAAGGGAAGCCAAGACCCGGAAGTCAGGGCTCTCTTCAAGCAGTTGTCGAAGGAAGCCGATAACGAATCGGTAAAGGAAACAGCCCGGGGCTGGCTTGAAAAAAATGCTTCGTCCGGAGATGCTGTTTGGTAAGCACACATTCTATCGCTGCCGAAGGGGTTTTCACCGAATGACCAAAGTCATCGATCTGGCTGCGCGCCGCGCCCAAGGAAAAACTCAGGGAAAAACGCAAAGAAACACGAAGCGCAGGCCGACAGCACCCCGCATTGACAAAGAAACATACGAGTTGTGGACGCTGTCGCAAGACATCGACGGTCTTGTGACAAAGGCCGTGGCGCAAAAAGGTCTTGCCCTTGAAGAAGTGGCAGCCATCCTCGCGCACCGTTTGGGCACGCTTGTGAGCGCCTCCCAAAACCCAGACAAACTCGTTGCCTTCTGTTCGACCCTCCTGGAGCGTCTGCAAGGCGGCCATGACGACGAAGGCGACAAACCTCCCACGCGGGCGGTTTGAACCGCATGAGCAAACACTCTCTGCAGTGGATAGCGCCCTCGACCCTGAAAGTTCAGGGCGTCATTGATGAAGACGTTCTCTTCGAGCCCTCCATCGCCCGTTTTGGCAGCGAAGCCGTGGTCGATTTTTCGGGGGTCACGCGCATCAACAGCTGTGGCGTTCGCCAGTGGACGAGGGCCATTGCAGCGTGCCCTGCGCGCATCCGATACGTGAACGCGCCCGCACTCATCGTCGACCAATTTTCCATGGTGCCCGAGTTTCTTGGCGTCAATGGCACCGTGGAAAGCTTTCAGGCGCGTTACGTTTGCAGTGCCTGCAATCACGAGGAAATGGTGTTGCTCGCCGTTGGTTCCACGGTCGCGAAGGGCGTGGCCGCACGCGGTTCTGCGACGCCTCCTCCCCATGCCTGCAGCCAGTGTGGTGCTCCTGCAGACATGGACCACAACCCCGACGTCTATTTGGAATTCCTGTCTCACATGGCGTGAGACAAGGCTTTTTCAAGCGCGGCCAGAACGGCTTCGGGCGCCTCCTCTTGTGGAAAGTGTCCGACCCCTTCCAGCTCCACGACGTCTGCTTCGGGAAACGCGTTCTTCCATTTCGCAAGATGCGTGGCCGTGAAGGCCTTGTCGGCAAGGCCCCACACGAGCGTGAGAGGAACCTGCCTCAGCGCTTCGCGGCGCTCCCAGAGGGTTCCATACCAAGGGGAATCGAGCGCGCGGCCGAGCGCGAGAGGCCCCGCGCGAAAGCGGCGCTTGCAGAACGGCATGACATAGTGCGCTTTCACCGAGGGCGTCCAATTTTCCTTGCGTGACAAAAGACTCGGGAGCAGAACCCGCACAGAAAAATTCAGCCAGAGGTAGAGAAAGGCCCCCACGAAGGTGCGCAGCAGCGAACCAATGCGACTTGCGGCAAGGTCGTTGTCCGTACCCCAAGCCCAGGTGTTTATGACCACGAGACCTTCGAGCCTTTCAGGGGCTTCGAGCGCGCCAGCAAGGCCTATGGGGCCGCCAAAGTCGTGCACCACAAGAGTGTAACGTTCGAGCCTCAAGTGCGAGAGCAGAGCCGACAAGCGGCGCGCGTGATCGACCGGAGCGAGTTTCGCGCTAGAACCATGAGCGGGTTTGTCGGAAAGGCCAAAACCCAGGTGGTCGATGGCAATGCAGCGGTACCTGTCGCGCAGCGCGCGGAGGGGTTCCCGGTAAAGAAACGACCACGTGGACGTCCCGTAAGCAAACACCACAACGGGGCCGCCTCCTTCGTCAACGTTGAGTGAATCGCCCCCCGACACAGCTAGAGCAGGGGAACTCCTTTTGCTTTGATTTCTGCCAAGATCGGAGAAAGGGACTCTGTGTCCATGTACTCTCGCAATCCAAGCGGAACGCATTCACAGTTCGGCAACAAGGGGAACGCTAAGCGAGCGACCAGCGAACCTTCTGCAAATCGGTCGCGACCAAAGTCGCGGGAAATAAGAGCTATGTCCCAATCGCTTTCTGGGTTTGCCGTCTCAGTGGCACGAGAGCCGAAGAGAAGTGCGGCGTCGAGTCGGATGCCTTGATTCGCCAAAAGCGACCGGAGCTTCAAGATGCCTGCTCTGACGTCGTTTTTATCCATTCCAGGAGCTCCTGACACGCATTGAGGTAACGGCGAGCCATCGCCTCGTTCACTCTTGCTGCAAAGGCGTTCTTTTCGTCTGGGTAACGAGCCTCCATATTAAATTCATTCACCTCCGCGAGGAGTTGAAGCGTCAACTCGTCGGGAGTCCAACCCAGCCGCTGAGTCAGAACCAAAAGGTTGTGGGTGTACGGAGCATGTGAGGCGTGCGCCCTCACGTAGGCAGACTTCAGAGCTTTTTCCACCGAGAGGTGCAAAAAAAACAGACAAGCGGCATAACGCTTTGCGCCATCGCAAATAGCGATTGCCGTGGCGAAGTCCTCTTGCGAGCCCGCCGCCCAGTGCTGCTCAAGTTCCCGCGATTTTTCTACGGAGAGTGGGGTCATGGGGCAATTTTCTCCCTTTCCGTTAGCGCCGGGCGTTTAGGCCTCGGCGCTGCCACCCTTGCGTGCAGGCGACTTGGCGTCTGCCTTTGCGTCCTTTGAAGCGGCGGCCGCAGGCAGGGGAGCGGGTGAGGCCTTGGCCCCACTTGTTGTCGCACCCGCTTTCGCATCGCTCACCACGGCCGTCAGAGGCGTGCCCGGTGCGGCGGCTGCAGGAAGCTCCTTCTCGCTGTCTTGTGGCGCGCTCTTTGTTCCGAAGGAGTCGGCGTCTTTCAAAAGAGCGGCGGCCTTGCGGACTTCGGCTTCAATTTTCTTCAGAGTCGCGGGGTGTTCGCGAAGATACTCTTTCGCGTTCTCGCGGCCCTGGCCCAAGCGTTCTGTGTTGTAGGTGAACCAGGTGCCCGACTTTTGCACGACATCGGCCTCTGCAGCGAGGTCGAGCACGTCACCTTCCTTGCTGATGCCCGCGCCAAACATGACGTCGAACTCGGCTTCTTTGAAGGGGGCTGCGATTTTGTTTTTCACCACCTTCACGCGGCAACGGTTTCCGACGGTGTCGGTACCTGTTTTAATGGCCGCGGCGCGACGCACTTCCAGACGCACCGAAGAGTAAAATTTCAGCGCCTGTCCGCCGGTGGTTGTTTCGGGGTTGCCGAACATGACGCCGATTTTCATGCGGATTTGGTTGATGAACACCACGATACAGTTGCTCTTCGACACCGAACCCGTGAGCTTGCGGAGCGCCTGGCTCATGAGACGCGCGTGAAGGCCTACGTGGCTGTCGCCCATTTCGCCTTCAATTTCCGCCTTGGGCACAAGGGCTGCCACGGAGTCGATGACAATGAGGTCCACGCCGCCCGAGCGCACGAGCATGTCGACAATTTCCAGGGCTTGCTCGCCGTAGTCGGGCTGAGAAACGAGGAGGTCGGCCGTGTTCACACCAATGCGGCGTGCATAGCTGACGTCGAGCGCGTGTTCGGCATCAATAAAAGCCGCCACGCCGCCGGCCTTTTGGCACTCCGCAATGGTGTGCAGCGTGAGCGTTGTTTTGCCCGACGACTCCGTTCCATAGACTTCCACAATGCGACCGCGCGGAAGGCCCCCGGCGCCCAAGGCGAGGTCGAGGCTGAGTGCGCCCGTCGAGAGTGTCTCAACTTCGCGCGCCTGACGCTCCGACTCGGACATGCGCATGATGCTGCCCTTGCCGAATTGCTTTTCGATGGCTAGGAACGCGGCCTCGATGGCTTTCGCTTTGTTCGCGTCCGACTTTTCTGACGCGCGATCCGATTTTTCAGCCATGGTTTTCTCCGATAAAAGTGTGTTTGAAAGTTTGATTGAAAATCCGTTGGCAGGGGGAGCAAGAGCCCCGAGGCCACAACCCCAGGCCATACATTTGAATGCTGTGCTCTGTTCTACAGAGTGGAGAGCTTTCGTGCAAGAGGCTGCGGCAACAGCCGCTCAATGGGCCCTCAGAGCCCTGTTCGCCACAAAATGAAACAGCGACCGGGCACCATACGCATTTGCACCCGGCCCACCCGCATACCCATTGTCTCGGGCGGCGTAGGCCATGCCCGCGATGTCGAGGTGGAGCCAGTCGACGCCCTCGGGCACAAACTCGCCCAAAAACGCCGCTGCGTGCATGGTCATGGCGGAAGTCGACCACTTTGCATTCATGTTCGTGTAGTCGCTCACGAGGCCTTTCATGTCGGCAATGACTTCGGGCAAAATTTCGAGGTGAAGGTACTTTTCTCCCACCGACGCACCCGCTTCCCGAATTTCTCTGACCAAGGATTCGTGACTGGCACACGCAATGGCTGCCAAGTTTCCCGCAATGGCCAGGGTTCCCCCGGTGAGCGTCGCCATGTCCACCACCACCGAAGGCGCAAAGGTTCCCGAGAACGCCAACGCATCGCCAAGAAGAAGACGTCCTTCGGCATCGGTGTTGTAGACGTCTACGGTTTTGCCGTTCCAGGCGCGGTAAACATCGCCAGGCCTCTGCGCATCGCGACTCACCATATTCTCGGCACACGCCAGCAAAGCCACAACACGCACAGGCAGCTTCGCCCGCGCGATGGCCTCCAGCGCGGCCGCCACACCCGCCGCACCGCACATGTCGTATTTCATGTCGTTGTGGTGCTGCTTGGGCTTTATGCTGTAGCCGCCTGTGTCGAAAGTGACGCCTTTGCCCACAAGCACAATGGGCGCGGCATTTTCGAACCCCACAGGCGCATATTCGTAAATGCCAAGACGGGGAGGATTCGCCGACCCTTTCCCAACAGCTAAGATGCCGCCGAAGCCTTGAGCCTCCAAACTTTTTTCATCTAAAATGCGAGCGCTCACGCCCAGAGGCGTGACACGAGCGGCGACCTCTTCCACGAGCGCCGCCGGCGAGAGCGTGTTCGCCGGACGATCGCCAAGCCAACGCGCGAACTGCCAAGCCAAGGCGATGGAGGCCTCCTGTCGGACCCACGCATCGAGCGTCTCGCCTTTGCCGAACGCCAAGGAGACCCCCGAGGCGTCTGTGCGGGGTTCTTCCCAGCGCACTTCCACAGTCACTTTTGACAGAGCACGCTCGTGTCGTTTTATGGGGGCGTTCCCGAACGTGTATTCAAACCTGTAGAGTGCGAAGGCGAGGCTCTCAAGGGTTGCTTTCAGCAGGCTGTCGGCAGATCCCGGCGTGCCATTGCTCCTGCTGTTCCCTGTGGCAAGAATCAGCCTCGCGGCCTTCACGCCTTGGGTCTTCCAGTCGGCGACCGCCGCACCCACCGCTTTTCTCGTGGCTTCTTCCAACCCCAAATTCTTTTTAGGGAGAGCGCGCACGCGAAAGACGTCGGTTGCCCGGCCCTCAACAACCGCACGGGCTCGCGACCGCGGTTCTGAAAGCGCCTCACCGGCATGAGTCGCCTCAGCGCAAGGCTCAGCAAAGGAGGGAACGAGTTCCAGGGCGCGGGCGGCGTCTGCCCAGGCGGGCCTTGCAAGAGCTTCGTCGGTGACGATCAAGGTTTGGGCCTCTCTCGCCTGTGGTGTGCTGTTCTCCGAACCTACGACGACGTCAACGTCGATGCCAAAAAACGTGACTCGGGGCACAGTTCTCGTTCTCGCGTTCGACTCCATGGTCGTCTTCCCTTTTCTGACAGGCTTTCAAACGACGGGAACAATACGATAGAATTTTGGGAAGGACGAGCGCGCGCCCGTCCCCTTCGCCACTTGTCCTCGGGCCCACGGGAGACCCAAAGCCATGCTGCTTGCTCACGATCGCGAGAAAACCGTTGCCGTCCTCTTTGGGGGGCGTTCGAGCGAACACGAGATCTCTCTGCGCTCGGCGGTTTACATTTTGAAAAACGTTCCCAAGCCGTGGCGCATCATTCCTGTGGCTATCGACCGGGAAGGCACCGCACTTTCGCTGGAAGGCACATTTTCTGCGGACGATTTTTCAACCGTCACGCCAGACGACCTCGCAGCTCTGGCCAGGAGAGAGGCGCCGCGTGGGCTTCCCCATGCGAACGTCGTCGAGTGTCTACTTTTGCCGTGCCGCCGAGAAGTCATTGAGAACATGCCCGAGTCGCCCCTGCGCATATTGAACCTTGAAGCCGGGGTCTTTTTTCCTGTCCTTCATGGCCCCAACGGAGAAGACGGTCGATTGCAGGGGCTCTTCGAACTAGCCGAAGTCGCCTACGTGGGGTGCGATGTCCGCGCCAGTGCGGTGGGAATCGACAAACATCTGCAGAAGCGTCTTGCAAAAGAAGCAGGCATCGCTATTGCCCAATACGAAGCCGTGGGGCTCGAAGAATGGCGCGAAAACAGCGCCAGCGTCGTCGCACGGGTGAAGGCAACTCTGGGGTTTCCGTGTTTCGTAAAACCCAATGCCCTGGGAAGTGCGGTGGGCTGTGGTCGAGCCAAATCGGAAGCGGAGCTTTCGGCGCTTCTCGAGGCGGCACTCTCATACGACGACATGGCGTTGGTGGAAGAGCCCATGACGGGCACAGAAGTCGAGTGCGCGTTTTTGGGAACAGCTTTCAACCCGCGCATCACTGTGGCCGGTGAAATCGCTCCCGAAGACTTCTATTCCTACGAAGCAAAGTATTTGAAGGGCGAAAGCGAAGCGGGAGGTGCTGCGCAGTTCATTCCAGCACGCCTCGAAGATGCCCGCATGCAAGAGCTGCGCGCGCAAGCTGCGCGTGTGGCCCGTGCTCTGGGCCTCAACGGCCTCTGCCGCATCGACTTTTGGAACTGCACGGCCGGCCCTCGGAAGGGAACATTCGTCTTCAACGAGGTGAATACGCTGCCTGGCCTCACGTCCATCAGCATGTTCCCGAAGCTTTGGGAACACGATGGTGTTCAGGGCCCAAGCTGGATAGCCGAACTTCTTGAGCGCGCGATTTTGAATAGGGCTGAGCGTGTGCGGCGAAGCTTTGGGATTTAAGGCTCTCAGGGAAAAGGGAAGGGGCTCCGCAAGAGATTTGAGTCGCAAAGTTCCCAAACGGCAGCTAGGGTTCGGGTCACTCGTCTGCACCCCGGAGGTCGCCCATGGACGCCACACTTGTTTACGAAAATTATGAAGTTCTGTTCACCAACCCCCCTTGCCCGGCCTATGCCTATGCCGACGGTGCCAACGTCCGCAGCTTCGCGGGTGAGCCTTTAGCTACGAAGCCTCAGGGTGCTTTCTGCAAGCCCGGCGATGCCGCGGCGGCGGGCGCACTGCCCACCAGTCCGCAAGCGCGCATGGTCGAGTGGATCCGCGACCCGGCGACCGAGGAGGTTTTCTTCGCGTTTCTCTCGTTTTCCAACCGCGTCGTTTTGGGCGAGCTTTGCTCGGCCATCGAGTCGCGGGGCGTGAAGGTCCGTTTCGTTCTCGACCAAGGCACCGACCTCCAGGCTGCAAACAGCCTCCTGGCGTGCCGTCCACCTGTCGGCCAGGAGGACAGGGCGCCCGTGTTGGTCACCCGTGGCAGCTCTTCGCGCCTGCAGCACGTGAAGGTGTTCATGGTCAACCCGAATGCGCCGAGCATGCGCATCGCCTTCGGCAGCGGGAATCTTTCGAGCGGACTCACGTTGCATCACGAAAACTGGAATTTCGTCACTTTAGGGGCCGACACTCACTTTGCGCGCGCGCACCGCTGCCTGGCACAGGGGCTCCTCGACCACGCTGCGCGGAGCGACACCTTCGCCAAGTTTCTGCTCGCTTGCCGTGCCGCCATTCCCTTCCCCGAAGAAACCGACGCGCGCGTTTTTTTCGCACCTACACAAGGTGCGGCCGCCACCAGCGCGCTCGAGGCCGCCATTGAAGGCGCAACCGATGTGTTTGTGGCCGCCCACAGGCTGTCTTCCGATGCTCTGTTCGCAGCGCTCGAAAAAGGTCTGCGACGCACAGATCCCTCTCCGGCGCGGGTCCGCCTTGTGGCCGACGACGACCTCTTCTGGGCTGGCCGCGGTGTGCCTTTGGACCGAGGGAACAACCGCTTCGAGTGGTTCGGACTCAAGGGCCTGCTTTCTGCCGGCCTCGAGCCGCGCTGGGTGCAAACCAACAGCCGCATTTCTCAATTCCACCACAACAAGTTCATTGTCGCCAGCCACGCCGCAGAGGCCCCTGGCGGACCCGGCGGGGGGGCTCCAAGCGCCTCAAATGCGAGAAGGGCCAAAAACACCGTGTTTACGGGCGCTGGCAACTTCACCGACGCCGCGTTCGAGAAGAACTTCGAGAACCACTACGTGATTCAGACTCCCGCCATCGTGGACGCCTACCAACGCCAGGCAAACACTTTGTGGAACACGCTGGCGACGCCAACCGAAGGCCTGCCCAACGCCTTCACTGAGCCCTGAGCCGCTCCATCAGCGGGCTTTGCAAGGCGCCCACAGGCCTCGGTGGGAAGACCCGTATTGAAAAGGGCTTTCGGATCGGTTAACGGTGCACGGGCTTTGCCCTTCACCGAAGACTGGGAATGTCCGCACTGCGTTGGTGTGGTCTTGGCCTTCGGCCGTGTCCGGTTTTTGGTAACCTTTTAAAAGAAGAGACCTCGTCTATGGCAACCGACCTGTCTTTCGTCCGCAACATCGGTATCTCGGCCCACATCGACTCCGGCAAGACGACGCTTTCCGAGCGCATCCTCTTCTACACGGGCAAGATCCACAAGATCGAGGAAGTGAAGGGCAAGTCTGGCGTTGGCGCCACCATGGACTTCATGGACCTTGAGCGCGAAAAAGGCATCACGATTCAGTCCGCCGCCACGTTTTGTCAGTGGGGCGACTACGAAGTCAACCTCATCGACACTCCCGGCCACGTGGACTTCACGGTGGAAGTGGAACGTGCTCTCCGCGTCCTCGACGGCGCCGTTCTTGTGCTCTGTTCTGTTGCGGGCGTTCAGTCGCAGTCCATTACGGTGGACCGTCAAATGCGCCGCTATAAGGTGCCACGCATCGCGTTCGTGAATAAAATGGACCGCGCCGGCGCGAACCCCTACCGCGTGTGCGATCAACTTCGTGAAAAGCTCGGCCACAACTCGCACCTCATCACGTTGCCTATTGGTGCCGAAGACCAATTCAAGGGCATCATTTCGCTCGTGCACATGAAGGCCTACTACTTCGATGGCGCCAACGGCGAAAACATCCGCGAGGAAGAGATTCCAGCGGACATGGTCGAAAAGTCGAAGGAATACCGCGACAGCCTCATCGGCGCGCTGGCCGACTTTGACGATGCGCTTGCGGAAAAATACCTGGGCGGCGAAGAGCCGACCATGGACGAACTCAAGGCGGTTCTTCGCAAGGCCACACTTTCTTTGAACTTTACGCCCGTCATGTGCGGCTCGGCGTTCAAAAATAAGGGCGTCCAGCTCCTTCTCGACGCCGTCACTTATTACCTCCCGAACCCCATGGAAATTGTGAACGAGGCCTTCGACCAGGACAAGGACGAAGAGAAAGTCGTCGTTCAGTCCGACGCTTCGAAGCCCCTCGTCATGCTGGCATTCAAGCTCGAAGATGGCCGTTACGGTCAGCTCACCTACATGCGCGTCTACCAAGGCACGGTGAAGAAGGGCGACACCATTACGAACATCCACAACGAGAAGCGCGTGAAGGTGTCTCGCCTCGTGCGCATGAACGCCAACGAAATGATTGATATCGACGAAGCCAAAGCGGGCGACATTGTCGCTCTCTTCGGAGTGGAGTGCGCCTCGGGCGACACCTTCACCGACGGCAATGTGCGTTACACCATGAGCGCGATGTTCGTGCCCAACTCGGTGATTTCGCTTGCCGTCGCTCCCAAAGACAAGTCGAGCCTCGCCAAGTTTTCGCAGGCGCTCAACCGCTTCACGAAAGAAGACCCCACCTTCCGCGTCCACCGCGACGAAGAGTCGGGAGAAACCATTATTTCGGGTATGGGCGAGCTCCACCTCGAAATTTACGTGGAGCGCATGAAGCGTGAGTACGCCTGTGAAGTTATTGTGGGTAAACCACAGGTGAACTTCCGCGAAACCATCGTGCAACGTGCGGAAATCAACTACACGCACAAGAAACAGTCGGGTGGTTCCGGCCAGTTCGCGCGCATCATTGGCTTCATGGAGCCACTGCCTGCCGATGCAGTGAAAGCCTACGAGTTCGTCGACGAAACGGTGGGCGGCTCGATTCCTCGCCAATTCATTCCTGCGTGCGACAAGGGTTTCCAGGAGCAGGTCAAAACCGGCCAGCTCGTGGGCGCTCAGGTTGTGGGCGTGCGTCTTGTGGTGAACGATGGTCTCCACCACCCTGTGGACTCCAACGAAATGGCGTTCAAAACCTGCGCCATGGCAGGCTTCCGCGAGGCGTATCCTGCAGCCAAGCCCACCATTCTCGAGCCCATTATGAAGGTGGGTATTGAAGGACCTGAAGAGTTCTCGGGCACGATGATGGGCCTCATCTCTCAGCGCCGCGGGACCCTGACGGGCTCTGCGACCAATGGGGGCTATGCCCAAATTGACGCCGAAGTGCCTCTGTCGGAAATGTTCGGCTTCTCTACCGACCTTCGTTCCGGCACCCAGGGCAAGGGTGAATTTTCCATGGAGTTTTTGAAGTACGCTGCGGTTCCCCGCAACGTTCAAGAAGAAATGATTGAGAAGTACAAGGCCAAGCGCGCCGCCGAGAACAAGTAAGGAGGGTGGGGCGACTCTCGAACCCCCATCACCTTTTTCTCAGAGTCTGTGCTTGATGGGCCCGCCCGCCGACGACGCGAAGGCGGGCCTCTTCATTTTGAGCGCGTTCTCACTCCAGTTTGGTGCCATCGCTTGCGCACTGGCTTTCCTTCATTCCGTGTTTGGGGCACCTTATGTGGCGTGCGCGTTTGTCACAGACGGACACAGAGCCACTCGCCGCCGCACTCGGCAAGACTTTCCACAGGAGACATCTCGATGAAAGGACTCAGCGAGCTCGGAGCCACTCTCACAGGCGTGGCACAGGCGCTTGTCACTTCCACGCAGCAGGCGCGCGTGCACCGCGCGATGTGCGTCCACTGGGGCTACACGCGCACCGCCGCGCATCTCGAAAAAACGCTGCAAGCCCTTTCCTGCGCGCTGGACGAATCACTCTTGGCCCTTCTCGCCGCAGAGACGACACCCGACCTGCAAAGTTTGGGGCGCTTGAACGTGGGCCAGACAGTGGAAGAGATCTTCCAAAGCGAACGTCGTATGGCTGCGGAAGTCCGAGACCTGGCGCTGGCCGTGCTGCGCACGACGCCCGTGGCCGATGCCCCCGCGCGCAAGGCACTTGAGTCAGCCGTCACGTTGTGCGCTCAGCACGTCGCTCAGTTCGACCAGGGCCTCGAGCTCATTCGACAGATGGGCATTCAGAATTTCCTCGCAACGCGTTGCTGAATCCCAGAGGAGGTCTGAACTCATGGCGGCCAGCCTTGCTGTGCTTTGCATTTTTCTTTTCTTGGGCGTGGCGGCACAGTCCGTTGGCCTTTATGTGTTCGCTATTGCGCTGCCGGCCTGGTTCGCTCTTTCAAAGAGGTCCGTGCCCGCCGACATGGCAAAGATTTCTTCTACGCTCGGGCTCCTGTTTTTAGGCCTGTGGGTTTTGTTTCCTTTGGCCAACGTCGTTGCCTTTTTCTCCGAGGTCCCTTCGCTCGCGGCGTCTTCCTACTTTCGCGAGTGGCCCCAGAACAGAGCTGCGCCCCTTTCAAGCAGGCTCTCTTCAGCTTGGCTCGCAAGCGGCGTTTCGTTGCTCGTTGTGGGTGTCCTCATCCGAGCGCGCGTGGCGCGTTCGGTGACCGTGGACGACATGCACCTGCAGGAAAGCCCGCAGGGGTTTCGTGTTTTCTTGCGTGCGCTTGTGGCTGGCACCCTCGTTTGGACCTTGGCATTGTGCGTGCAGCACTTCACAGGAATGTCGTTTCACGCGAAGAGTGCCGCGCTTTTGCCAGAACACCAGATGTCGAACGGACTTTTTCGCGTGTTTGGATTCTACGGTCACCCGTTGAGCGTGGCAGGCGTGGGGCTCGCGCTGTTCTCGTTTCTCTGGTTCCTGACTTGGGGCTTTGCCGAGGCACATACGCCACTGGATGGAGGCCGGGTTCAACCGAGCCCATTGCGAAATCCTTTGGCGCTGTTTCCCAAGTCTCCCCCTTGGGTTTCGTTTCTCGCCTTGGCGGCTGCGTCTGTGGCAGCGTTTCTTGCGGTGGTCATGAGTGGCGGGCGTACGGCCTTGGGCGTGGCTGTTTTGGTTGCCCTCGTTCTCCCTTTTTCAGTGCGTCTGACGGGAGCGGCCAAGAAACTTCGCTACGCGGGCGTTCTTCTCACGGGCTTTGCGTTTTTCGGCCTTGTTTTTTCCTCAGGCATTGCGTCTCGCATTGCAGCGGCCATCCAGAACGCATCGTCGGGTGTCGCCGAAAACCGCGTGCATTTCTGGGAAGTTTACTTACGAATGATAGCCGACGCGCCGGCCTTAGGGCACGGCCACTACTGGATAGAAAAAGGCCTGCGCGAAACCTACTATAATGCTCTGGGTTTTGGTTCGCTTGAAGAAAAATTCAATGCGCACAACATTTATTTGGAAGTGTTCGCGAACATCGGAGCGGTGGGCGCAGGACTCGCGTTGTTCTTCGTTGTCATGCTCGTTCGCACACTGAGGCAGCTTTCCGTTCAGGCTGTCACGCATGGCCCACGCCTTTTTTTTCGAGGGCTTCGGGCCGCCATTGTCGCAAATTTTCTTCACGCCTTGACGCAAAACGTTTTTTTCGATTCCAACGTCCTTCTTCCTTACCTCGCTTTGTTCTGGGCGCTTTTTTGGTTTGGCGCGACGCAAGCTCCTTTCGCGGGAGGCGCGGAGGGCGACCTCAGCAAAGCCAGCCCTTCGCAATATTGAAACCTCTTTGCGCGCGCGTGGCCTCGTCTGGGAATCTCTTGAAGTTGCTCTCGGTGGGCGAGATGCACTGCCCAGTGCCACACGGAATGCCCTCCACCACGTTGAGCGTGGAGTGCGGCACGCACTGGCCCTCCTCGCCCTCCTTGCATACGATGCGTTCGATGGGCAGGAGGCCCACGTTCTCAGGCTTCCTATGGAAGAAGCCCCCCTTATATCAAAGAACCGGGTGAAGGCTTCGGCTTTCAGAGCGAACCACTTGCCGCCGAAGGTGCTTCCTCTTCCAGGCTCTGCTCACTTTGGGCGAGGCAGAGATTTTGTGCTATTTTAGACTGCAAATCTCCTCACTCTCCAACGCGAGGTGACGAAAATGTCTTACGTCGATTTTTTCTGTTTGCCACTGCCTTTGTCCAAGATGGCTGAGTACACAAAAGTCGCCGTGAATTTTTCAAACGTCATGAAGGACTACGGCCTGTTGAGCTTTTGCGAAGCCGTTGCGGAAGATGTTCCCCGGGGCAAGACGACAGATTTTTATCGAGCTGTTGCAGCACAGGAGGGCGAAACTGTCGTCGCAGCTTTTTATATTTGGCCCGACAAGCAAACGCGAGACAAAGCCTGGGAACTGAGTATAAAAGACCCCAGGGTGTCTCAAGACCCCAGTGCGATGCCCTTCGACGCAATTCGGATGTTTTGGGGTGGATTCAGACCGCTGTTGCTGGCCTGAATTTTGGAATCTACGTCGCCTCACCCAAGCCGTCTCCACGGCAATCAAACGAGGAGGCCTCGTTCGTGGATATTTCAGATATGACCCGAATACACGACGTTGTCATCGTTGGGGCTGGTCCAGCGGGCCTGACAGCCGCGCGAATCCTTTGCCAGCGTGGATTGAAGGTGAAGGTTCTGGAAGCTCGCGATCGCGTTGGCGGCCGAGTAAAAAGTGTGGCATTGCCAGGCGGCGGTCACGTCGAACTTGGAGCGCAGTGGCTCGCGCAGAAGGGGCAGGTGCGGCTTGAGCGGCTCATCAAGGAGCATGGAATCGTCCAATTGACGAATCCGCGCTCCGGCAAGAATCTCTACTTTTCCGAAGGCAACGCTCGCCGCGTAGCGCGCGATTTCGTTCCCTTGTCTCTACTCAGGCAGATCGCTGCCACACTGCTCGTTTGGAGGATAGAACGCCTTGCGGGGTCAGTGCTTTCCGCATCGAATGAGAGCCTCTTTCGAGAGCTCGATTCGGTTTCTGTCGCGGAGTGGGTCAGCAGGGCAAGTTTGTCGCGACGAGCCTCCGCTTATCTGCTCGATGGACTCGAGCAGGGGCTGTGCACACCTTCATCGCGAGTTTCGATGACGGAAGGCCTCAAACTCATCTCGGGGATGGGAGCGCTCAGAAACCTGGAGTCCGCGGACGCCTTCTTCTTCGAGGAAGGCCTACAGTCTGTTTTCAACAGGATGGCTGGTGAACTGGGAGACGTCGTTTGCCTGGGTCAGATCGTCGACGCCCTTGCAGCCGACGTAGACAAGGTTACAGTTCATTCTCGAGGCGTGGGTCAAAATGAAACAGTGCATTCGCGACGGGTGGTGATCGCCGTTCCTCCACAGGTCATGCGCGGTATTCGCATGGACCCGCCGCTGGAGTCTTTTCGCACCCAAGCGCTGTTGAACTTCGAGCTCGGAAGTGTCGTCAAGGTTGTCGCAGTTTTCGAACGTAGGTCATGGCGGGAAAGAGGCCTGAGCGGAGAGATATCGAGTCCAGACGCACCTTTCGATTACGTGATCGATTCGTCTCACCCGAGCTCTGACCGAGGCATACTCGTCGGACTTGCGACGAGTCGACGGGGGCAGGCACTTGAAGGCCTCAACATGGAGATGCTCAAGTCGGCGTTCCTCCGACATCTCGAACTCTGTTTTGGCGACTCCCCAGGACCGTGCATCGCTTTCCACTCTCACGATTGGAACGGCGATCCCTTTTCATTAGGAGGCTACTCCAGTCGCCGCGGCATGGGATACTGGGCTAGAACTGGTGATTCCCTGTTCGCACCATTTGGCCGGATTCATTTTGCGGGCACGGAAACCGCCCACGCATGGCGAGGGTACATCGAGGGCGCCCTCGAATCGGGTGAGCGTGTCGCACAGGAAGTCTTGGTGGCGCTTTCGCGAGAAAATCGTGGATGAGCTGAAGAAACGGGCAGTGTTACGCCATACTGAAGCGTTCGAGGAAGGGCTCGAAGCTCAATTTTTGTTTTTCCTTAGGAGACGGCCAAACCAAAGGCGCTGCTGAGTGCCGTTGTCAGCGCTGTAGCATCGCGCGCCGAGAGTTGTCCGAGGGAGCGGACAATCTGGTCTTCATCAAGCGTGAAGAGCTTGAGGCGCACGAGACAAGGAACGGCGAGACCCGCGGCGCTCAGGTCGAGTAACGGAACGTCGAGAGGCCACGTCTCGGAGAAGCTCGAAGTGACCATGGCGAGAATGGCACGGCCCGGGCTCAGCGCCCCAGGCCGCGAAAGCACCACCGCAGGACGCCGCTTCGCGGCGAGCCTGTCGGTGAAGGGGAAGGGCACGACGACAACAGCGAACGCCTCAAAGTCCACTGAAGGCCTCTTCGTCTTCGGGCGAATTCCATTCGGTCAGCGTTGTCTCGACGGCAGAGAGATAGGCCACATCGAGAGGCGTGGCCTTTTTCAACACGACTTCGCCTTGTTCTGTCAAAATGAAGCGGACCTTGTCGCCGGCTTTGAGCTGAAGACGGTCTCGCACCTCGCGTGGAATGGTTGCTTGGAACTTCGAGGTCAGGCTGGAAACCGTGAGCTTGGGCGCGGCCACTGTGTTCTCCTTGGCGTGGAAGGCCTCATAAGTAAAAGTAATACTGTATTATAGTATGCCAGCATACCACACACGAGAAGTCCACGTGTTTTCACACTCTCGATAAGGCCTTTTAGAAACGCCTGCCTGAATCAAAACGCACACGCGCCGTGGTTCGCGCTTTCGCCCGGCGTTGAGGTTGTTTTTGTTCGGGAGCAACGGGCATCACCAAATCTTCGGGCACGGCGCTTGGGGTTTGGACCGCACGCGAAAACCAAGCAGACCTCGGGTTTGCATGGCCAGCAGCGGGCACGTCCAGACGCAGGGCTCTGAGCACGACGGCGACCTCAGAAAGCGACGTCTCAAGCCCCTCGATGCGAGGAAACAAAGACTCGACGGCCGCTTCGATGCGCGACAAACCGTCGGCAGAAATTTCGCTTTGCCTCAGGGTTTCTGCGCGGCTCAGGTCACCACCATAACCGAAGTGTGCTCCAGTTTTGCGGGGAGGTATGGCAGGTGGAACAGAAAAAGGCTCCAGGGGACGCTCCACGGGAACACTTTCAGCAAACGGACTCTCGAACGGAGTCAGAAAGGGATCGTCTGGACGACCCCGTGCGCCAAGCCTCTCGGCCTCCTTGGCACTTTTGTTTCGATCCCCTGTGGGCGGCAGGGGGAGGGGAACGTAGCTCGGTGGGCGGGTGTACACCACAGCCCGCTGAACCCGTGCCATATCGTCGATTTCGTCGCGCCGATAGAAAATACGCCACCGAGCGCCCACGCGCCGCCTGACGTGCGACAACGTGCCTTTGGACGTCAATTGCGAAAGACGGGCAAGGCTGACGCCCAGGGCCTGTGAAGCCTCAGTGACGTCCACCGTGTGAACATCGTCTTGCGGGGTGTGGTTGGTTTCTTCGTCTAGGGCCATGCCAGCGTCCTCCAAAGGGGGTGCCGCGGGAGCATATCAGAGGCTTTGCGACGCCGTGAACGTCAAGAGCTGAAAACGACTCGTGACGGTGGACTCCACGCCCGGCGTCTTTTCGGCCTTTCCCCGCCCCCATTGTTGAACGTAGACGGCGCCGTACTAGATCGGAAGAGC
>JADCJN010000008.1 GCA_020247005.1 Silvanigrellales bacterium
ACCCGTCCGCGGCCGCCTTCTTCCACAAGGGAACGGCAAAATGGCGTACGAGGGGCGCGCAAGCCAACGCTTTTCCCCGCGAAGGAAAGGGCAGTGCACGAGATGTCTGTGTGCTGTGCGAGTTTTCGGGCCAAGCCATGTTTGAATTCTAGGGAGGGAGCGAAGAGAAGAATAGGGACGCGGTTGAAGCCGACGTCATTTTGGTACGACTCGTGTTGCGACGACGATGTGTGATCGCCTGTCACTACAAACAAGGTCCTGTCGTACCAGGGAGCCTTCGACGCCGCTGCGAAAAAATCCTCCAACGACGCGTCGGCGTAACGCAACACCTTTTGCAAGGGGTGCTTGATGTCCTTGGTGAAACGCTCGACTTGCTCCACCGGGAGGTCAGCAGGGAGGGCATACGGGTTGTGCGAGGAGAGCGTGAAAACGCCCCCCAAAAAGGGCTCGGGCATGAGCCCCATTTCTTGCGCCACGAAATCGAGGAAGGGGCCGTCGAATAGCCCCCAGGTGCCGTCGTACGCCGATTTTTGCAGCGCGGAAGGCGCCTCATTCATGCCCACGTACCGTTGGAACCCCGACATCCGCGCGAACGTGTCGAAGAACATCGTTCCGTTTTTGCCGCCATGGAAAAATGCAGAGGAATAGCCTTCCTGTCGCAGCAAGCGCGGGAGTGCCGGCAGCCGGTTGTCTTTGTAGGCGCTTGAAACATAGGGCTCGTCCATCAGAGAAGGGATGCCCGCAAAAATGCTCCAGGGGGCTTCGATGCTCCGCCGGCCATTTGCAAAAGCGTCGTCGAAAAGCAAGCCGCGCTTGGCGAGAGAGTCGAGAAAGGGTGTGTCACCTGCCCAAGAATGCCCCGTCCCCATGAATTCCCTGCCCAGGCTCTCCACGACAAGAACAACGATGTTGAACCGACCCCCCGGTGGAAGGGTCTTCGAGGGCAAAAGGCGCCAAGGGGCCTCCTCGGCAGAAAGGACCGTCTCTGCAGAACCATCCTGCTCCGAGAGCGTCAGCCAAGCCTCGCGCGCGTCTTCCAGTTGCGCAAACGCATGAAGCGAAGGAACTCCCTTGTGGCGTCCCGCATGAAGCACAGTGAGCGTCGAATTCAAGGAAAAGACGTTGAGAATATTCGCCTCGAACACATACGCATGCGTGGTGGTGAGAGGCTTCCGCTGCAAGCCTCCCCGAATACCTAAAGCCACCGCCGCGCCGAACACGGCAACGAACACCACTTCTCGCGCAGCTTTGGCAGCCAAGCCCGACGTCAATTTTTGGGGCTTTGTGTGAGGTGAAAAAGGCCCTTCAGGCGAAACGGACGACCGGTGCACCGCTCCTCTCGAGAGCCTTTGTTCCACGAAGCGCGCCACATAAACCACAAAAACGCCCTGCACGAGAGCGATGAGGACGAGCGCCCAATACTGTTGTGCGAGGCTCGCCGCCTGCGCAGCGGCGTCTCCTGCAAACACAGCGAGATCGGCGCCCGACCTTTTTCCTGTGAACTTGTAATACTCGGCATCGGCAATCCCAAGCCAAAGAAAGGGAACGTTCAAAAGCACGATGCTCGCAGCGCGCAAGGCACCAAACATTTTCCAACGGCCTGCTCGAGGAGCGGGAACAGGAAGAATAAGAGCAAGCAAGACAGGCGCATTCAAAACGCACAGCGATGCGACATCGAACCGAAGCCCATGCAAAAAGGCAAAGACAATGTCTTGCCACGTCTGCCGAAGGAGGACTTCCGCATTCAGCCAAAGGAACACCCCACGCCCCAAGGCGTATTGGGCCACGAGCGCCAAAAGCAAAGTGAGGGAGGCAGCCAATCGGCTTCGAAAGGGAGGGATCACTTTCGCAAACCCTGCGCGAACAAAGAAGCGCCCCATTTCAAAATAACCAGGCCTCCCAGAACGCCGACCACGGGGTCAGCGTAAGTGACTCCGGCAAAGAATCCCGCGGCAAGGGCGCCAATGGCGAGAAGGCTCATGAGGGCATCCGACAGAATGTGAAGATACATGCCGCGCTCGGCAACGTTGTGCTTGTCGTGAGAGTTCTGCAGAAGAACGCCCCCCGCAACGTTGACCACCAGACCCACGCACGCCACACCGAGTGCGATTTTAAAATCTTCCGCACGAGATTCCGTGAACGCTTGAACGGCATCGAAAACTGTGAACGCGCCAACGGCCACGAGCAAACCTGCATTCGCAAGCCCCGTGAAACGTTCGATGCGCAAGAGCCGCATGTCCAACATGGGTTCACCGGCCGAGCGCGCAGTCGACCTTGCGGCACGGGCGCGCAGAAGGTGCCGCATAACAAAATAAGTGAGCCCCAGAGCCACCGTGTGACCCACCATGTGCCACCCATCTGCCGTCAGCGAAACGGAATGCGAGGCGTAGCCCGTCGCCAGCTCGGCGGTCATGGTGACGACGTTCAAAAGAACAATGATGCCGAGAACGCCCAAGTTCCGTGCCCCTCGGGCCAACGCCATCTCCGCGGTTTCTTTGCTCGTGTCGATGTTTTCTGGGAGACTAAGAAGAGCTTGGGCGCTCGGGTGACAAGCGCAATCGGAGGGGCCTGGCTCCCCACCTCGCATGCCGCGCACGGTCTGTTGTTCTCGGTGCTTGAGCTTCACTTGTTGCTCAGGGGGGACCGAAGATGCCAGCACGAGCGGATCTCCCGTGCGTCCGCCCTTGAGGCGCTGTACAAGACGAGTGGGTGTGTGTTGCGACATGCCGCCAGCGTCCTCAAGGTTTCTGACACCCATGTTACTCTTGCGGCATGTGGGCGACAACAGCAGGTTGCGTCGGTGCGTCCTCGGTCGCCCAAACCGACTCTAGCGAGTCGACAGGCTCTGCCGATTCTGCGGGTGCCTCCGCCGAAAGTTCGCTGTAAGACTCGGTCGAGTTTTCACCCCTGCTTTCTTCAGCCGACTCACTGGCCGCGCCTCGGCGTTTTTTTTCCGAACCCGTCTTCTCCTTTTTCGCTCGCGCGGCACTCGCCGCCTGTGACGAGCCCGTACCCGCAGCCGCAAAGGCACCCCAATTTGACGCGCTTGCAAGTAATGACGCTTGTGGCGCCCCGACCCCAAGCACATTTCGCAAAAGGTTCGCTTGGGCTTGCAAACGGGCGATGTCGTCTTCCAAAACTTTCAATTGCTCTTCAATTTGAGGACACACGTCGTTTCGCAGGAACTCAACCGCTTCGGGTTTTTCCTCGAAGCGGCCCGTGCCCAGCAAACGAACGGCGGCTTCATCCAAGGAAATGTCGCCTCGCGAGAACTTCGCAACCACTTTGTTCACGAGGAGTTCAATGGCTTCGACGGGAAGAAGGGCTTCGGACATGGGCAGACTCCTGTTCAGCGTTGTCGGGCACCAGACAAACGTACACCTTGGCCGGCGTCTCGCCAACACATTGACTTGCCAGTCAGCGAACTTAGAATGCTCAGACAAGGGGTTCATCTAGAGGAGAAGCCAATGCGTCGTTCCGTTTCCACCAGCACCGTCGCCGGAGCTGTGGCGAGTGTTGTCTTGGCCACGGGCGCGTTTGCATCGACTCCAAGCACCACCGAGCCTCTGAACCCTTTTTCGGGAAATCTGCTCGGGCATTTTCTGGGGCAGCCTCCCTTACACGAGAATGAAGACACGCCTGGCATTCGGAAACTCGCCTGGTTCTGCCCTCGCCCAAACGAGCGGGTGAGAGTAGACCTCGCACCCGGAATCTACACGCCACGCAATGGGTATTGGTTTTCGTGGATGTCGCTTCAGGGCTATTCTGCACCGGGTGCGTTCCGCAATCTTGAGCGTGTCGGATTCACCGAACCCACACTCATCGAAGATCGCATCACGAGCCTCAAAGGCTACGTGGCATCCACTCCCGAGTTCACAGCCGTTTCGTTCTCGGGCTCTGCCGATGTGAAAGACTGGCTCAACGACCTCACCTTCAGTCAGGTTGAAGACGCACGTTGGGGGGTGCCGGGCCGCATTCACAAAGGTTTTACCGATGCGTTGGAGCGGGAGTGGCCCAACATCGCGCTTGAGATAGCAAGGCAGTCGCAGCAGTCCGACTCCCAAGGGCGTGCACCCAAACCCGTTTACGTGACGGGGCACTCACTGGGCGGCGCCATGGCGATTCTGACAGCCGCGCGCCTGCAAGTCATGGGAATTCCCGTGGCCGGGCTTTACACTTATGCGGCTCCTCGCGTGGGCGATGAGACTTTTGTTTCGTTTTTAGAAGAAACATTGGAAGGGCGCATCTGGCGCTTCAACATCAATGAAGACATCATTCCTCGCCTCGCTCCCGTGGCCGATGCCGCAGACGATTTCGCGCGGCTTCTGCCCGAAAGGTTGGGCCAGTCCCTCGCCGAGAAGTTCCGCAACGCGCGCTATAGCCATGCAGGTGGCTTGTTTCGTTTTGACGCTAAAGGCGCCCTTTCGGGTCCATTTTCAGAGAACCCCCTCGACGAACGCTCCTATTGGCAAAACATCTACGATCGCTCCCAGGGCAAGGACCTCTTTTCAAAAATCATCGTGAATCTGCGCGCGGCTCTCGATCACATTCCAGCAGCAAGCTTCTGCTCTTTCGAACGCCCCACCCCCTGAAGCCCACAAATGAGCCTCTGAAAGTTAGCGCAAGGCTGCATAGGAAACGAGAATGCCCGCCAGTGAACCGCTCAGCGCCACATTGCCAAAACGGGTGACTGTCAGGATGCGGCGAAAACGAGGGTCGTCGTCGGCGAACCAAATGCCGTCTTCACCCGTGGTCAAGCCTTTCACAGCCTTGTAAAAAGCTGCTGCGTAGTAAATTTCGAAACAGAGTGAAACGAACAGCCAAACGCAAAATGCCACGAGCGCCAAGTCTTGCCCACGCGCGGCCACGATTTCAGGCCAATAAAAACCGGCTTGGATCAAAAGAACCGCCTGGCAAAAAATGTCGTGACCAATGCCCATGGGGGGCTTCCACAACTTCCACTTGTAGAGAAGCGCCATTTCGAGCAGGCCGCGCGTCCACATGCTTGCACAAAACGTGGCCAACAGAACTTCAATTCCAGGCGAATGCTTTTCGGGAAGCAAGAGACACAAGGGCAGAAAAAACCACGCGAAGATGGCGAAGCCAAGCCAATAGCTTTTGGCTGGGGAAATAGGACCGCCCATCGCATGAGAAACGTTCTGCTTGCGCTGGTATTGCCAAACGGATGCGCCAACGAGAGTGGCGCTTGCCGCGCCGGCAAGCGCGCTGACCAAAAGTGCAGGCAATGAAACCTCCTCGACCCAAATTACTTGCAGGGAGGCAAAAAGCTGACAGCGACGTAACCTTCACGAGCCGGCGGATTCTTGAGCTTCACTTTTTCAAACTGCACTCCGGCGATGGGAGCCGCGGTGCCTGTTTTTAGAGTCCCCGTGCGAGTCACAGGTTCATTGCCCACAGCGGTTGCGATAACCGCGAGGGAATCGTCCCGGATATTCATCGTGCTATCGCTCGCGCAGAGTGTCGTGTCGCCCGTCATGCCTGCGGGAGTTCCTGACACGCTTCCTGCCATCAAATCGTTTGATTTCCAGTCGCTGGGAAGATTCGATTCGTCGAGCCATTCAAGCAGGAAATCGCGTCCTCCCAAAGTGGCCATGAGAGCGCGACACGCCGACTCCGCCGTTTTGCCGTCATCGATGTCTGAATAAGCCTTTCCAAGAACGGTGTCTCCGCCGGGAGTCCCCTGACCACTTTTGAAAACCGTGCAGGCGTAAGCGGAATTTCCCGAGACGCTGCTTGCGCCTCCCGTTCTTCCAGACACCACGGAGCCACCACTTCCGCCCGCAGTGCCGCCCGTCGCGGGTCCGGGCGCGATGCCGAGGTTCGAAGAAGCCCAACCCGCCGGGAGATCCGCCTCTTTCATCCAGACGAGTTGGTAATCGATATAGAGTGACGGCGAGCTTTTGAGCTTCGCGACGCAGGCGGCTTTTGCCGCATTGACGTCGTCAGAGTCGGTGTAGAGGGTGAGCGCAGGAATGTTTCCGCCAGGAGCTCCCGCCGCCTTGTCGAAGAGCAAGCAAGCATATGCGCCCGTACCGGAGGCCGTGCTGCTGCTCGAGGACGCATTGAATTTTCGAGTTTGGCACGATGCCAAAGCAGCGGCGGCGAGAATGAAGACGACGGAAGCGGAAACTCTGCACGTCATGCGAAGACTCCTTTCAAGAACGGGCGTCGAGCACACTGCGCTCGCCGCGGAACACTTCAACGTCATCTTCGTCGAATTCCGGATCGCCTGCACGCACTCCGTCACTTTCTCGTAAGGCCACAACAGCAGCACCTG
This sequence comes from Silvanigrellales bacterium, assembly GCA_020247005.1. GTDB lineage: Bacteria > Bdellovibrionota_B > Oligoflexia > Silvanigrellales > Silvanigrellaceae > JADCJN01. Next base: position 6,299 of record JADCJN010000008.1, read on the forward strand.
TGCCTTGAAGTGACGCATACGCAAGCACTTCACCCGCATAATGGTTGTGACCACCCTGCAAGCCTGTCAGCCACCACAGGGCTTTGAACTTTTGGTCGGCTCGGGCTTCCTTGTGAAAATTGCGCGCAAGCTGGCTGACGTCTTCCACACGCCCTGCCGCCAGAAGCTCAAGGATCTTGCAGTTCCACTCATCGTCTCGCGGCAACGAAACACGCTCTTTGGTTGCCGCGTGCTCCGGAAGAAACACCTCAGGGAGCATACGGTAGGAAAGGCCGGTAATGGCCACCGCTACCGCCTTTCGCCCCGACGAGCGAAGAGCGGAGGCTGCCGCTTTGCCAAGCACCAGGGTTTCCGCGCGGTCGGCGTACATGTTGCACGACACGACAACACAGGGAAGCCTTCCTTCGGGGTCAAGAAGTTTGCGCGCCACAACGGTTCCCGTGTCCACAGGAAACCCCGCGTATGTCACCACGCGCGCATGGAGCCCACGTTGGGTGGCTTCACGCGCATAGCTTTCAGCGAACTGTGTGTCGAAGGCGAAAGAGTAGGGAATGGAGCCCAGCTCATGGAATTCCGGATCCACGTGCGTCCAGGTGAGTTCCCGCGCCCCTTGAATTTGGTGGCCAAGGACGGAAGGCCACTGCGTGCTGTAGAGAACAAGAAGGTCGACACCGTCTTCTGTCACCGCCTGCTCTACTTTCGCACGCGCCGCCTCAAAACCTTCGCGCAGCCGACCATAGGCCTCACAGGCTTCCGGCACGAGATACGGATGTGGAAGCCCAGGAACAATGAGGCTCAGCGGCACATTACAATTTTCCATCACACGCGTCTCCTGAGTGAACACGCGCGGGGGGAACTTCCACCACCGCATTGCCCGTACCAATTACAGAACCGTATCCATGCACTGTGCAAGGTTCGTCGGGGAAACCGGCAGCAGCGAGCATCCACGTCAGGCTTCCAGCACGGGTCTCACTGACAGCTTGCTCCACGAAGTCGGGCGCCTCGTCGACAATTTGCCGTGTGCGCCCCTGACGGAACAGAGAAAGCATCCGCATGTCCCATAAATATTGATTGTAGTTGTATATATGTTCGTGAGTCATGTCTTCTGGCAATGCCGGCTCCTGGGTAAAATGGCGATGCGAAAGTGAACAACTCGCCAACAAGAGAGCCTTTCGCCCTGTCGCCTCCACCGCGCGGCGCGTGGCGTCTCCGAGCGCCTTCATGCGAGCGTCGCCGACCTCCACGGAAAGGTCATCGTGGGCGGTGTTGGAAGAAATCGCGACGATGGGAATGTCCCACTGCGGGCGCGTCATATGACAGCTCACCAGGGTGCCGTAGTCGATGCGGAAGTCGGGGTTGCACATGGGTACGGCTTCAAGTCCTGCCGCGCGCGTTTCCTCGACAATGGCATGGGCAAGCTCAACGTCGACCCGGAGGTCATAAGTATAACGGAACAAATGCGGAAACACGGGGTCGACGGAAAGCCCCTTGAAGTGTGGTGATGCAAGAACGTGGTGTCCTCGGGACGTTCGCCAGTGGGGAGTGTGCACCAAAATGACGTCGAACGGTTTGGTTGCCAGACTCAAACGAAGTCGTTCATAGGCCCAACGCAGCTCTTCCCATCCGCACTCGGCGCGCGGCTCGTTTTGTGGAGGATTCTCGGCATAGACAAGATGAGGAGGGTGTGGCGCCAAAGCGCCGGCAACAATGCGACCACGGTTCAAGGCGGCCTCCCATATTAAGAACGCGTTTGCCAGTCGAAGTCGTACGTGTCTCGGTCGGGGTCCCAATCGTCCCACGTCAACACACTCTCGAGTGCCGACTCGTAACGCGCAGGAACCACGCCCGGAACAAGAAACGCCTTTTGCCTGTTGAGCGGCAACGGATTGCGCAACGGAAACCCAAGGACACCCAAAATGGCGCGTGCCACATACCATGTGGCTTGAGAATTCCAGCCGTGGGCTATTTTCACCACAACTCCAAGCCCTTCAGGGTAGTCGGGATGCACTATGGAAAGGCCAAGGAGTCCATCGGCGCCTTCCTTTGCAACCACAAGCCCTTCCCCACTTTTCATAATTGTGGAGTCCAGGCGACCAAACCCACCCACGAGGTCGGGGTGTGACGTCATGGCGCTCCAAATCCAGTCTTCATCGCGGTGCTTTGCAAGGGAAGCATAAAGAAACGCAAGCTCACCCACGGTGTTGCTCACTGTGGGAAGCCCGCAGCCGTCACGTGCCACGCGGAGAGGTTCCCACGCGGAGCCCAGATGTCTGCGAAGTTCGCCGAGGTAAGCCAAAAAGAAAGGGTGCGAAGGCATCATATAGCCCGTGCGCGGCCAGCCCAGCTGGCGGCACGCGCACAAAATACCCGCGTGTTCTCCGGAGCAGCAATGGTACCAACGGCGCGGACGCCTCACTTGCCTTCCGAATTGAATGAGAGGAACGTCGAGCGGGGTTTGCATGAGCCCCCACTCTGCTTCCGGTAAAAGCGACTGCGCGGCCTCAACGTGTTGAGTTGTGCCGTTGTGCGAAGAAACGACGATAGCTTTTTGCTCCGGCGTTGTGATTCCGCTGAGGGCCGAAGCCAGGGGCTTTATCATGAACGGCTTCATCATACTGCGGCCGTAACAAAGAACGTCTCCTCCGAAAGAGTGGACGATTTCGCGCGGCGTGGCCCACGCCACGGCGCCATGAATGGTGGTTTCCGAAACACCCGCACGGCGATAATCGACCAAAGGCCGCCATTCAACATCGCGTCCCGACGGAATGCCTTGCTCCTGTGGACGCTGTGAATGCGTGGGGCTTGTGGGGTATTTTTCAGCGCCGGGCGCACCTGCCCGCGAAGACGGCGACTCCGGAAACGGCCCGCTTGCACCGGGCGACGAAACGGGAACGTCGGGCATGGATGCACGCTCTGGAAAGAGGTGTGACAGGTACGGAAGTGTGTGTCATCTTTACCAGCCGCCGGCCTCCTCGTAAAGACAGAGGGGACGCACCACGTCGTGGAGTCAGCCATGAGCAAGCCTACAAACCCTTCCGAGACGTCGGGAATGCCCAACTCCCTCTTGAATTTCATTGGAGGCGAATTTGTTCCGCCGGCGCGTGGTGCGTTCCTAGAAAACGTGAATCCTGCCACCGGATGCGTTTTTGGACGCCTTCCCGATTCCGATGCCTCCGACGTCAACCGAGCCGTGGAGGCCGCAAGGAACGCGTTTCCTTCTTGGCGCGACACTCCCCGGGAAAAGCGCGCAGCGCTTTTGAACGCCGTGGCCAACGGCATTGAGGCAAGGCGCGAAGAGTTCGCTCGAGCCGAGACACGCGATCAAGGAAAGCCACTTTCGCTGGCGCGAAGCATGGACATCCCGCGCGCCATCGAAAACTTCCGTTTCTTCGCGGGCGCGCTTCTTCACGAAGCTCAAGAGGCTCTTGAGTCGGGCGCTTCTCATTCCAGCGCGCTGCTGAGCTACACCACGCGAGGTCCGTTGGGTGTGGCTGGGCTCGTCACACCCTGGAACCTTCCCCTTTATCTCCTCACGTGGAAAATCGCCCCAGCGCTTGCCACGGGGAACACCGCCGTTTGCAAACCTTCCGAATTCACCTCAACCACGGCGTTCCTCCTTGCAGAAGTCATGCGAGACGCCGGCATTCCTCCAGGCGTCTGCAACGTCGTCTTCGGACGTGGCGAAACCGCGGGCGAGGCCCTCGTCGTGCATCCTCACGTGCCACTGGTTTCGTTTACGGGTGGAACGGGCACCGGTGCACACATCGCGCACAGCGTAGCCTCGTCCTTTAAAAAACTTTCACTCGAACTTGGCGGCAAGAACGCGAACCTGGTGTTCGCTGACGCCGACCTCGACCTCGCTGCGCGCACCTCGGTGCGGTCGTCTTTCCTCAATCAAGGCGAAATCTGCTTGTGTGGTTCCCGTATCTATGTCGAGGAAAGCATCTTCGACTCTTTCCTCGAACGCTTTGTGGCTCAAACACGCAAGCTTGTGGTGGGCGACCCTGAAAACGAAAAAACGACTTTGGGAGCTCTCGTCAGTGCCGAGCACCGTGCGAAAGTGGAGAGTTACTTTACCCTTGCGCGCGAAGAAGGGGCTCATTTCGTTTGTGGAGGAAAGCGCCCCACACTTCCGGGCCCATTTCAAAATGGTTTTTTTCTCGAACCCACGATACTCACAGGCGTGGCGCACTCCTCGCGCCTGCAGCAAGAAGAGATTTTCGGACCTATCGTTACCGTCACTCCATTTCGCCATGAGGCCGAGGCTCTTTTCATGGCAAATGATGTGCGCTTCGGGCTGTCCGCTTCGGTGTGGACAAACGACCTCTCGAGGGCTCACCGCGTGGCCCACGCGCTCGACGTGGGCACCGTGTGGGTCAACGCCTGGCTTGCACGCGACCTTCGGGCTCCTTTCGGCGGCATGAAGGCTTCGGGCCTCGGCCGCGAGGGAGGCCGGCACTCTCTTGAGTTCTACACAGAAACGAAAACAATCGCCCTAAAATGGGACAAATCACATGACTGAAAATTACGAAAGCGCGAGGGCACCCGAAGCTGTGGGAGCCTATCCCCACGCACGTCGAGTGGGCGACTTCCTTTTTGTTTCGGGTATAGGTCCACGCAAACGGAACCGCGCCGACATTCCGGGAGTGACCTTTGCGCAAGGGACGCGCGAAGTGGAGTCTTACGATGTCGCATTGCAGACGCGCGCCTGTGTCGAAAATATCCGCGCCATTTTGAGCGACGCGGGTCTCGCCCTCTCCGACATCGTCGACGTTCAGGCATTCCTCGTCGATATCGACAAAAACTTTGCGACTTTCAATGCGGTCTATGCCGAGTACTTCCGCGCATCAGACGGACCCACACGCACCACAGTGGGGGTGACTGGCCTCCCAACTCCCATTCACGTCGAATTGAAGGTCGTTGCATGGGCAGGGCAACGGAATCCTCAACCTCAAAATTAAGGCATCCTTTCCATGGCTTCATTTCCGCCAGTCTCTGTTTCCTCTTCTCATCATGCGACTGCGTTTTACTTCGGCAAAAGAGCACTGGCCGTGGCTCTCATCCAGGTCCCGCTCTGGGTTGGATGCGCGCACACTTCGACACCAGCTCCCTCCACTCAAAAAGGAGCATCGGAAAATGCTGCAAGGCTTTCTTCAGTGCCAGCGTGCAAAGAAACAAGCCGGCTTGGCGAAATGTGCCGGCTTGCCGTCACAACGGCTCGTCCAACGCAATTTGCAGTCGGCTTTAGAGCTGTGAGCGACAAGGAAAAGAAGATCGCCAAGCGACAAGGCGACGAGGCGAAGCTCGACGCCTACTTAGAAGAAGACACTTCACCGGTTGTCATTGGCCCCGAGGGGGTTGTTTACATCATTGATGGTCACCACCTTGGCCGTGCTCTTTGGAACCTGGGCATCAAGGAAACCTACGCCAGCGTGACAGCGAATTTGGCTGACCTCGGAGAAACCGATTTCTGGCGGCTCATGGACGAAAAGAAGTGGGTCTATCCCTTCGACGAGAAGGGAGAAGGACCTCAGCCGTTCTCGCTCCTGCCGAAAACCTTTGGAGACATGCGCGACGATCCGTTTCGAAGTCTTGCATCAGCGGTTCGCGAAGAAAAAGGGTTCCAAAAAAGCAGCGAGCCCTTCGCAGAATTTCGCTGGGCAGAACACTTCCGAGCGCGCATTCCCCTCGAGGTTGTCTCTAAAGACTTCGATGGCGCTGTGAAGCGCGCACTTGCCTTGACGGGGGCCGAAGACGCATCGAGCCTGCCGGGCTTTCAACCCAAGTAAACATTTTTAGGGAGCGCCAGCGGCGACAGCGGCATTGAACCAGTCGAGCGCGGCGCTTTTGTCGGCAGGCGACAAGGGGGCTCCCAAAGGCATGCGATTGGAATCGAGCGCCCGCTGAATGCGTGAACCCCAAGCCCAGGCGGTGGCTCGGTTCACATAGGTTGGATGGCACGACTCACAACGCGCCACAAAAACGCGCTTCGGACCCAATTCCCATTGTGGATCCGCTTTGGCCTTGAACGTGAATTTCTTTTGCGACGCGAATCCAGCGCCGTCGCTGCCACGCACAGCGGCGAGCAATGTGACGGCGTAGTCTTCCGAGAGGCTCCATGCCGTTGCCGGACTCACCGAAAGTGTGGTTTCCACTCCCGAGCTCTGCGCGGCGCCCTGCACGCCCACGCGTACCGTGACGTTTACAGGCCGGCCCAAACCATCGCGAACATCCACCAAGTCGGCGGCAGCAAGCCCTGCCGCCAACGGACGGTCGAACGTCGCCGTCCAGGCAAGCCCCAAACCAACTTCCGTTTGCGCATGCCCAGGTGCAACTGACACCAGCGCCAGTTCCGTTTGCGTCGTGAAAGGAGTCGACACGAAAGCGGTGGCACCTCCAGTTGCCAGTTCAGCACGCTCCCAGGAAGCGAAGTCGCCGCGCAGTGTCAACTGGTGAGGGGTGTCGTAGGCGAGGCGCGTTTTTGGAGTGAGCCTCATTCCTTGCGGCGTAAAGTGAAACACAAGGGGAACATCGGGAGAGCTCGCGCCAGCAGCTTGTGCCGCGACGCGCACCCGTCCGGGCGCTGTGGCAACCGAGGGCAGCACCGGGCTCGAAAAGACCAAATTCCAAGGGCCATGGGCACGCGCTCCTCCCTGCACAGTGCCAAGCCCGTCCGATGCACCTTCGTCGAAGGTCATGCTCTCGCGGGCAGAACCTGAACGCACCGAAAAGGAAACAACAAGATTGCCGACAAAAGCGTTGTCGTACAGGTCAGCCAGGCCAGCACCCAAAGTCAAAACGTGGTCGCCTGGCGCGAGGGTCGAATCGAGGGAAATCTCCAGTGCATTGGCTATCGCCTTTGCTGTTCCACCTGCAACAGGGGCACCCGCCGCTGTTTTCACCTGCAGGCTCGCCTCAGTCCCCGTCCACTTCACCGGTTCCGAGAAATAAAGCACCAGCGGTGCGCCCTGCTCAACAGCGCCTGCGTCACTGAACTTCCAGGTGAGCTCGGGGGGCATGCGATCGTCGCTGCGCGTTGTGCGAAAACTCCACACGGCGCCCTGCGGCAAAACACGCCCAGAGGGAAACACGAGGCGCTCCAGCAATGTGGCCGTGTACAGGGTGTCGGGCGCAAGTGGCGATCGGGGCGCACACGACACACTTTTTTCTGCTACAGCAACGCTGCACACCAAGGGCACGAAAGAATCGGGTCCGTCTTGAAGAACCAAGACTTTCGAAAAGTCCTGGCCTTCGAGCGGTGCGACGTTGAAACGAAGGCTCAACGGGCTACCAAGCACAACCCCTTTGGCATCCCTCGCGGGGAGAAACGAAACAAGTTGGGGTTCCAACGCAGTGGCATACTGACCTGCTGGCCCTGGCGTCCCCGAAGGCACAGACGCCACAGGCCGCTCTCCTTTGGGTGTGTCCGCATTCGGAACACCGCCACCCCCTCCCCGCCCCGCTTTCAATGCACCGCAGGCGGCCAGGGAACACGTTAAGAAAGAGCATGCGAGAACGGCACGAACACCAAGCCATGCCGCCGACCCAACCGACATCATTTCAAACCATCAAGATACGCCACGAGCGCAGTGAGGTCAGCGGGTGTCATGGTCTTGCCCAAAGGCATGAAACCTGCTGCGCCCGACATGCGTGACACTCGGTCTTTAATGGAATCTTTCGACGAACGGACGTTCGCATAATTCCCCACAAAAACCCGAGGCGCACCCGCCGAGTGACAGCCCCCACCGGCGCAATTGCGTTGCAAAATGGGCGCAGCCTTCTGCACAAAGAGAATTTCTTCGGGCGAAAGCTGCTTGTCGAGGACGGCTGGTGCCGCCATCTCGACAGGGAGCGGGTTGGGGGCTTTGCCGTCATGCACCAGGAACGTGATGGTGAGTTTCGTCCCCGGAAGCAGGTGCGGCGGGAGCACAAGTTTCGATTCCCCAGAAACATACTTCCATCCGGTGACGAGGCCTTTCGGACTTGTCACCTCAATGCTCTTGGCAATGGCCTTCGCACCAAGTTCCACCTTCGCTCCCGAACGACCCGCCGGGCTTGCAGCAATGGCTTGCAAAGGCGCGGCAAAGCTTTTCTCGCAGATGCTGAGGAACGTTCCCCTCTCACCTGCCGCTTTTGCCAATGCGGCAGGCTTGTATTCATGCCCCGAGGGCGTGCCGTCGGTTTTTTTTGGGCTCCCTATCAAAGTCCGGTTCTGGTCGCCCACATCGCACCCGTCTTTGGGAAGTCCGATGACAGTGAGATGCCAGCCCGCCTTCAGCTCCTCATCGAGCGTTTCTATGACATCTTCAGGAGTCGAAGTTTCTCCAGAGTCAGGCCGCGAAGCGAGTAGAACAAAATGCGTGAACGACTTTTTACTCTCGCCACGAAGACCTTTGCCGTTGGCCAGCGTCGCCACGCGACGCAACGACGACAAAGGGCTGTACTGGTACGATTCGTCATTTCGGTCGAAAATCCGTTTCGAAAGAATTTCATCGACCTTCGGTGTGTTGTAAGCAAGAGCCTCAAGGGTACCGTTGGCCTCGCGCCAAAACCCGTATCCCTTGTCCATTTCGGTGGCTTTGATGGGGAGGCCATTTTGATCGGTGTCAGGAATGGAGGAAGGTCCGAGAAGAACTTTAAGGTCGCCACGGGTAAATCGGAGCCTGGCGACGAATCCCTCTAGTGCCAAGTCCAACCGCGACCTCACCGTTCCATTGTGACGATGCGCCCCATCGTCGTCCACAAGAAACACCACGTCGGCAGCGGAAGGTGCCGCTGGAACAGTGAATGCCACAGACTTTTTCGAACCTGGTGCATTTTCTCCGGCTTCTCCCACGGGAACAAGTCCGTTTCGAGAGGGGTCGGCGAGAGGATCGAATTCCTCTGGGTCTGCGGTTCCACAGCCACCGACCGAAGCGAGCAATCCGCACAGGGCCACAAGCGCAAAACTTGAATGCACAACGCCCCAAGGGAAACCCTTGCCTTGTGTTCTGAGTTCTTGAAGAAATGGAATGTTCGGCACGCCTCGCGCCCTCCTTTTAGCTCTTGAGTGCCTGAGCAACGAAACGACCTTCTTTTGGTTTGTGGCCCAGCGCTACCAGAGCAGTGCGGTACCAGTCGGCCGGAGACGCGACGCCCCTGGCGCCGTCGGAAAAGGTCACCTGACCGCTTGAGCGGTTTAGGTTCGCAGTTGAGGTGTACGGTGTGCCGATGAGGCCATTGCTCACCAGTGAGCTCGGGCCAGTGAGGAAGGCGAGTCCAGGATTTTGGTCACCGTTGTCTTGGGAGCGGCCGCCGTCTGACGTTGTGACCACCACAAGATTGGGGATCGCTTTGTGCAGTGTCACCAAAGCCTGCGCAAATTTCGGCGTCATGGAAAACGGGTCGGCGTTGAATTCACCACCGGCATTTGTAAGCGCGTTCCCTGCATTCGTATCGTTCCAGGGAATGGCTATCATGAAGTTGCGAGCCACACCTGCGTTGTAAAGTGCGATGACCGAATTCACCTGTTGCATCACGCCATCGGCCATTTGCGGTGGCATGTTCATGTTGTTCATGGGAGCCCGCAAATCATTCGCGAATGTCAACTTCTCTGCTTCCCGAAGGGCGGGAATCGCGCCGCCAATTTTCTGCGCAAGCTGTACGAGCCTGTCGCGCATTTCGAATTTTGGCGTCACCAGGGAGTCCATAAATTTCACCATCTCGAGGCTCTTGGCCTCTTTCAGAGGCGTCACCGACTTTTCGAGCGTGTCCGCAAGATCTTTCACGTTCTCGAAGGTCGTGAGCTGCCTCTTGCCAGGCCCTGTGAAAGCATCGCGAGAATTGTTGGCGTTGCTGTTCATATTGAAGCCCACAGCGCCCAGAATTCCCGTACCGCCGCTCACTTTTTCAAAGGCGGAATTGATGCCGCCAAGCTCATCGTCCACATAAGAGTCGATGAGGGTGTGATTCCCTGTGCTCTTTGCCCAAGCCACATTCATGTTCAAGGACACATTCGCCGGAAGCTCGGCAAGGCCATCGCCAAAGAGCTTTGTGAGCGGCATTCCGCGGAAGTCGACGGCCTGCTGCGCAATCCCCTCAAAAGAGTCTGCACCCGGCGGCACCGTTCCTGAAGGAATGTGCTGAAACAGGGCGGTTTGGGTTTTGTCGATGAGCACGATGTGCACAAGGCACCGTTTCGATGCGGTGCCCGCAGCGAAAGCGACGTCGTCGAGGCTTCCCTTCGCGGCGGCACCCAGGAGCGTTTCAAACAGCGCGCTCTCGCGCACGCTGCCGATTTTTCCAAGGCCCAGAGCGAGCCCAACTCCCGCTGTCACTTTGAAGGCTTCCCGACGGTCGAAGAACTTTCCTTTAATCACCATTTCTAGAACTCCTCAATTTTGATTCAATAGTCAGTGTATTTTTATTCAACGTCGCAATGCATATGCGAGCGACATCACCATGCCGTTGATTGTGGACGCGTAGGCCTCTTGGCAGCCCTTCACGACCTTCGCCACGAATTGTTTTCGCTCGGCCGTTTCAAAGTCCCACTGCGAAAAGGCACGCCCCAAAAGTGCTTTGGCCGACTCTTCGTCGTCACACTTGCACTTTGACTCCTCTTTCTTTGTGAGGAGATCGGTTTCGCAATTGCGGGCAATGGTTTCCCCGGCAATGGCTAAACCCATGAAATAGGCCTCCGTGGGTGCATCGCCAAATTTGTCGCCGACGCTCAAGCCCGCCTCGGAGCCGAAGTTGTTTTGGTAAAGTGCGAACACGCTTTTGGCGGGTTCACGTCCACGAGCACTGCCTGGCACGATGGACAGGCCCGGACCGAAAACGTTCTCGGAGTGGGTGGCCAAAAGCGAAGCGCTTTTCAACTGGATGTCCGCGAGGTTCAACGAACCCTTCGCCTTTTCCGCTGTGTCTGTGCCTTCACCCGCGGTGTTTGTGGCGCCATCCTCAGTTTCCGTATCTGCTTTTTTCGCTTCGGTAAGAGCACCGCAACCTGCCAGGCACACGCTCAGAGCGGTTACGACAACAGAACGCAGACAAACGACAGAAGTCTTCATGTCATCACCTCATTTCTTCACTTCGCAGCGGTAACTCTCGGAAAGAAAAAGTCCTTTGAATGCGGCTTTCAGGGTCTGGCCACCCTCCAAATAAGATTTCGAAATGGACGCCGTCATGTTCGCGTCGGGCGTCGTGTTCGAAAGGAGCTCAGGGATCTGCACCCCAAGAGCTTGGCCAAACGAAGGGTTTCTCGCTGCGATTTCCGCAAGCCCCACGAGTCCCACGAAGGGTTGCGGCGGGGCGTCAGGGTCCACGGCCCAACAGGAATTCTGTTCGGTCAGAATTTCCTTCAAGAGTTCTTTCGAGAAACCACCCGTGTCCTCGTTGTTAAGCCTGTCGATGGCGGGAAAGTCGAGGAGAACTCCATTCGGATCGAAACGGCGAAAGGCAATGGAAAGGGGGGCATTGTATTTCGAGTGGCACCCGCTGCACGCACTGCCCGAGAGGGGCACTGAGGCTGTTCCGAAAACGAGCCCTGGAGTGCCGTCCTCATTTTTCTTCACGCGCATGTCCGTCGTCGGCACGCACGAGGCCATGGGCGTCACGTTGTCGTTGCCCTTGGGCCCGGCCGTGTTCGCCTGGAGCTTCATGCCTTTCATCCAGTAAATGAAGTTCTTTGCGCGGCCGTAATTGTTGTTCTCTCGATAGAATGCTTGGGGGTTGTTTTCGGTCGAAGCCGCTCGCAATGTCGACACGAGTCCAAGAAGTCCCGCTCGTTCGTCGGGAAGGGTGCACTCCACGAACGATGGCGTGTTCAAGCGCGTCAGCCCGTAGAGCGGGGCCGTGCGCTCGTTGCAGTAAAAGGTTTTCGTGCGCCAGAACCACGGCCAAGGTTTGTCTTTGTTCTTCAGCACCAGCACCACGGGCTCTTGTTTCAGGTCGCCTGCAAGCTGAACATCCGCAGGTTCGTCGGGGTCGGTGGGTGTAATGCCATCAATGCGAAGAAGATTCGTGACGAACTTCGTATAGCCGTCTTCCATCTTCGGCGACGAAACAAACGATTCGACCCAGTCTTCGTACCGAAAAGAGGGCTTGTCGACTTCGGCAAGTTCCTCTGCCGTAGGCGATCGGTTCACGACGTCTTGAAAGACGCGCGCCACAAGTTCACGGTTGGTGCGTGTCTTCGCACAGGCAACCGCTGGAACAGCAGGAGCCTTGGCACCCACAGGAACACGGACTTGGCCCGTTTTTTCGTCGAAGACGCTCCCGTTCGCGGAGCCCAAGTCGCCCGTGTCTGTGGCGAATTCCTCTTTCTTCACTTCACCGCGGGCAATGGTGTTGTCGGTGTTCTTGCGCTCGAACTCCCCACACGCGGTGAGTGCGACCAACGCAAATATCGGAAAGCGAGGTGGGCGTATTCCTCGAGATCTCATTCAGGCGTTCCTCCGCGCAGCCGACCAAAACCCTTTTCGAGTCAAGGCGACGCAAACTTGAGGCGAGGCCCCAAGTTCCCGTCTTCGCGCGTCCAATTTCCACTAGGCGGGGCGCGCATCCTTCTCTCACCGAAGTCATTCGGCGCGCCCGCACGAAACCTTACAAATTTAGGGAAAATCCCGTCTTTTCGTTTACTTCAGGGCTTTCAAAACCGCGTAGTCTGCCTTCAGGGAAGCCTCCGGTGCCTCTGTTTCTGTGTAGTCACCCATCGTTGTTCCGGGAACGCCGTCTCTGACTTTCTTCACGAACTGGGCTTCTGAGAGGGAGGTGGCAGCAAGTTTCTTCCCAAGCCCGGTCACGCCTTCGCCCGCAGACCCATGGCAGCTCACGCATTTGTCTTTGTACAAAGACGAAAGCTCCGTCGTCGACGTTCCCCCTGTCGATGTTCCCGGATCCGGGATGGATGTAGAAATGGTGGTGTCGATGCCGTTGTCCCCAAGGTATTTTTTCAACGCGATGAGTTCGAGACTCGTAAGTGGGGTTCCATAGTCGGGAGGCATCGGACGCGAGGGCGATCGGTAGACGCGCTCCCACACGCGACTCAGCATTGCCGATTGTTTAAAAACCGATTCCGTAGAAAGTGCGATGGCTGGCGTTCCCTTAGGGGCGTGCCTAGGCTTAGGGTCCGCATGGCAATTCATGCATTTCACAGCCATGAGCCTTTGAATGTCTGCGCTCCAGTTAGGCGCATTGGCATCCACTTGCACCTCTGTGGGTTTCTCGTCGCCCAAGTCGAAGGAGCCACAGCCCGCAAAGCCAATAATGAGCAGGGAACAGGTGCTTGCGAGCAAAGAACCAAAAATGCTTTTCGAGAAGAACCCGTGGCCGAGCTTTGTGGGAGTCGAGGCGTTCAGGCGCATGGCCATCTCCTGTCGTGTTTCGTAAGGTGCTTTAAGGTGTCACAGGCACGGAAGACGGCTGGGGTTTGGCCCCGGGCGCGCGCCGCTGTTTCCTAGGCGCCCCTTTCGCTTTTCCTTTCCCGGGAGTGGCGGCACCCGGAGACACCACGGCAGGTGCAGCGGCAGGGTCTCCTGCGGGTTCGAGAGTGGAACTCGAAGCGCCTGGGGACTGCGGCACAGCAGTGCCCGTGCCTACAGGAGGCGCTTCGCGCGGAACGCCACCAGACCCACTGGGTGCGTCACTGGCCGCTTCCCCTTCCGGAGGGGCGCCTGCAGGCGTCGTCTTTGCTCCGCCAACGAAAGTGTGAACGTAACCCAGACTCAAGCGCGGCATGAAAAGGCGATTGGGGACGTAAAGGAACGAGAGCGCCGCATTCATTCCAAACGGTGACACCCATCCCACAGTGCTTTGGGCCAGCAGCGGCACCTTGGCATCGGAAAGCGTGTCGTCAAGACTCAGCTCAGTGTCATCTTCTTTAATGAAAAGCTTCGAAGTGGTCGACTTGTGGCCCATCAGCAAGGCTGCATAAAGGCGGCTTTCTTTGTGGAGCATTCCCAAGGACAAATGAATCACACGGGTGCTGGAGTCGAAGGTGTCTTTGTCTCCTTCCCGACTCGC
>JADCJN010000080.1 GCA_020247005.1 Silvanigrellales bacterium
GGGCGGTGACAGTCGGAAATCCAAAAACCGCGAGCGCGACGGATTCCGAAGGCAAGCGCCTACCCTTTGAAAATGGGTTTTATCAGATGCTCACTTTTCTCATGTCTTCGAGAAGCTTGAGCGAGGCTGAAGGGACGAGCGAACCCGTCGTTCCTCTCGCAAACACCGAAAATGCCAAAGACACCATCGATGACCTTGTAAAGCCTATCCGACAGAGATTCGGTCAGCGCATCGAAGAAGATCCGAAGGGGGTCATCACAGATGCGCTTCGGCGCATCTCAAAGATTCAGAACCCGCATCTCAACGACGTCAATACGACAGACTGCGTGAGTTGCCACCGAGCAACGGCGGTTGATCATCTGTTCGTTCCACGCATGAACTCTTCGGAAGACCTCGTGAAAGTGCGTGACGAGGTCGCCGCAGAATTGCTCCAGTCCGGCCTTCGTTATTCACATGAAAAACAAAGTGCTTTTGTGTCTCCGAGCGCCATCCAAACTGACAAATACTCTGTCCTCAACTTCGGATACTTCCGCGATAAGGCGTCGGTTTCCTTCCGCACCGCAAATGAATCCAGCTATTCCGCCGAATTTACAAATAATCTTCTTGGACTCCAGAGGTCACCAACATGCGCTTCTGAGAGGCTCGCAGCATGCGTCGACTCTTACTTCACCCGCTTCGGCACAATGGATATCGTCACCGACCAGAACTTTGACGAAGCGTTGGACGAAGAGCTCAACGACCGCATTATTGTCCACTCCTGTTACGTCTTGACGTGCGGGAAGTCGCCGTTCAGCCCAACGCAGCTCGACAAAGTTAAAGTCGTGAAGGCTGGTCAAAACTCACAATGAAGTTCCGCATCAATCGCGCATCTTGAGCCGAGCTGTTTAGCTTCCTCGAAGCGAACTCACAGCCAGCGAAGGAATTGCGTTTGGCATATTTGACAGAGCGTCACCGAATGATTGCCATCAGTCTTCATCCTCAGGCACGCCCATTTCTTTAAGCTTGTCGCGTGCCCTTTGAAAGTCGGGCCTTATTTTCAAACACCGACGAAAAATCTTAGCCGCTTCTTCGTTTTTTTGCACGAGCAAGAGCACAAGAGACTTGTTGAACAACACCTGGTGGTTGTCGTTCTCGCGCTTCAGAATTTGGTTATAAGTATCGAGCGCATCGTCATACTGCTTGGCATCGCGGTAACAAATGGCAAGCGAGTTCATGAAGCTCACGTTCTCGGGCTCCAGGCGCAGCGCTTGCTTCAAGAAACGCAGAGCCTTCGCATAGTCTTTCTGCATGAAGTAGCAGTACCCCAGCCGCTCCACCACGTAGGGGTGCTGCATGCCCTCGTGCAGCCCGATTTCAAGAATCTGGATGCATGTGGTTACAAGCTGGTTCTTGAGCAAGAACTCCACAGACTTCTCGTAGCGAGCAAAATTGAGCGGCGACAGCTTCACGGCAGTCACAAAGTCTTCGACGGCGGGCTGCGTTTGTCCCATTTCCACCTGAAGTTCGGCCCTCAAAGCAAAGGCATGAACGTAATTTGAATTGCGGGCAATGGCTTGATTCAGAAATTCAAGTGCTTTCGCTTTGTCGCCTTCCATGTGCGCAATGCGAGCCAAACCCACATAAGGCCTTGCCGCCTTCACCGTAATTTGAGTGAGCGCCTCGTAAACCTCCCGGGCTTTGTCGAGGTTCTGCGTTCGAATGCTGCTCTTGGCGAACTCGTACACACGCTCGGGGTTCTTGGGGTTCATGTAGGCGGCGTAAGCAGAACGCAGCTTCGGCATGATGTCGGCCGGCGCCACAGGACGTATGAGAAGGTCATCGACCCCCGACTCTACTGCCAGCATGATCTCGCTTTTTTGCACCGGTTTGCACAGCAAGATGTAGCATTCGCGGGTGACTGCGGGGTCTTCGCGAAGCTCCTTCAGAAGGTCAAGTCCGCCGAGGTGAGTGAGGTCGTCTCCCACAATGGCCACGCCAGCGCCTTTGAGCTTGAGCTCGGCGAGCGCCACACAGCCGTCGCGGGCGGTGCGAACCTTCTGGAACCCCAGTTTGTTCAAATGGTGTTGAATGATAAGACGCAGCTCGTTATGAGCCTCGGCAACGTAGATTTCTGTGGAGGCCCCGAAAGGCTTCGGTTCTGGAATCTTGAAGCGCTCATAAAGATCCATTCGTACGGGTCCCCCCTTGAGCTCTGCCCCCTCGCGTCCGAGAGCACGCGAGCCCCGCGCCCAGACTCTACAATAGCAAAGCGCGTCCCACCTGGCCGTGTTGGAGAACCAACACTCCACCGAGGAGAGTCCCTTGTCTTCCCAGCCACCTCCTTCGTCCCCCCCCGAAACGAGCCTGAAATCGGCCTTGGAAACGACCTCCCGCGCCCTTCTCGACCCCTTCCGGGTCGTTTTGGTGGGCACCCAATACGCTGGAAACGTGGGAGCCATTGCCCGGCTGGCCACGAATTTCGCGCTTCGGGACGTCCGGTTGGCCTTTCCTCGCTGCGCGTGGAAGGAAGGCGAGGCCTTGCTTTACGCGCGAGAACACTCTCGGGGGGTCTTGGAAGGGTTTGCGGAAACGCAGACTCTGCCGGATGCTTTGGAAGGAACCCATTTCAGTGTGGGGTTTTCACGTCGCATGGGCGACCTCCGAAATCCGAACATCACACTCGACGATGCCTGGCGCCTTTCCGAACTCGGTCGCGTGGCGCTTGTTTTCGGGTGCGAGGAATCGGGGCTTTCGAACGAACAAATTTTGCAGTGCACGCACATTTGTTCCCTTCCCACCGCTGATCTCATGCCCAGCTTGAATTTGAGCCACGCTGTAGCCGTCGTCCTTTCGCGACTTTTTCAGCTGTCTCACGAGGCCTCGGAAGGCATCGCCGGGCATGCCCATTTTGAACCCAGCGTGCAGGCCGACCGCAAAACACTCTCGAAAACCAGGGAACACCACCTAGGGCCCGTCACGCACGACAATTTCGAAACGCTCGTGGCCCATTGGCGCTCCGTCATGGTGGAGGCTGGCCTCAATCAACAAGGAAACCCCGACCGCATGCTCGCCGACATCCGACGCATGCTTCAACGCGCCACGCTGACCGAGCGCGATGCGAACATTTTGCACGGCGTGTTGCAGGCAGTGGAACGCAGCCTGGCGCGAACGCCCTGAACTCTGACCCCGCGGCTTCGGCCAAGAATGCCTGCGTGCACACACGGGTGAGCTTGTTTTTGACAAGCCAGCCAGCTTAAACTCAACCTCGGCTCTCTCCCAAATATTTAAAGAGATCGGGGTTCTTATGAAGACGTCTCTCGTCGCCGCAGCGTTCCTTTCTGCCGTGGCCCTCACCTCTCACCGCCCGTCCACAGCCTTGGGCTATGGGCATGGGGAATCCCCCGAACTCGCTCATTACGTCTCCTCTCCCCAAGACGTCTTTGTGAGTGTCCTTCCCAATGGCACCCTGCCCAGCCGCGACCTCGCCCGTTACGCACTGCCAGGCGACACAAGCCTTGTCTTCACGCGCGAGGCCCCTCGTTTGGCACCTGGCGTGAAGCGCACCTGGGTGCGCACAAAACACCAACCCGGACGACTCCTGGCTGTGGTGGAAGGTCATGCGTCTCTCGACACACCCTCCCTTCTCCAGAAGGCAGGCGCTCGGGTTGTGTTCTTCCAAGGAAACAGAACGAAGAACCCATCTGCGGGTTTGTGGGTGGTGGACGTCGACACACGCGGGCTCAGCGCGCTCGCTGCGGAACCCAGGCTCTTCATTGAGCCTGTGCCTGCGCAAGAAACCAAACGCCCCCCAGCAGTGCCGCGCCTCAGCAAGCCGGCCGGGGTGACACCTGCAGTGCCAGCTGGGGTGGCCACCGCGCTCTCCAACCTTCCAGTGCTCGAACCCGAGTCAGCGCGTCTGCTCGCCACCATCCGCGACCTCTCGGGCGAAGACGACGTCATTGTGGATGGCAAAGAAACACGCATCGTAGACCGCGGCAATGACGCCCCCCGGGCACTGGCTCAAAGCTACATGGTCGACAAATTCCGCGCGCTGGGGCTCGAAGCAGACACGCAATGCTACACGCAAGGCCGCTACCAAGGGTGCAATGTGGTGGCCACCCTTTGGGGAGCCGACAGGAACGAATTCGTCGTGTTCAGCGCTCACCTCGACTCCGTGCGGAACAAAGGCGCCGACGACGATGGTTCGGGCTCCGCGGCGCTTCTCGAAGTCGCTCGTCTTTACGCGGGACTTTCGCCCCGCAAGAGCATTCGTTTCCTTGCGTTCGACCAAGAAGAACTGGGGCTTATCGGTTCCAAGGCCTACGCCTCGGGGCTTACCGCTGGGTCGGGTGATGGCAAAATTGCGGGCGTCTTCCAATTGGACATGATCGGCTACGACAACGACGGTGACTCGGCAATTCATGCCATGGACTGCAACCGTGCCGAGTCCCGTCCGCTCACGCGCGCCCTTTCCGAGACGAACGCGCGCATTGGAACGGGCCTCAAAATTGTGAGCGCGTGCACCAACCGTTCCGACCACGCGAGCTTTTGGAACAAGGGCATTCCGGCCACCCTCGTTTCGGAAAACTTCTTTGGCGGCGAAGGCACGCGCGACGATTCGAACCGCTGTTACCACCAGGCTTGCGACACTGTGGCGTTGCTCAACGTGCCTTACATGAACCGCATCGTGAAGCTGGTGGCGAATGCGGGTTGGTCGTTTCAAGAAGGTCACTTTTAAGCGCGCTTGGAGCCCTGTCTTCCGGTCGAACCACGGATACCAGGTGTTTCAGAGAGCGGACTCTTCGCACACGACAGGAACGAAGGTGAACGCTTCGACGTCAACGAGGCCTTTGTCGGTGAGTTTCAGAGCTGGGATGACGGGAAGAGCCATGAAACTCATGAGCAAAAAGGGCTCTTCTAATGCGCATCCCTGACTCGCTGCCGCAGCCTTGAGGGCGACAAGGGCATCGGCCACAACGTCGGGGTGCGCGTGGGTCATAAGACCACCCACGGGAAGAGCAAGGCTTGCCACGACCTCTCCTTTTTCGCCGACAACCACGATGCCCCCATCCATGGCGCCTATCGCTTCCACAGCCGCATGCATGACAGTGTCGTTCACGCCCACACAAGTGATGTTATGGCAGTCATGGCCGATAGAGGCGGCAATGGCACCACATTTCAAACCAAAGCCCGAAACGAATCCAACACCCACATTGCCCGTGGCATGGTGCCGCTCAAAGACTCCTATTTTAAGGACATCTTCCTCAACGGCAGACTGTACCAAACCACCCACCACAGGAAGTTTCACAACCCGTGCTTCCGAAAGAAGCTGACCTTCCTGCACACCAATAACGCGGCAAGAAACGCGAACAGCTTCTTTCGACAGGGGGAGAGAGGCCCTGGGCAGAGCACGTTCCAGCACGCAGGGAACGTTCAGCACGCCTTCACGTAGGGGAGCCATGTGGATGTTTTTGCGGTGAGCACGAGGAATGCTGCGCTCCGAGCCTTCGGCAGCACGCCGTTCCAGCTCGGCGGCGTCCACAAGGTGCCCGGCCTTCACCACGCCGCGGATGTCGAAACCCGCAGTCCAGTCGCCTGCTTTGCGCGGCTTCACCACCACAGCATCGGCAAGGTACCCCGGAGCGAGCACACCACGATCGAAAAGTCCGTAGGAGCGGGCTGCACCAAAACTCGCAACGCGAAACGCGAGTTCCGGAGCCATGCCCTGCTTCAACGCCAGTGCAACAATGTGGTCGATGTGCCCTTCCGATCGGATATCGGCCGGATTCCTGTCATCACTGCACAAGGCAAGCACACTGGAACTCAGGGCCGTGACCAAAGGCAGGAGCTCACGGGCGTCTTTCGCGCACGACCCTTCGCGAATAAGAACATGCATGCCCTTCGCGAGTTTTTCCGACGCCTCTTCTCGCGTTGTCGACTCGTGGCAGCCGTGGATGCCTGCACACAGGTAAGCATTCAGTGCGCGGCCGCGCAGCTGGGGCGCATGGCCATCGCGGATGCCGTTCGAAAAGAGGTCGAGTTTTTCGGCGACTCCGGCATCGCCAGAAAGAACGCCGGGAACATTCATAAACTCGGCGAGTCCAAGAACACGAGGATGATTCCGAAAAGGCGCAAGGTCGGAAGCCGAGAGAATCGCGCCGCTCGTTTCGAGGTGGGTGGCCGGCACGCAGCTTGGCACAAGGACGAAAAGATCGATACCGCCGTTTTGAGCGCAGTCGTCCGCACAGCTCAACGCCCATTCAATGCCTGCGGTGCCGTGCACATTGGCGATTTCATGCGGATCCCACAAAGCCGTTGTTGTGCCTCGTGGCAGCACTGCCTGCTGGAACCGCAGGGGTGTGGCCAGTGAACTTTCCACGTGCACATGGGCATCGACGAACCCAGGAACGACGTAACACCCTTCGGCATCGAAAACCTGGGAGCCTTCGTAGGCTTCTCGCGACCCGACAATAACGCCACCCTTGATGGCCAGGGTCCCTTCCGTGAAACTCCCTCCGAAAACGTCGAGAATTTTCGCCCCTCGCACAACAAGGTCGCAGGGTGTTTCACCGAGAGCCGCCCGGACTCGCTCCCTCAGTGTTTCTTTTGTCACACCACTCGCCTTGAACTTCATTCCTCGACTCCCTTGCGGAAGCGTCACGTTCCCTTATGCTCAGCGTGCTGGTCGTTTGGCCAACACGCCTCCCCCGACTCTGACAACTCCGAAGGAAGGGAGCTTGCTCGCTCATGGCATATTCAACGTCCCCCGAAAAGAAAGCAACCCGAGGCCGGTTTCGCAATGGCTCCGCAAATGGCAGCTCAAGGCGTGTCGCCTGCCTGCTCACCGCCGCAAGCGGCATCGCCTTTTTTGTCACGCTGTCGCAGGGTGGCGCCAGGGCCAACGACGAAAAGCAGGTTGTTCACATCCAGCTTCCGGCGTCCAAGCAAGCACGCGCGAGTCAGCTCTCCGAACTCGGAGCCCTTGACGTTCTGGGCATCGACACCTCGCACGGCATTGTTGATGTCAGGGCATCCGGCAGTGAAATTTCATTTCTCGCAGCACGTGGTTTCGATTTGAGCTTCGCTCCACCCAACTCCATGGGAACCCTCGCCTTCGACATCCAGCAGTACCTCACACCTGAAAAGCTTGCTGAACGCCTTGCGACACTGGCCTCTCAGCACCCTGAACTTGTGCGGGTTTGGTCTATTGGAAAAACCCATGAAGGACGCGATATTCTTGCTGCCGAAGTGACATCGCGAACAGGCGACAGCGCTCGCAAACCCGCCGCCCTGTTCAATGCCATGCACCACGCGCGTGAACTCATGACAACCGAGGTTGCGGTCGACATCATTGAAACGCTGGTTGCGGAATATGACACCAACCAAGAAACGAGACGCCTTCTAGAGGACTTCCGCGTCGTCGTGGTTCCCCAGGTGAATCCCGATGGCAACGCACGGGTCCACTCTTCAAGCCGATACTGGCGCAAAAACACATGGAACGACGGTGGGCGCGTGGTGGGAGTCGATCTCAACCGCAATTACCCCGCCCTGTGGAATGCCTGCCAAGGTTCGAGCGGTGACAAGGGCAGCGATTCCTACCGTGGCCCACAGCCTGCGAGCGAACCTGAAACGCAAGCCATGATGGCCCTGGTGCGCAGCGTCAAGCCCCTTGTGAACATCAGCTACCACGCCTACGGAGAGCTCATTATTCATCCTTTTGGATGCCGCACCGAAAAAAATCCCGCGCAGGCGCTTTTCACTGCCGTCGGTGCGCGCATGAAAGCGGAACTTGTTTCCGATGAAGGCCGCAAAGGATCTTACGAACTGGGTGCCGCCCCTGACGTCATTTACCCGGCCGACGGCACCGATGTCGATTGGCAATGGAAAGAAGAAGGTGTGGTTTCCTTCGCCATCGAGGTGGGTTCTTCGCGTCAAGGGTTCCAGCCCGACTACGCGCGCTGGCGGAACACGGCCGTGACGAACCAACGCGGCGGGTGGAAGGCTCTTTTAGCGGCCATGGTGGACGGCACCGTCGTCGTGCAAACGACGAGCCCACTTTCGCCTGTCGAGGCCACCGTCCGTTCGGTGGTGGAAAGCGGAGAGCATGCCCCCTTTGACGCCGACCATGCCACAAAACGGTTTCCGATTCGCCCCGCCCAGAATGGCTTTGCCTTCTTCCTTCCTGCGGGAACTCATGAAATCACGTTCCGTGACGCAATGGGCCAAGAAGAGACTCAGGTCGTAACAACCCACTGACAGCGCACAGAACCCAAGAGTGCGGCGGAATCCTCCTCTGGCGCGGGAGTCAGGGTTGGGGCATACCGGAGCGAGGAGGACCTCCTGGCAATGGCTTCACCTGCTCCTTATCTTACGACGCACAAAGTTTCGCTTACTCACGGGCCTACGACGCTCTTTTCCGATCTGTCGTTCACCATTCACCCCGGAGAACGTTGGGGGGTGGTGGGGCCCAATGGCGCAGGCAAGTCGACCCTCTTGCGGATTCTGTCGGGTGAAACCCAGGCCGATTCCGGCACGGTCGCGCTGCGCAATGGCGTGCGCGTCGCCGTGGTTAGCCAAAAGTTCGACGTCGACCCCACGCTCACGGTGCACGCCCTACTTTCTGCAGCATTGCCTGAAAAATTTCACGTTCAAGCGAAACTCGAGAGCGCCGAGCGCGCACTCGCGTCGCACTCCGCAGCCGCAGAAGCCAACACCGACCTTTACAGCTCTGACGCTTGGCTCGCCAAGCTTTCCGAGCTGCAAGACGCCTTCGATGCCCTTTCTGGCGTCGGGGCCCAAAACATTCTGCAGTCGGCATTGCGGTCGGGAGGTCTGCTCGAGCTCGCCGACAGGCCCTATGGTGCGCTTTCGGGGGGCCAGCAAAAGCGCGTGCAACTCTTGGCAGCGCTGCTGCCGAATCCACAGCTTGTGCTTCTCGACGAGCCAACCAACCACCTCGACGTCGCAAGCGTGGAGTGGCTCGAAGACTTTTTGCTCGGCATCGTTGAGCAGGGTGTGGGCTTCCTGGGTTTTCGGGAATCGGAGGCCGAGCCTTTCGCATTCGTCCTCGTGTCTCACGACCGCGCCCTACTCGACACCCTTGTGAACCGCATTGTGGAAATCGAGGCGGGTGAGTGGCGCACGTTCGAAGGCAATTTCGAAGCCTATTCGGAACAAAAGCTCGTGCGTGCGGAACAGGAAAACAAGTCTCGCGATCGCATGGCGAACCTTTACCGCCGCGAACTCGCTTGGCTCCGGCGCGGGCCCGCCGCACGAACCACCAAACAAACCGCCCGCATTGAGCGAGCAAAAGGCATTGGAAAGAACCTGAAGGAAAAGAACGCGCGCTTGGCTCAACCCACTCGCTCGGAGGTTCAATTTTCGGCGGAAATGCTCGCCTACAAACGGGACGATTCCGACATACTTGTTGCGGCTGCGCAGACGCTGGGCGAACAACGGCTTGTGGAGTTTCAGGAGGTCACGCTCGCATTTCCTGGCTCCGCTCCCGCCGAGAAGCTCTTGTGCAAGAGCCTCACTTTTACAGTGAAACCAAGAACACGTTTGGCCCTCCTCGGCCCAAACGGCTGCGGAAAAACAACCATGCTCCGCGCCATGTTGGGTGAGATAGCTCCCGTAGGAGGCAATATCCTCGTCCACGAGCTCACGAAAGCGAGCTATTTCGACCAACACCGCGCGGGTCTCGACCACACGGACACCATTCGACGCACCGTGTGCCCCGAAGGCGAATACGTTTTCTTCGGCGGAAAATATCTGCACGTCATGGCCTATTTGGAGCGCTTTCTCTTTTGGCGCTTCGACGCCGACAAACGCGTGGCGGAGCTTTCGGGCGGCGAGCAGGCCCGTTTGTTGCTCGCCAGGCTCATGCTCGACCACGGCAACCTCCTTGTGCTCGACGAACCCACAAACGACCTTGACATCCCCACCCTCCAAACGCTGGAAATGAACCTCGCCGACTTCGGTGGAGGAGTCATCTTCACGAGCCACGACCGTTACTTCATTCAACGAGTGGCAACGCACATTCTGGCCTACACGGGGCGCGAGGTGCGCGGAGGGACAGACATCGGTTTGTGGCGGGTATTTCCCGATCTCAATCAAGCGCTCGAAAATCTCGACGGTGCGGAATCCCGTGCGATCGAAAAAAAGACGAAAGAGGGCGTCGCCGAAAAGAAGCCTTTGAAGGGGCCTGCGCGCGACGACAAAAGGAAACTTTCGTGGTCAGAAGGAAAAGAGCTCGAAACACTGGAGGTCAACATGGCCAAGCTTGAGTCGAGCATTGCCTCTTTGACCACTCAGCTTGACGAGTCCTATGGGCAGGGCAGACCATTGCAGGAAACAAAGTCCCTCGCAGAACAGCTTGCGAGGGCGCAGGCCGATTTGAAGAACGCCACACTGCGGTGGGAGGAGCTTTTCGAAAAGCAAATGGAATAACGCTATAGGTTGAAGAAAGAGAGTGAAGAAACGGGTTGAAGAAACGGGTTGAAGAAACGGGATGAAAGAGAGCTTACACTGGACATGCTGACGTGAAGCGACTTCGTTGGACACCCTCTTCACCTATTCTCGTCGTTGAACCCCAGTCTACGGCAAGGCAGTTCTTCGTCGACGTTTTGAAAGGTTTAGGGTTTTCTCAGACCACCGGCGTGGACAATTTGAAAACCGCGCTGAGTTACCTCGAATCGAGCGCCGTTCACTGGGTCATCACGTCCCCCCAGGTGAACGAACCCATCAACGTCTTTCATCTGCTCGACCACGCACTCAGAAATTCGCTCGCCGTCAAAGCGCGCGTGAGCATCATTGCCGATAGCAATGAGCGTCGCCTTCTTCCCGGGGCCTTCTCGCTTGGCGCTTTAAGTTGGCTTCCACGTGAATTGAAAAAAGACGTGACAAAAGCCGAAATTCAAAAAATTTTCGCGCTCTGGAATTCTGAAAATTCAAGCCAGTTGTCTATCTCAGTCAGTTACCTCGACGCCGTCCTCAAGGAGCTTCAACTCGACGACAGTTTAGCTTCACTCTATGCAAAATTGGTCGAGTGCTTTCCCCAACAAAAACCTTGGCTCTTG
Organism: Silvanigrellales bacterium; assembly: GCA_020247005.1. Lineage (GTDB taxonomy): Bacteria > Bdellovibrionota_B > Oligoflexia > Silvanigrellales > Silvanigrellaceae > JADCJN01. Next base: position 11,058 of record JADCJN010000080.1, read on the forward strand.
AAGCTCGCTTCTGCCCAATTTGATGTGGGCAAGCCGGAAGAAGGCGAGCGAACATTGGGTCAGGCCAGCGCTCTCGAAGTGCCAGGTTGGGCTGAGCTTGCAAAAATGTACCTTCCGGAAGGACACGTACCCGATGGACGCATTCCCATGCGGAAAGTGGTGATCGTCGAACCCGACGAAATGATCCACAAGCAGGTGCGTGAGGCACTCGAGAAAAAAACGACGGCGGAAATCATTTTTTTCACCGATGGCTTACAGGCTGCCAAAACACTCAAAACCATGACCGATGTCGACGTCGTGTTCATGGAGTGGAAAATTCCGAAACTGTCGGGCCCCGCTTTCTTGCAGCGCCTGCGCTCCCAGGCTCACGAACACACGCCCGTGGTGGTGACAAGTTCTCTCTTAAGCAAACAGGACCTCAGTCTTGTCACCGAAATGAGCGTTGGCACGGTGATGCCAAAGCCATTCACAGAAAAAGAACTCATTGAAGCCGTCTCCAACGTCATTGCGGAGATGAAGAACCCGACCACTCCACACGCCGTGGAAGCGGCCATTCTCCGTTGCCTCCAACAAGGTGACGCAGGAAAAGCGGCAAGTTTCGCTCAAAGGATTGTCTACGAAAGCCTGCTTCCCGAAGGTCAGAAACAATACATTGTCGCGCTGCTTTGTTACCATCAAAAGAAATACAAAGAGGCCCGCGATCGCGCCAAAATAGCCTTTGCCAAAGGGGGCGACCCGCTTAAGTCGGTTCACCTGTTAGGGCAAAGCCTTTTGCGGCTCGACGACCACGCTGGCGCGGTCAAATGCTTTCGCAAAGCACAGGAATTCTCGCCCAAGAATCTGGAACGCCTCTGTCTCATTGCGGATGCCGAAAGCCAGCAGGGCAACCAGGCCGCCGCAACAGAGGCTCTTCAAGCCGCCAAGGCTGTGGATGCCCAAAACGAAACCGTTGTGGCCACTGAAACACGCATCGCGATTTCCAATGGCGACCTCGAACACGCGCGCGACCTCATTCGGCATTCCGGAAACGTGGCTTCGCTTGTCGCTGATTTAAACAACACCGGAGTTGCCTTCATTCGCGACGGACAGTTCGACGATGGCATGCAATTCTACGAAAAAACACTGGCCGCCATTCCCGAAGAGTTCGTCGAATGGAAGCTCAAAGTCAGCTACAATTTGGGTCTGGCTTATGCCCGCCAAAATCGTCTCGATGCCGCAAAGGCCCTTCTGGAAGGCTGCGCGCTTGATGAACGTTATCTTGTGTCCGCCAAAATCGCTCAACTTTTGGCGAGGGTCACTCGAGCGCAGGCTCAAGGCACCACCTTGAAATTTGCGACACGCATCGCACCTCTGGAAGAAAATACAGACGCGTCACCTTGGGAGCCTGCCAAGGAAGATGCCATGGCGAATACGGCCGCCGAAGTCGTCATACCCACAAACAC